>NZ_JBEPCY010000007.1:0-332550 GCF_040299965.1 Streptomyces sp. NPDC000594 | reverse complement strand
CCCCGTGCGGGGTCGCCCGGCCCCGTCCCCGGTCCCCCCACGGCCCCCCGGGGCCCGCGGGCCCCCCGCTTGCCCCCGGGCGGCCCCGGCCCCGCCCCGCCCCCGTCCAGCCACCGCAGTTGAGGAGCCGTACGTGAACCCCCCGCGACTCGCCCCCGGCGCCGTCCTTGTCACCGTGCCCGGCCGGGGCCTCGCGCTCCGCACCCCCGACGGGGAGTTCCTCCGCGTCGACACCGGGGACGTACCGCCCGCCGACCTCCTGCACGCCCTGGACACCCCGCCCCGCACCACCCCGGACACCGCCCCGGAAGGCCCCGGGGCCACCGCCGCCGTGCACCGGCTCGTCACCGCCTTCGAAGAGGCCGGATACGCCACCCGCCGCCCCGCCCCGGCCACCGAGACACCCGGCCCCCTCACCGGAACCACCCTGCTCCTCCTCGGCGACCCGGTCCTCACCGAACCCCTCGCCCGCTTCGCCCGCGCCGCCGGAGCCCTCGCCCGCCCCGTGGCCCCCGCCACCCTCGCCGCCCGGACCACCGGGGCCGGACCCGGGACCACCGTCGTCTGGTGCCTCGACGGCCCCGTACCCCCCGGCCTGTGGGACCTCCCCGACCTGCTCTCCCGCCACGGCGACGGCCCCGGCTGGCTGCGCTGCCACCGCGAGGGCGCCCACGCCTGGCTGGAACCCCTCGCCCGGGGCCCCCACGGCGTCACCGCCGCCGACATCCGGCTGCGCCGGCTCGCCGCGACCCCCGCCCACCGCGAACTCACCGCCTACTGGGCGGGATCCGGCACCCCCGACGACACCCCCGCACACACCCCGCTCACCGCCGCGTACACCGCCGCCCTGCTGCTCGGAGAGCTGATCGCGCACCCCGGCCGCACCCCCGACCGCCCCCTGCTGCGCCGGCTCGACCTCCGCGACCTCCGCCTCACCGAACACCCCGTCCTGCCGGTCCCCGGCTGTCTGCCGCTGCCCACCGCCCGGGAGACACCATGACCACCACCGTCCGCATCCCCGCCGACGGCACCCGGCTCGCCACCGACATCCACCTCCCGGGCACCGGGCGGGACCACGCCCCCGGGCCGTACCCCACCGTCGTCATCCGCACCCCCTACGGCCGCCGCGCCCACCACCACGAGGCCCGCGCCTGGGCCGCCCGGGGCTTCGCCGTCGCCGTCCAGGACGTCCGCGGACGGTACGGTTCCGCGGGCCCCTGGCGCCCCTACGCCCAGGAGGCCGCCGACGCCGTCGCCACCCTCCGCTGGATCCGGGGCCGCGGCTGGAGCGACGGACGGATCGTCACCGCCGGTGCCTCCTACGCCGCGTACTGCGCCCTCACCGCCGCCACCGGCGACACCGCGACCCCCGCGCCCCGGCCCGCCGACGGCCCCGACGCCGTCATCGCCGCCGTACCCGCCCTCGGCACCGCCGAGACCGCCCGCGAACCCTCCGGAGTGGAACGCCTCCTCGGCCGCGCCGGATGGTGGGCCGCCCACGGCGACCGCCCCGACTCCGACCCCACCGCCCTCGACCGCCGCCTCGCCACCGACCCCGGCCTCCTCACCCACCTCCCCGTGGCCGCGCTCCCGGCCCGCCTCGGCCGCCCGCTGCCCTCCTGGCCCGCCGTCTGGCACGCCCGCCGCACCGGCCGCCTCCCCGAACGCGCCGCCCTCGCACGGATACCACTGCTCGCCGTCGGAGGCGTCCACGACCCCTTCGCCGCCGACACCCTCGCCCTCTGGCGCGCCTGGGGCGGCCCCGCCCGGCTCGTCCTCGGCCCCTGGGGCCACCGGCTCACCCACGACCCCGGCGCCGGGGCCCGCCCCGGCCACCGCATCGACCTCGGCGACCTCACCGCCCGCTGGGCCCGCGCCGTCTGCGAAGGCCGCGCCGAGGGCGGAACACGCGGCGCCATCGCCCTCGGCGGCGCCCCCCACTGGTACCCGGCCGGTGCCACCGTCGCCCCCGCCGCCGTCCGCGGGCTCCCCTTCGGCACGCCCCACGGACCCCGGCTGCTGCACGGCGCCGGCTTCCTCGCCGACCCCGACCGCCCCGTACGCTCCGACGATCTGACGGCCGACCCCCACCGCACCGACCGGGCCCTGCTGCTCACCCCGCCGCTGAAACGCCCCGAGGACCTCTTCGGGCCCGCCGCCGCACGGCTGACCGTCACCGCCGACACCCCGGCCGCCGACTGGTTCGTCCGGCTCGTCGCCCTCGACCCCGGCGGCCGGGCCGAACCCCTCGCCCTCGGCACCGCCCGCACCACCCGTCCACCCGGCACCGAACACACCGTCCAGGTCGACCTCGGACTCCTCGCCCGCAGACTCCGCGCGGGCACCCGGCTGCGGATCGAGATCAGCGGCCACCACTTCCCCGCCCACGCCCGCAACCCCCACACCGGCCAGGACCCCGTCACCGCGACCCGGCTCCTGCCGTCCCGCCGTACGGTCCGCGCCGACCGGGGCGCCCTGCTGCTGCCCACCACCCGGCTGCGCCCCGCCGACGCCCTGCCCGACCTCTACGAGGAGATCTGCGCATGACGACCGCCGCCCCGGCACCCCTCCCGCTCGACCACCTCGTGGACCCCGTCTGCGGCATCGTCCGCCGGGTGGGACCCGTACCCCACCCCGAGGGGGCGCCGCCCCGCTACACCGCCATGACCGCCGAGGTCGCCGACGCCCGCCGCTTCGGCGCCTGGCCCGCCGACCGGGTCTCCCTCGGCACCACCTTCGCCGACCCCGCGGGCGCCCGGACCGCCGCCGTCGCCGAGGCCGTGGAACGCTACTGCGGCAACCGGCTCCCGCCCCCCGGCCACCCGGCGGCCCCCCGCCGGGCCACCGCCGCCGAACTCCGCGCCGAGGGCGAGCGGGTGTACGGCCCCGGCGAGGTCCCCTCGTACGCCCCCTGGCAGTACCGCCGGCCCGGCTTCCCCTACCGGCCGCTCACCCCCGACACCCCCGCGCTCTGGGCCCGCGCCACCGCCGACGACGGTCCCCACTGGGTGCCGGTCGCCCTCAGCCACCTCAACTGGCGGCAGGGCCCCTGGCGCGGCCTGCCCCGTACCCACCACCTCAACTACGCGGGCATCGCCACCGGGCAGGGCCTCGACGACGCCGTCGAACGCGGACTCCTCGAAGTCGTCGAACGGGACGCGCTGGGGCTGTGGTGGCACCTCGACGGACCCACCCGCGGCATCGACCTCGCCACCGTCCCCGGGCTCGCCGAGGACCTCGCCGGCTGCGCCCTGGAGGTCAGCGCCGTCGAACTGCCCTCCGAGTTCGCCCCCTGCGCCGCCGCCCTCGTCCACGACCCGGCGCGCGGACTGTACGCGGCCGGGTTCGCCTGCCGGTACGACCCCGCCGAAGCGGTCCGCAAGGCCGTCCTCGAAGCCGTCCACACCTGGGTCTTCACCCAGGGCACCACCGACCCCGACGGCTGGGTCTTCCGCGCTGTCGACGCGGGTCTGCTCGCCCGCGGCCTCTACCTCGACCACCGGCCCGACCGGCGCTATCTCGACTCCAGCGGCGACGACTTCGCCGCGGTGCGCGACCTCGGCGCCCATGTCCAGGTCTGGCTGGACCCGCGCATGGCGCCGCTCGCCCGCCGCTTCACCCACCCCGCCGGGGGAACCGTCCCGGTCGACGCGATCGAGCCCGGCAGCCGCGCCCGGCTCGACACCGCCCTCGCGGCGGGCGGGCACCGGGTCCTCACCCTCGACCTGACCACCGAGGACGTGGCCCTGACCACGCTCCGGGTCGCCCGGGTCCTGGTCACCGGGCTGATCCCCAACGCCCCCGCCGCCTTCGGCCACTTCGGCTGCCCGCGCTTCGCCCACGCCGCCCTCGCCCGCGGCTGGCGCACCCGGCCCCCGGCGGATGCGGCGGACTTCACCCTCGCCCCACCCCCGCACATGTGAGCCGCCCGGCCGGTGCCGCCGCGCCGGAGGCGTTCCCCGGGGTGCCGCCCGGGAGCGGAGCACGGTGAACGGCCGCGCGTCCCGGATTCCTGGCCTCGGCCACCTCGGGGGCGGGGCCGACGGCCCATGGTCATGCGCCAGAGGGTGATGACCCCGACCGGGTCGGTGGGACGGCCGCCCGTGCCGCGGCTGTTGGGCGTCGGCCCCCGCGTGGGCCCGAGCGCCGGCGACCCCATCGGCGCCCCGGGCCGCCCTCATGCGACGCCGCCCGCGCCGGCCGCGTACCCGAAGCCACCGAACCGGTGGGACACCGGTGTCCGGGAGCGCACCGAGCCACCGCCCACCCGATACCGCCGCCCCTCCGCCGACCCCATGAGAGGACGAACGCACCGATGCGATCACGGCCGTCACCGGTCACCGCCGCCCTCGCCAGGGCCCGTTCCGGCGAGGTGCCCGGTCCCGATCTGCCGTGGCCGGAGAGGGCCCGGCCGAGCCAGGCGGCGGGGGTGGCCGTACCCGCCGTACTCGATCCGCTGCTGCGCCACTCCGTCGCGGGCGGGCGGCTGCGGCCCGCCGCGTCCGCCGGGGCGCTCCACCCCGTGACCGTACGGATCCTGGCCGGCGCCGACTCCGGGCTGCCCCCGGGCGAGTACACCTATGAACCCGGCGCCCACCGACTCCATCTCCACCGCCCCCGCGCCCTGCCCGCGCCCCCCGGAACCCTCGCCCTGCTCATCGCCGCGCCGGAGCGGACCGTCGCCCACTACCGGCACCGGGCCTGGCCGCTCGTCCTGCTCGACACCGGACACACCGCCGCCGCACTCGTCGCGGCCGGCGCGGCGGCCCACACCCCGGATGCCGTCCTGGCCGGACCGGGCCATGACGGCGGGGTGCCGCTCGCGGCCGTACGGCTCACCGGGGCCGCCCGCCTCGCCGACTGGCCGGCGACCACGGCGACCACGGCGGACACCGAGCCCGCCCCCGGGGACCACCCCGACCTCGTCCACGCCCGGCGGATCCTGCGGCTGCTCGCGGCGGCCGGAACCCCCCACGGCACCTGGCACACCGCCCCCGCCCGCACCCCCCGGTCCGTGATCCGGGACCGCCGCAGCGCCCCTCTGGAGACCCTCGCCGCCGCCGAACGGCCCTCCGAAACCGACCTGCTGCGGGTGATCGGCGCGGCCCACGCGGCCACGCCCGGCGGCCCCCGCTGGTGGCTCGCCACCGGCGGTACCCGCCCCGCCCTGCGGGTCCTCCGGGCCGGCCGGCTCGCCACCGGGGCCACCGGCCCCGTCCTGCCGACCCTCGCCGCCTGGGCCGCCGGACAGGGCTGGCTCGCCACCACCGGCGCCGTCCTCCTCTCCGTCGGCTGCCCCGGCGACGCCGGACCCGCCCGGATCCGCCGGGACCACCTCCTCGCCGGCTACGGAGCCGGCCACGCCCACCTCATGGCCACGGCCCTCGGCCTCGCCGCCCGCCCCGTCGGCTGCTGGCAGAACGCCGACCTCGGCGCGGCCCTGGGCGGCGAACCCGGCCGGGAGTGGATCGTCCACGGACTCGCCCTCGGCGCCCCGCCCCGCCACCGGGCCCGCCCCGCACACCCCCCGGCACCGGACGCCGGGACCCCGAAGGAACGAGACCCCGCATGATGGTCCACCCCGAACTCGCCCGGGCCGCCCGCACCGCGCGCCGGCCCCTCACCGTCGCCACCGCGCTCCTGTTCGCCGTCGCCCTGACCCACCTCGGCCAGGCCGTGCTGCTCGCCCACGCGCTCGCCGCCCTCGCCCGGGGCGCCACCGGCCCGCTGCCCGCCCTGCTCACCGCCGTCGCCGCGACCGTCCTGATCCGCGCGCTCCTCACGGTCGCCGGGCGGCACCACGCCGTCACGGCCGGCGCCACCGTCCGCGCCCGCCTCCGCGACCGGCTGCTGGAACGCCTCGGCGCGACCGGCCCGGTACGCGACCGGGCGGACCGCGCCGGAGCCCTCCGCGCCGTCCTCGTGGACGGCGTCGAAGGCGTCGACGCGTATGTCTCCCGCTATCTGCCCCAACTCGCCGTCACCTGCCTGCTGCCGCCCCTCCTGCTGGCCGCCGTCGCCACCGTCGAACCCCTCGCGGTCGCCGTCCTCGCCCCCGCGCTGCTCCTCGCGCTGCTCGCCCCCCGCTGGTGGGACCGGCTGCTCGCGCGTCGCGGCGCACAGCACTGGGGTGCGTACGAGGCCCTCGCCGCCGACTATCTGGAGGCCCTCCAGGGCATGGCCGCGCTCCGGGCCGCCGGGGCCACCGGCCGTACCCGCGCCCGGCTCGCCGAACGCTCCCACGCCCTGCACCGCGCCACCGTCGCCAAACTCAGGGTCTCCCTGGTCGACACCGGCCTCACCGACCTCGCCGTCCAGGGCGGCACCGTCGCCGCCGTCCTGGTCGCCTGCGCCTCCGCGACCGGCGGCACCACCACCGGAACCGAGACCTATCTCCTGCTCATGCTGACCTCCGAATGCTTCCGCCCCATCCGCGACCTGGCCCGCGAATGGCACGCCGGACACCTCGGCCTCTCCGCCGCCGACGGCATCGCCGCGCTGCGAACCGCGGACCCGGCCGTCCCGGACACCGGCACCCGGGACGGGACCTGGCCCGGCGCCCCCGCCATCCGCTTCGAGAACGTCCACCACACCCACCCGGGCGCGGCCGGACCCGCCCTCACCGGGGTCACCTTCACCGCTCCCGCCGGACGCACCACCGCGATCGTCGGCCCCTCGGGGGCGGGCAAGTCCACCCTCCTCGGGCTGCTGCTGCGCCATGCCGACCCCGACCGGGGGAGGATCCTGGTGGACGCCGCGCCCACCACCGCGTACACCCTCGCCGCGCTCCGCCGGGGCATCGCCGTCGTCTCCCAGGAGACCTACCTCTTCCCCGCGTCCGTCGCCGACAATCTGCGGCTGGCCCGGCCGGACGCCACCGACACCGAACTGCGCGCGGCGGCGCGGGCGGCCGGGGTCCACGAGGAGATCCTGCGTCTGCCGCAGGGGTACGGGACGGTCCTCGGCGAACGGGGCGCCACCCTCTCCGGGGGCCAGCGGCAACGGGTCGCGCTCGCCCGCGCCCTGCTCGCCGACGCCCCCGTGCTCATCCTGGACGAGGCCACCAGCGCGGTGGACGAACGGGGTGAGGCCCGTATCGTCCGCGAACTGGCGACCGCCGCCCGGGGCCGGACCTGCCTCGTCGTCGCCCACCGCCTCGCCTCGGTCCGGCACGCCGACCGGATCGTGGTCCTGGACGGGGGCCGGGTCGAGGCCACCGGCCTCCACCCGGAACTCCTCGCCGCCGACGGCGTCTACGCCCGCCTCGCGAAGGCGGGGCCCGCGGCATGACCCCTTCCTCCGTTACCTCCGCGCACGCCACCCTTCCCCCGCCGTCCGCCCTCCGGGCAGGTGTACGGGTTCGGTGCGCCACCGTCGGGGTACGTCTCCCGGCGCGGGGCCGTTTCCCCGCCGGATGTGGTGCGCGCCCGCCGATGCCGGCCGCTCCTTCGACCACGTGGGCCGACGCATGGGGCCGGCGCGCCCGTCCACCTGCTGTCGGCGTCCTCGCGCGTGCCCCCTTCCGCACCGGGCGCTTGCTGCCGGTGCCGTTTCTGGCAGGTGGCCGCCCGGCGGCCGGGGTGCCCGTTCACCGTCCCCGCCGGAAGGTCGCCGGCCATGGTGTACGGCCGTCGCGACCATCCGGTCCGCGGGTCCGCCCGGTTGTCGTGCCGGGCCGGTGTGCGTGTCGGCCTGTCGCCGGTGGCTTCCGCCTTCCGGTGCCTGACGGCGCCGCGTTGTCCCCGCGCCGGGGCAGCCCGCTCGGTGGGGTACGTGGCCCGGTACGTACCGGGTGCCGTACGCCCGTACCGGTGCCGTTCCTGACAGGTGGTCGCCCGGTGGGCCGGGGCGGGGTGTCGGCCCGGGGTGCACGGCGGTCGCGGCCACCCGGATTCCGGGGCACCGAGTGGGGCTCTGCGGACGGACGGCTCCGCGCGCCGGGGCCGGGACCGGGACCGGGACCGGTCCGCACGGTACGGCGCCCGGATTCCCGGGCCGCCGCCGCAGGGGCCCACCGCCCCGCGCGCGGCTGCGGGGCGGAGACGAACGGCACCGGCACGACGAGGAGCGGCGGATGAGGCCCGGACGTACACATGAGGTCACCGAGCAGCGGGGCGCGCTCCGTTCGCTCATGCCGGTGCTGGTCGAGCACCGGGGCATCACCGGCCGGACGTTCGTCGCCGCCCTCCTCGGGCAGCTCTCGCTCGTCGCTCTGGTCACCCTCGCCGCGTACACCGTCGGCACCGCCGTCGTCCGGGGCGCCGCGCCCGGGGCCGGTACGGTCGCCGGGCTCGCCGGGCTGGTGGTGGTGCGGGCGGTGGTCACCTGGTGGGAGATGGATCTCTCGCACGACCTCGCCTACCGGGTGCTCGCCGCGCTCCGGGTGCGGGTCTTCGACGGGCTCGCCCGCAGCGCCCCGGCCCGGGTCGAGGGCCGGGAGAGCGGTGATCTCGCCGCCGCCGCGCTCACCGATGTGGAGGCGCTGGAGTTCTTCTACGCGCACGCCGTCGCCCAGGTCGTCGCCGCGGGAACGGTCTTCGGCGCGGGTGCCGCCGTGCTCGGCGCGGTCGAACCGGGGCTGCTGCCCCCCGTCCTGGCCGCCGCCGGCCTGCTGGTCCTGGTGCCGCTCGCGGAGGGGCGGACCCGGGCCGCGCGCGCCGCCCGTACCCGCCGGAGCACCGCCCGGCTCTCCGCCCGGACCGTCGAGACCGTCGACGGGCTCCGTGAACTCCTCGCCTTCGGCGCCCTGGACCGGGCCCGGGAACGGCTCCGCGCGGAGGGCGGGGAGCTGGGGCGGGCCCAGCTCGCCGAGGGCGCGGGGGAGGCCCGCTCCGGTGCCGTCCGCGATCTGCTGGTCTCCGCCGCGGTCGTCGGCGTGGTCGCCGTCGCCGCGCACGAGGTCGCCGGGGCATGGGCCCCCGCCGCGATGGCGCTGGCCCTGGGCACCCTCGCCCCGGTGGCCGACGCGACCGCCGCCGCCGGCCAGGCGAACGGGCTGCGCGCGGCGGCGGCCCGGGTACGGTCCGCGGTCCGCGCCCCCGCGCTCGCCCCCGGGCCCGCCCGGCCGCTGCCCGTCCCCGAGGGCCCGTTGACGGTACGGCTGCGGGGCATACGGTTCTCGTACGGTTCCGGACCCGTCCTCGACGGTCTGGACCTGGAGATCCCCGCGGGCCGCTCGCTCGCCCTCACCGGGGCGTCCGGCGCGGGCAAGTCCACCTGCGCCCATCTGCTGGCCCGGTTCTGGGACCCCGAGCGGGGCCGGATCGAACTCGTCGGCGCCGACGGCGGCGCCGTGGACCTCCGCGAGGTGGCCGACCCCGAACTGCGGCGCACCATCGCCCTGGTGGGGCAGGAGACCCCCCTCTTCCACGGCACCCTCGCGGACAATCTGCGCCTCGGCGCTCCCGGGGCCGACGACACCGAGCTGCGCGCCGTCGCCGCCGCCACCGGGGTCGACCGGATCGCCGCCGCGCTGCCCGACGGGTACGCCACGCTCCTCGGGGAGCGGGGGACGACCCTCTCCGGCGGCCAGCGGGCCCGGGTCGCGCTCGCCCGCGCGCTGCTGACCCGCCCGAGGGTGCTGATCCTGGACGAGACCACCGCCCAGCTCGACGGCGTCGGCGACGCGGAGGTCCGGGCGGCGCTGCCGCGCTGTACCACCCTCATCGTCGCGCACCGCCCGGCCACCATCCGGCACGCCGACCGGATCGCCCATCTCGCGGACGGGCGGGTGGTCCAGCAGGGCACCTGGGCGGAGCTGACCGCCGTCCCGGGGCCGTTCCGGGAGGTGGTCGTCCGCGACTGACCGCCGGGCCCGCGGTCATCCGCCACCGACCGACCGACCGACGGACGGGCCGGCCGCCCGGCCCGGGCCCGCGCTCAGGGTCGCCGCGCGCTCGGCGGCGGGGGCGGCTCGGCGTCCAGCGGCAGCCGCAGCACGGCCCGCGCACCGCCGCCCGGCGCCCCGTCGAACGCCAGCTCCGCCCGGATCAGCCGGGCGTGCCCCTCGGCGATGGTCAGCCCGAGCCCACTGCCCCGGCCCCGGCCCGCCGTCCCCGTACGGAAGGGCCGGGGCCCCTCGGCGAGCAGATCCGGCGGATAGCCGGGGCCGTGGTCCCGTACCGTGATCGTGCCCCGGTCGAGACCGAGCACCACCGGCGGCGCCCCGTGCCGGTGCGCGTTGGCCAGCAGATTGGCGACGATGCGGGCCAGCCGCCGGGGGTCGGTGAGCACGGTGGAGTCGTCGTCCACCACCACCGTGCAGGGCAGCCCCGTGGAGAGCACCACCCGGTGCAGCGGCTCCGCCAGCCGGTGCGGTTCCAGCGTCACCGAGTCGACGCCCGCCCCCAGCCGGGAGACCTCCAGCAGATCCTCCACCAGCTCGCAGAGCGCCTCGACCCTGCCCCGTACCAGATCCGTCTCATGGGACTCGGGCAGGATCTCGGCGGCGGCGAGCAGCCCGGCCGCCGGGGTGCGCAGCTCATGGGTGACATCGGCGGCGAACCGCTGCTCGATCCGGAGCCGGTCCTGGAGGGTCGCGGCCATCTTGTCGACGGACGCGGCGAGTTCGGTGATCTCCCGCGCCCCGGGCACCGGGCCGATCCGGGCGTCGAGATGCCCGTCCGCGATCCGCCGCGCGGTCCGTGCCACCCGGCGCAGCCGTGCGCTCATCGGCCGTGCGAGGAGCAGCCCGGCCAGGGAGACCACGGTCGCGCTGCCGGTCGCCAGCCACAGCACCGTGCGGGCGAACCGCTCGTCGGCGGCGCGCTCGCGCCGGTAGTCGGAGCGGATGGAGAGGCTGTGCCCGCCGACATAGGTGACCGCCCACAGGACCGGTCCCCGGTCCCCCTCGACCAGCTGGGTGAACAGCTCTTGGCGGTGCGCGGTCTCCCGGCGCAGCCCGGCCGGCAGCCGGGGGTCGTCGATCGCCACCTGGGTCTCCGTCACGACCATCACCCGGGCGTAGGTGTAGGCCGCGCTCTCCAACTGCTCGGCGAGGAGCGCGCGGTTGAGTTCGAGCCGCTGGTCGCCGGAGGCGGTGACGGTGAGCAGGCCGAGACCGCCGGCGAGCAGAAAGGCGGCGATGGCGACGACGGCCGCGAGCTGGAGCGGCAGTCCCTCCATCAGCCGGCGCAGGGGCGCGCCGGTCCGGGAGGCTGGGGGATCCGAGGTGCCCGAGGTGCCCGAGGGATCCGTGGGACCCGGGGGAGGCAGGGAGGCGCGGGGGGTACGGGGGGTCATCGCACGATCTTGTAGCCGAAGCCGCGGACGGTGACGATCCGTTCGGCGCCTATCTTGGCCCGCAGCCGCTGGACATGGACGTCGACCACCCGGGTGTCCCCGCCCCACGCGTAGTCCCAGACCTCCCTGAGCAGGCTCTCGCGGCTGAGGACCACACCGGGCGCGGCGGTCAGCTCGATCAGCAGCCGCAGTTCGGTGGGGGTGATGGAGAGCAGCGTCCCGGCGACCCTGACCTCCCGGGCGTCGAGGTCGACCGTCAGGTCGCCGACGGTTCTGATGTCCCGTACGGGTACGGGGTCGGGCGGGGTGCCGAGGGCGGCCCGGCGCATCAGCGCGCGCAGCCGGGCGGCGAGGACATTCGACCGGAACGGCTTGGTGACATAGTCGTCGGCGCCCGCCTCCAGGCCGGCGATCACATCGATGTCGTCGCCCCGTGCGGAGATCATCAGGATGGGTACGGTGCTTCTCTCCCGGATCGCCCGGGTGAGGCTCACCCCGTCCAGCTCGGGCAGCATCACATCGGTGATCACCGCGTCCACCGGCTCCTGCCGGAAGCTGTTCAGGGCGGACGCCCCGTCGGCGGCGGCGGTCACGGCGAAGCCGAGCCGGGACAGGGAGACCGAGGTCGCCTCGCGGATCACATCGTCGTCCTCGACGACGAGCACACGCGGTTCGGGGGCGGGGGGCTGGCTCATGTCACCTTTCGCCATGCGGTATCCGGGGTGGCAGGACGGAGTTGGCCGGACGGATGAACCGGGAGGTCAGTTCGAGCCGCCAGGTCTTCGCGTTCCAGGTGTAGCGGTCGGATCGGATCTGCGGGCCGTTCCGCCGGTCCCGGGGTGCCGGTGCCCGGACGAGCAGCGCCGAGGAGGGCTGGTGGTCCACCCGGCTGCCGTGGGTCAGGGGGATGTCCAGGATCTGGTGGATCCGCTGCCGGTGCACCCAGTAGACATAGAGACCGCTGGGCGGCAGCCGGCCCTCCCGCATCCGCTCCGGGCGCGGTGCGAGAAAGACCAGCAGCTCATGGCGGCTGTCGCCGGTGATGTCCCGCCAGAGCAGCCGACTGCGCTCACACCCCACCCAGCACCCCTGGGCGGACTCCCGCAGATCGGGGCGGATGCCCGGGTCCCGGGCGATCACCTTCCGGGGGTCGACGGTGACCCGGGGGTCCGAGCCCGGGGGGAGGAGGACACCCGGTACGGCCGCCGGACGGTCGGTCATCGAGGCCGTGGGGTCCTCCTCGTCCGCGTCCGCGCTGTCCGGAGTGGCGAGGAAGCCCCACAGGGTCTCCGGCTCCGGCAGATAGGACGGCAGGTCGTCGGGGAGCGGGCCGTGGTGGACGATGTCCGGGGACCCGCCTCCGTACCCCGTGAGCGTTCCCACCCCCACCAGCAGGGCCAGCGCCACCGCCAGCGCCCCGACGATCCCCCGCGACCGCCGCCCGTGCGGCCCCTCGCCGAGTGACCTCGCCATGTGCCCCCTTCGCCGCCGGGCCCCCGTCGCCCCTCCGGTCCCCGGGGCCACTGTAGTGACGGACCCGCTTCCGGACGAGACGGCCCGCCCGCCCGTCCTGTCCGGTCCGGGCCCGGCCGGTGGGCGCGGACCGGGGGGCACGTCCCGGCCGCGGGCAGCGGCGCGGGCCGACGGTGCGCGGGCGCATGGGAGTTCCTGCCTTCTGGGCGGTGGTACGGGAGGGCACGCCGCGGTGCGTCCCCGGTGACTACCGGACGGTAGGGCGGAAACCTCACGGACGACCTGCCGTTGGGTAACGAAACACGCTCGACGGTGTCGCGAAAGCCGCTCACTGTCCGGTACGGGACCCCGCGCGCCCCTCCGTGAACGGGGGCGCGGAACCATCTCCGGGAATTCCTCCGGACGGTGCAACCCTTCGGCCGCCTCATGGGTCAAGCAGGGGCACACCGGAACGATCCGCACCGGTGTGGCCGCAGGGCGCGCCCGAGGGCCGCCGCGTAGTGGACCAGCGGAGACAGGGGAGATCTGATCATGAAGGCAAGCCGTACCCGTCGTGCTTCGGGAGTGGCCGTGGCGATAGCGGTGGCCGGTGCCCTCACCGCGCCCGTCGCCCATGCCCTGCCCGCCGGTGCCCCGGCGGTGGCGCCCGTACCGGCGAAGGCCAAGAAGGCGAAGCCGGAGGACTTCAACGGCGACGGGTACCGCGATGTCGTCGTCCCCGCGACCGGGGCGACGGTGAACGGCCGGGAGGGCGCCGGATATGTCGCTGTCCTCTACGGCTCCCGGTCGGGCGGCCCGCTGGCGAAGAAGCAGATCGTCCACCAGGACTCGGCGGGCGTCCCGGACCAGGTCGAGGCGGGTGACGGCTTCGGCGCCGCCACCACCACGGGCGACTTCGACGGCGACGGCTACACCGATCTGGCGGTCGCGGCGCCCGGCGAGGACATCGGCACCACCGCCGACGCCGGGACGGTCGCGGTGGTCTGGGGCGGCCCGAAGGGGCTCTCCGGCGCCACCACCGTGATGAACGGGGCCACGGCGGCCGACCGCCTCGGCTCGATCGGGGTCGCGGGCGACTTCGACGGCGACGGCGACCAGGATCTGGTCGTCGCGGAGCGGAACAGGGATCTGCGCCAGATCTTCGGGCCGTTCGGACGCGACGGCGCCACCGCCGGGACGGTGATCGAGGAGAACGAGTTCAAGGACTTCGGCATCAGCGACCTCGCGGCCGGTGACCTGAACGCCGACGGCAGGACCGACCTGGTCGCCAACCAGTACTACTTCGGCGACTTCGACGGGGTGGGCTCCGTCTACCGCATGGGCACCTCGCGCGGACTGGGCGCCGCCAAGGGCTTCGGCGACCACAAGTTCGGCGGCAGCAGCGTCGACATCGGCGACATCAACAAGGACGGCTACGCCGATGTCGTCATCGGCCGTAACGACGACGGCAGCGACGCGTCCGTCGGACTGCCGTACATCAAGGGCGGGATGATCACCTACATCCCCGGCGCCGCCAAGGGGCCGATCCCGGCGCGGGCCCGCCACTTCAACCAGGACTCCCCGGGCGTCCCCGGGGCCGCCGAGGGCCCCGGCGGCCCGGACTACAGCGACAACTTCGGCGCCGGGGTCTCCATCGGCGATGTCGACGGCGACGGGTACGGGGACATCGCGGCCGGGGTTCCCGGCGAGAGCTTCGACGGCATCCGGGACGCGGGCGCGGTCGTCGTGCTGCGGGGCACCAAGGACGGCCCCACCGGCAAGGGCGCGCGGGTCTTCAGCCAGGACACCCCCGGAGTGCCGGGCGTCGCCGAGGCCGAGGACGGCATGGGCTGGGCCACCACGATCGTCGACATCGACGGTGACCGGCGCGGCGAGCTGTTCGTGGGTGCCCCGAACGAGAACCGCCGCTCCGGCGCGGTGACCGTGCTGGACGGCACCGCCTCCGGCACCACCGCGAAGGGGGCGGTCACCTTCGGCGCCGGATCGCTCGGCACCCATGCGGCCAAGGGCGTCCTCGGCGGCGGCTTCCCCCGCTGACCCGCTGACCGCTCCCGCCGCGCGACCGCCCTCGTAACCGCTCGTACATCACAGAAGGACCGATTCATGACTTCACGCCGAGTGACCCGTGGTCTGGGTCAGGCCGCCGCCGTCGCGGTGGTGGCCGCCCTGACCGCACCCGTGGCGCACGCCGTCCCCGAGCGGGCGCCCGCCACGGCCCCCGTCGCCGCCCCCGTGCCGGCGAAGGCCAAGCCCCAGGCGAAGCCGGAGGACTTCAACGGCGACGGCTATCGCGATGTCGTCGTCTCCGCCCCCGGGGCGAATATGGAGGACACCCTGAAGCCGGGGTACCTCGCCGTCTTCTACGGCGGCCGCTCCGGCCCCCTCCACGAGCGGCGCACGCTCATCCACCAGGACAGCCCCGGGGTCCCCGGGACGGCCGAGACCGGTGACTCCTTCGGCAGCACCTCGGCCACCGGCGACCTCGACCGGGACGGCTACACCGATCTGGTCGTCTCCGCCGGCTCCGAGGACGTCGGCGCGGTGAGGGACGCGGGCACCGTCGCCGTCCTCTGGGGCGGTCCCAAGGGGCTCACGAGCGGGGCCACCCTGAAGAACGGAGTCCGCGAGCGCGGTGAACTCGGCGCCCAGATGGCGGTCGGCGACTTCGACGGCGACGGCGACGCCGACCTCGTCCTCAGCGAGGCGTCCGGCTCGGTGCTCCACACCCTCTCCGGCCCCTTCCGCAGGAACGGCACCCCCGCCGCCTCCGCCGTCCTCCAGGACGACAACGCCATCTACCTCCGCGACCTGGCCGCCGGTGATGTGAACGGGGACCGCAAGGACGACCTCGTCACCATCCAGCAGGAGTGGCGGGACGACGAATCCGTCGAGGGCCGGACCCATATGCTGATGGTCCGGCGCGGCACCGCCCAGGGCCTGGGCGCCACCGGGAGCTATGTCGAGGGCCGGAACACCCAGGCGGACCAGGTCACCGTCGGCGATGTGAACAAGGACGGGTACGAGGATCTCGTCCTCGGCCGTCCCGAGGAGCGCTACCAGGGCGACCAGCCCATCGACAAGGGCGGCAAGGTCACCTGGATCCCCGGCTCCGCCCAGGGGCCGGTGGTGGCCAAGGGCCGTGCCTTCAACCAGGACAGCCCCGGGATCCCGGGCGCCGCCGAAGGGCTGGACCAGCGCCGTCACGGCGACCGCTTCGGCACCGGGGTCACCGTCGGCGACATCAACGGCGACGGCTACGCCGAAATCGTCGTGGGTGTCCCCGGCGAGGAGCTGGACGGCCGGGACGAGGCGGGTGCGGTCGTCGTGCTGCGGGGCACGAAGAGCGGCCCCACCGGGACCGGCGCCCAGGCGTTCAGCCAGAACACCGCCGGAGTCCCCGGCACCGCCGAGGCCAGGGACGGCTTCGGCGGCACCGCCAAGGTCGTCGACACCAACCGCGACGGCCGGGGCGAACTCCTGGTCTCCGCCGTGGGCGAGAACTGGCACGCCGGATCGGTCTGGGTCTTCAAGCCGACCGCCACCGGAGCCACCGCCAAGGGCTCGGTCGCCATCAGCCAGTCGACCCTCGGCCTCTACCCCAACGCGTCGGACTACTTCGGCAACAGCTTCAACCAGTAGTGGGCGTCCCGCAGCCGCCCCGGGCACCGGGGCGTTCCTCCCAGGGGAGTTACTGATGATCAACGCACGTGGAGTCGCCCGTGTCCCGGCGCTGGCCGTCGCGGTCGCGGTCGTCTGCGGCCTCACCGCACCGATGGCGCTCGCCGCGCCCGCGAGCGGTCAGGACCGGCAGCCGCGCGCCGCGTCCGCGAAGGCGCCGAAGGCGGACTTCAACGGTGACGGCTTCGGGGACGTGGTGGTCACCGCGCCCACGTCACGGATCCCGGGTGTCTGGGAGACCGGCTATGTCGGGATCCTGTACGGCAGCGGCGGCGGCAAGCTGACCGACCACCAGCACATGGTCTATCAGGACATGCTGTACGTGCCGGGCTCCTCCGAGTACGGCGACCGCTTCGGATCCGCGGTGACCGCCACCGACCTGGACGCCGACGGCCACACCGACCTTGTCGTCGGCGCCTCCCACGAGGACATCGGCCAGACCCGTGACACAGGGGCGCTGTATGTGTTCTGGGGCAGCCCGGGAGGGCTCAACTCCGCCGCCGTGCTGCGGGACGGCACCGTCGCCCAGGGGCAGCTCGGTGAGCAGATCGCCGCCGGGGACTTCGACGGCGACGGCGACCAGGACGTGGCGAGCATGGAGGCGGACGAACTGCGGGTGCTCTCCGGCCCGTTCACCCGGGCCGGCGCCCCCACCGCCTCCACCACGGTCGCGACCCTTCCCGACACCGAGGTCCGGGACCTCGCCGCCGGGGATCTGAACAAGGACGGGCGCAGCGACATCGCGGCGACCTGGTACCGCAACGGCGATGTGGACGAGGCGGGCACCACCGGGGTGCTGATGGGCACCCCGCAGGGCCCGGGTCCCGTCACCGCCGTCGGCGCCGAGCCGCAGGGCGGCGACAATGTCGACATCGGCGACCTGGACCGGGACGGCTACGACGATCTGGTCGTGGGCCGCTCGATCGACGGCAACGAGGGCGACCACACCATCCCCACCGCCAAGGGCGGCATGGTCAGCTGGATCCCCGGCTCCGCCCGGGGGCCGGAGAAGTCCCGTACCCGCTCCCTCAACCAGGACAGCGCGGGGGTGCCCGGAACCGCCGAGGACGGCGACTTCTTCGGCCGGGGTGTGTCGGTCGGGGACACCAATGGCGACGGCTACCCCGATATCTCGGTCGGGGTCCCCGGCGAGGATCTCGGCACCCTCAAGGACGCCGGAGCCACCGTGGTCCTGCGGGGCACCCGCACCGGCCCCACCGGCACCGGTGCCAAGGTCTTCACCCAGGACACCCAGGGAGTGCCGGGGGCGGCGGAGCGGGCCGACCACTTCGGCTCCGCGACCTCGCTGGCCGACACCGACGGCGACGGCCGCGCCGAACTCCTGGCGGCGGCGGTCGACGAGAACGCGGGCAACGGCTCGGTGTGGGTCCTCCCGGACAGCGCCGCCGGTCCCACCGTGAACGGCTCCTGGACCTTCGGCGCCGGGAAACTCGGGATGCCCGCGATCAGGGCCCAGCTGGGCTGGACCTTCAACGAGTGAGCCCACCGGGGCCGCCGCCCGCCCGGTGGCCCCGCCGGATCCGGTACCGGCTCCCGGGGACACCCCCGGGAGCCGGTCCGGCCCCCGGGCACCCCTTCGGAGCGGCCTCAGACCCTCGCACGGGGGTCGGGGGTCAGCGGCGGCGGGGTCCAGCGGTCCAGCCGGGGTTTGGCCGAGGTGACCCCGTACTCGCTCTTCAGCTGTTCCGGAATGGCGTACTGCATGATCCGGCCCCGGGTGAGTGAACTCAGCTCCAGGACACTGGTGTAGTGCCCCACCCGGTCCAGCGCCCAGGCGGCCAGCGGGGAGCGGTCCTCCAGGGTCTCCAGCACACCCAGCAGCGCGGGCGCGGTACGGATCGCCGAGTCCCAGAGCGCGGAGCGGGGGACATCGAGCCAGTCCGCCGCCGTGTCCCCGACGAGATACCGGATCATGGCCGGGACCACCGGGTCGAAGACGGTCCCGGGCACCACCTCCTCGTACAGGTCCATCAGCTGCCGGGTGAGCCGTACCCCCTCCTCGGAGGGGGCCATGTGCCGGCTCATGTACAGGTCGGAGAAGAGACGCGCCTCCGCCAGGTCCTTCGGCATAGCGGCGAGGTCGATGCCGAGCATCGCCCCCACCACCCGCCAGGCGTAGAAGTAGGCGTCCGCGCCCTCGTTGGACATATGGATGCCGAGCCGGTGCAGTGCGTCGAGCACCTGGATCGAGAACATCATCTGCCCGCCGATCATGTCCTCCTGACAGATCGGCGTCCCCAGCGCGGCCACATCCCAGCGGTTCTCCTGCCGCAGGTGATAGCGGATCGACGCATGCAGCAGCCGGACCTTCTGCGCGGCGGGGATGAACCGGCTCCCCGCCTCGAAGGCCCCCGGCTGCATCAGATAGACGGTGAACTGCCCGGTCTCCGCCATCCGCCGGGAGGGGTACTCCAGTGCGTGGGTCGCGCTGAGCAGCTTCGCCACATGCGGCACCACATAGCAGGCCGGCATCGACGCGAAGGAGAGCGCGGTCGAGATGTGCACATTGTTGTCGATGAAGAAGAGCCGGGCCTTCTCCATCTCGCCCCAGTCGACCCAGGAGGGCGGCATCGCGGTCGCCTCCAGATACTCCCGCGCCACCTCCGGGAGCCCCCGGGGCAGCTCCTGGCCCGCCGTGGAGAACCACCGCATCAGCGTGTTGAACCGGCCGGCCTCGCCCCGGGAGAACAGGGCCTCGACGGTGGCGTCCGCCAGCTCGTCGCCGAGCCCGCGCAGGGCGTCGAGGGAGTGCTCGGTATAGGCAGGGGAGACGGGGGAGGCGGGCGCGGCCGTCGGTCCGGTCGTCCCGTCGGCTCCAGTGGTGGTCATACGCTTCTTCCTCGTTCCTCTCGGGCGCCATGGGACGACGACGGATGCGGGGGCCGGGCGGCGGTGCCGCGGATACGGATACAGGTACGGGCACGGGGGAGACGGGTGCGGATCAGGCGGCGCGGGCGAGTGAGCGCCCGGCCAGGGCGTGCAGGGTCTCGGCGGCGTGCGACGGCAGCACCCCCGCCAGCAGCGCGCGGTCCAGGGCGTCGGCCGCCGCCTCGGCACGGAGGGCGATCAGCTCCTCGACCCGGCGACGCGCCCCGGTCCGCTCGGCGATCTCCCGGAACCGGTCGAGCCGCCCCGGCCCCGCATCGGCTCCCGCCCCTGCCTCCGGCCCCGCCGCCGGGGACGTGAGCAGCCGCCGCAGCTCGCTCCGCTCCGCCGCCGTCGCCCGCTGCCGGGCCAGCGCCAGCAGAACCGTCGGCTTGGCCCCGGCCAGATCGTCCAGATTGGACTTGCCGGTCGTCTCCGGCGTCCCGAAGGTCCCCAGCAGGTCGTCCCGCAGTTGGAACGCCTCCCCGAGCGGCACCCCATAGGCGGTGAAGGTCTCCCGCAGCGCCACCGGCCCGCCCCCGAGCAGCACACCTATCTGAAGCGGATGCTCGACGGTGTACTTCGCCGTCTTGTACCGGATGATCTGGAACGAACTCTCCGGATCCGCCCGCCCGTCGCCCGGCGGACGGGTGCGCAGCACCTCCAGGCACTCCCCGGCGACCAGCTCACGGGCGAGCGTCGCCCACAGCGGACCGGCCCGCCGGAGATAGGCGGCGGGCAGCCCGCAGTCGGCGAACAGCTGCCCCGACCAGGAGATCAGCAGATCCCCCACGAGCAGCGCCAGCGACCGGCCCGCCGAGGCCCCCGCCGCACCGCTCCCGCCCGCCGGACCCGGCGCCAGCGCCCGGTGCGCGGTGGGCCGCCCGTGCCGCACCGGGCTGCGGTCGATGAGGTCGTCATGGACGACGGCGGCGGCGTGCACCAGCTCCATCGCCGCGGCGGCCCGGACGATGTCCTCCCCGTCGTCCCGCCCCGCCGCCCGCCAGCCCCAGTAGCAGAACGCGGCCCGCAGCCGCTTCCCCTCCGCGACCGCACCCCGCAACTGCTCCCCGACCGGCTTCAGCTCCGGGTCCACCGCTTCGAGGAGGGCGGACTCGCCCTCGGCGAAGACCCGCAGCACAGCGTCGACGCGCTCCTTGAGCACGGCCAGCTCCCCGAGCACACCGGACCCCTCCGGCGCGGACCCGGCCGGCGGCGCCGCTCCGGCGCCGGGCGGTCCCGGGACCCGCGCCCCGGCCATGGCGCGACTCATCGGCCGGATGCCCCGGAACCCGCCGGATCCGGACCGCCCGCCCCGCCCGGCCCCGGGGGCGCCCCCGCGGGCCGCGCCGACGGAGCTGCCCGCGCCGACCGTGCCGCCCGCTCCGCGGCCCGCCGCGCCAGCTGCTCCAGGTGCGGCTCACCGGGGGTGACCAGCGAGGTCCGCAGCCCGCTGTGCCGCCCACGGGCCACCAGGTCCCGCCGGGCGTCGGCCGCCAGCTCGGTCAGATCGGACCTGCTGAGCAGCGAGCGCGCCCGGCGCAGCGCGCCCTCCGCCTGCTCCAGCACCATGTCCACGGCCCCCGCCATCAGCAGCACCGTCTCCTCGGACCCCAGGCCCGCGCGTTGCTCCGCCATGTCCCGCCCCCCACACCGTCGAATCCCCTGCCGCACATCGTCCGCAGACGGGCTGCCCACCGGCCATACCACCAACCCCGAAGTCACACGAACGGATGACTGTGCTCGGTTCTCCGTACCGCGCCGGCCCGGCATGACTCACCCAGGCGGCCCAACCCCGCGTGCGACGGCGGCGACAGCGGCGTCGACTGGGAGCGGTGTCCGTGCCCCGCCCGGTACGGGATCCGCCACGACCGGGCCTCCCACACCGAGGCAGGAGCCCCCGGCCCCGGCCCCGGCCACGACCGGATCGCGGAGCGCGGGGCACCGCTCAGGAGGTGCCATGCCCGCACAGCGCTCCGCCGTCCGGGGCCAACTCGTCTGGTTCCGGGACGACCCGTTCCTCACCGACCCCGGCCACGCCTTTGTCCATGTCGACGACGGCCTGCTGATCTGCGAGGACGGTCTGGTCACCGCCGCCGGTGACTACGGAGAGCTGCGCGAGAGGATCCCCGCCGGAGTGGAGCCCGTCCACTACCCGGAGCATGTGATCACCCCCGGCTTCATCGACACCCATGTCCACTACGTCCAGACCGGGATCATCGCCGCCTTCGGCTCCCAGCTCATCGACTGGCTGAATCACTACACCTTCGTGGAGGAGCAGCGCTTCGCCGACGCCGCCTACGCCCGCGAGGCCGCCGCCGTCTTCTGCGACGAACTCCTGCGCAACGGCACGACGACCGCCCTCACCTTCTGCGCGGTGTACCCGCAGTCGGTCGACGCCCTCTTCGAGGAGACCACCCGCCGCAATATGCGCATGGCCGCCGGCAAGGTCCTGATGGACCGCAACGCCCCCGACGCGCTGCTCGACACCGCGCGGACCGGCTACGAGGACTCCAAGGCGCTGCTGGAACGCTGGCACGGCACCGGCCGCAACCTCTACGCCATCACCCCGCGCTTCGCCCCCACCAGCACCCCCGAGCAGCTGGAGGCGGCGGGAACCCTCCGCCGGGAGCACCCCGGGGCCCTGCTGCACACCCATGTCTCCGAGAACACCGGAGAGATCTCCTGGGTGCGCTCCCTCTTCCCCGACCGGCGCGGCTATCTCGACGTCTACGACCACTACGGACTGCTCGGCCCCGGCGCGGTCCTCGCCCACGGGGTCCACCTCACCGCCTCCGAACGCGCCCGCTGCGCCGAGACGGACACCGCCATCGCCCACTGCCCCACCTCCAACCTCTTCCTCGGCAGCGGCCTCTTCCATGTCCATGACGCCAAGGACCCCCGGCGGCCCCTCCGGGTCGGCCTCGGTACCGATATCGGCGCGGGCACCAGCTTCTCCCTGCTCGCCACCATGAACGAGGCGTACAAGGTCGCCGAGTTGAGCAACTACCCGCTCGACTCGGTCAAGGCGTTCTACCTCGCCACCCTCGGCGGCGCCCAGGCGATGGGCATCGACGACCGGGTCGGCTCCCTCGAACCCGGCCACGAGGCCGACTTCGTGGTCCTCGACCCCCGGGCCACCCCGCTGCTCGCCCGGCGCACCGCCCGGACCGAAAGCATCGAGGAACTGCTCTTCGTACTGGCGGTGATGGGGGACGACCGCACGGTACGGGCCACCTATGTGGCGGGGGAGCGGGCGCACGACCGCGACACCGCCGCCGTCTGAGCCGACGACAGGAGACCTGCCATGGCGAGCACCGCACCCGCCGCCCACGGCGGCGGGACCGAGTACCGCAAACACCCGGGCGCCCGCTTTCTGCACGGTCCGCACCGGCGGATCGGCGGCGTCGAGGCATGGATCGTCTGGGGCCTGTGCACCACCTTCGTGGTCTGGCTCTTCGCCATCCAGACCGGGTACGCCGTCGTCTCCCCGGAGATCCAGCGGACCGCCGCCCTCAGCGTGGCCCAGATCGGTCTCGCGGGCTCCATCTACACCTGGGCCTTCGCCCTCTGCCAGTTCTTCTCCGGCGCGCTGCTCGACCGCTTCGGCTCCCGACCCCTGCTGACGATCGCCGTCGCCCTGGTCACCGCCGGAGCCTTTCTGTACGCGCAGACCGACAGCATGGGGACGCTCATCGCCGCCCAGATCGTCCTGGCGATCGGCTCCTCCTTCGGCTTCGTCGGCGCGGGATACATCGGCGGCCAGTGGTTCCCCGCCGCCCGCTACGGCCTGATGTTCGGCCTGGTGCAGTGTCTCGCCTCGCTCGGCTCCGCCTTCGGCCAGCCCGCGATCTCCTGGCAGCTCACCCTGGTCAGCTGGCAGCAGCTGCTCAACGGCTTCGGCGCGGCGGGCGTCGTACTGATCGTTCTCTTCGCGCTGCTGGTCCGCAATCCCGCGCCCGGCCCCGAACAGCTCGCGCGCGCCACCACCGCCCCCCGGCCCCCGCTGGTCTCCAGCATCTTCCGGGACCTCGGCAGCTGCTTCCGCAACCGCAATGTCGTCCTCTCCGCGCTGCTGGCGGGTGTCTCCTTCGGGTCGATGCTGGCCATGGGAGTCCTCTGGGGGCCCCGGGTGATGGAGGCCAGGGGCGCCGAGTCCTCACTCGCCGCGGTCCTCACCGCCATGTCCTGGCTCGGCCTCGCCATCGGCGCGCCCCTGTTCAACCTGCTCTCCGACCACTGGAACAACCGCCGGCTCCCGGCCGTCATCGGGGTGCTGCTCCAGGCGGTCGCCGTCACCCTGCTCATCTATCTGCCGACGGAGACCAACAGCGTCTCCGTGGTGACCATGTTCTGTGTCGGTCTCTTCGCGGGCGCCCATATGCTCGGCTTCACCGTCGCCGGGGAGTCCGTCCCCCGGGCCCTGGTCGGCAGCTCCGCCGCCATCGTCAACGGGATCTGCTTCATCGTCGGCGGCATCCTCCAGGCCGTCCCCGGCCGGCTGCTGCCCGATGTGCCGGACCTCGCCGACTACGGTCACGCGCTGCTGATGATGCCGATCCTGCTGGTCCTCGGCGCGCTGGCGGGCTTCTTCATCAAGGAGACCGGCGGCACCCGCCCCTGAGGCGGGCCCAGCAAGATCCGAAAGAGACGGCCTATCCCCGTTCGGCAGGGCCGTCCGCCGGGACCAGCCCCTTTTCCGGATGGGCCGTCAGCCCCGCCGTCCACAGCACCGGATCGCAGCCCCGGCCGTTGATGTGGTCCTCGCGCAGCCGGACCCGTGCGCTGTCCTCGACGATCCGCTCACCCCGGGGCGAGGTCACCGTCAGCCGCACCGGCACCGTGATTCCGCCGATGTCCTCGTCCATCTCCACCAGCAGCGCGTCCATCGGCATGTCCGCCCCGGCGGTCCACTCCGCTTGCTCGCAGCGCTCGCCCGCGCACACCCGGAAGGTGGCGGCCCGGGGGAAGTCGTCACGGTCCCAGCCCACGGTCACCCCCGAGGAGCCGCCCTTCTGGGTGCATATCGCGACATCCTCGGGCGAGGACGAGTAGCCCACCAGGACGGGGATCAGCAGAAGCGGAGCCAGTCTTCTCATGGTGTCCCGCCCCTGTCGTCGCCCTGTAGATCTCCGCACGTCCCCGTGGCGGAACTCCGCCCCCGACGGCGGTGCATGGCCGAAACGATACCCCCGGCGCCGCACCCGTTCACCCCGCCGAGGCGGCCGGCTCACCGAGGCGGCGGGCGGCGCCGCGCCAGGCCTCGGTGACGGCGCGGTGGAGTTCGGCGGTGGCCGCCCGGAGATCGGCGGAGGGGCGCAGGGCCGGCCCCAGATGGACATGGAGCCGGGGCCTCCGCACGGGCGCGGTCAGAAATCCGGCCAGTTGCTTGGGCGTACCGCCGGAGCTGACGCGCCGGGCGCCCGCCTGTCCGAGGGGCACCACCCGCGCGCCGGTGGCCGCTGCCAGCCGGGCGGGTCCGGTACGGAAGGCCTCGGGCGCGGCCTCGGCGGCGTCCCGGCGGTCGGGGATGCCGCCCTCCCCGTAGACCAGGACGGGGCGGCCCGCCCGGAGCACGGCGGCGGCGGCGTCCAGTGCCTCCGCGGCCCGCTCGGTGCCCCGGCGGACCGGTATGTGGCCGTCCCGTTCGAGCAGGCTCCCCAGGACGGGGATCCGCCACAGCCCGGCCGCGGCCAGGACGGCCGGCTCGATCCCCAGGCTCCGCAGCGCGGCGAGGACCACCCCGGGGTCGGCGAGGGAGGTGTGGTTGGCGACGACGATCGTGCCCGGCCCGGGGGGTGTCCCCTCGTCACTGCTGACGGTGAGACGGCCGAGGACGGGGACGACGGTGGCGGCGATACGGCTGAGCATGAGGGCCTCGGGGAGTGGGCGGCTGGTGGTGCCTCCCATGCTGGCCGCGGCGGCCGGGGGCCCGCCTGAGTGCGCGTACTCATCCCGGTGGGGGGTGTCCGGTACGGGGAGTGAGTGGCCGGGACTTGATCCCGGTGGAACTCCGGGGAGACCATACGCGTTGCACGGTCGACGCGTATTCTCACGCGTCCGGCGACGAACGACACGCAAATCCGAGGTGGCACTCCAGTGGCGATGTGGGACCGAATCAAGGACCAGGCGGCCAAGGCGATCCAGCAGCAGGCCCAGGGGTCGGGGTCGTCCCGCCCGGGGGGACACGGTGCGCCCGGCGGGCACGGTGGCCATGGCGCACCGGGAGCGCACGGCGGGCACGGTGGGCACGGCGGCAGCTCCTCGGGCGGGGCCAACAAGGCGCAGCTCGTCGGTCTGCTGAAGACCCAGCTCGACTCCCTCAAGAACGAGCTGAAGAGCGGTGCCTTCCGCGACGCGAGCATGGCGACCTGTGCGCTGGTGGCGGCCGCCGACGGCCATGTCGACCAGGCCGAGCGGCAGCATGTGGAGTCGCTCATCCTCTCCAACCATGTCCTCCAGAACTTCCCGGCGGACCAGCTGCGGAGCCGTTTCAACAAGCATGTCGACCTGATGCTGACCGACTACGCCCGGGGCCGTTCCGAGGCGCTCCAGGAGGTCGCCAAGGCCGCGAAGAAGGCGTCGGAGGCGCGTGCGGTCGTGCAGACGGGCATTGTCATCGCTGGCGCGGACGGCTACATCCAGCCGGCCGAGGAGCAGGTCCTGCGCGAGGTCTGCGCGGCGCTCAACCTCTCCCCGACGGAGTTCGGCATCTGACCCGCTGACCCCCGCTGACCCGTGCCCGCGCTCCGGCCCCGTTCCGGAGCGGGGCCGGGCGGGGCGGGGTGCCGGTCCCGGCGCGCTCCGCGCCTCACCGGGCGGGCGGCCCCAGTGCCAGGAGGGCGGTGTCGTCGTCCAGACCGGTGCCGAAGGAGTCGAGGAGACCGGTCAGGGCCGCGATCAGGGTCGCGGGAGGGGCGGGGGCGCGGGCCGTCGCGAAGGCGTGCAGGGCCTCTTCCCCGTACAGTCTCCGCTCGGGTCCGGTCCGTGCCTCGGTGAGCCCGTCGGTGTACAGCAGCAGGGTGTCACCGGGCTCCAGGGTGACCTCCGCCGTGACGAAGCGGGCCTCGGGCAGGATGCCGACCAGCATGCCCCCGGGCGTCCGCAGATACTCCGCGCCGCCGTCGGCCCGGAGCACCAGCGCCGGAGGGTGCCCTCCGGAGGCCAGCCGGACGGTGACCCGACCGGTCGCCGGATCCGGCTCCAGCACCCCGAAGACGACGGTGCAGTACCGGGGTTCCGTCCCCGCGCCGTGCTCGTGGAGCACCGTGTTCAGGGTGGTCAGCGCGGCCACCGGATCGGGGTCGTGGAGCACCGCCGCACGCAGGGTGTACCGGGTCAGCGAGGTGAAGGCGGCGGCCTGCGGCCCCTTGCCGCACACATCGCCGAGGAAGAAGGCCCAGCGCGAGCCGTCGAGGGCGAAGAGATCGTAGAAGTCCCCGCCGACCTGCACCGGCGACGCCGTGTGGTAGTACGTGGCGGTCTCCAGCCCCGGGACGGCCGGCAGCACATCCGGCAGCAGACTGCGCTGGAGCACCGCGAGCGCGTCGGTCAGCCGGGCCCGGTCGGCCTCCGCCTGCCGCCGGTCGGCCTCCGCCTCCTCGCGTGCCCGGTCCGCCGCCTGCTGACGGCGGAGCAGCTCCTCCTCGTACGCCCGCCGGTCGGAGGCGTCGAAGACGGTGGTGCGCGCGAGGAGCGGTTCCCCGTCCCCGCTGTGCTTGAGGACGGAGGAGACCAGCACCGGCAGCCGCTCGCCCGCCGAGGTCCGCAGCTCCAGCGCGATTCCGCTGATCTCGCCCCGCATCCGCAGCAGCGGGGCGAAGTGTGTCTCGTGGTACAGCTTGCCGCCGACGGTGAGCAGATCGGTGAAGAGCATCCGGCCCACCACGTCCTGCCGCCGGAGCCCGAGCCAGTCGAGCAGCGTGGTGTTGATCTTGGCGATGGTGCCGTCCATCAGGGTGGACAGAAATCCGCAGGGCGCCGCGTCGTAGAGATCCTCGGCGTCGTCCTCCAGCAGCGCCGTGAACCGGGCGCCGGTCGAGCCGTCGTGCTCGGCGCCGGGATCGCCGCCGGCCTCCTCGGTGCGGGACATCACCCAAGATCCTGGAGGAAGCCGAGAATCGCCGCCGAGGTGGCCTCGGGGGCGCTGAGCTGCGGGCAGTGACCGGTGGCGTCCAGCGTGACCAGCCGGGATCCGGGGACGGCCGCATGGACATAGGCGCCGACCTCGCGGGGCGCGATGACATCCTGGACGCACTCCAGGATCAGGGTGGGCACCGTGACCCCCGGGAGATCCGCGCGGGAGTCGCTCAGGAAGGTGGTGCGGGCGAAGACCCGGGCGATGTCGGGATCGGTCGCGCAGAAGCTGTCGGCCAGCTCCGTGCCCAGCTCCGGCCGGTCCGGATTGCCCATGATCACCGGCGCCATCGCGGAGGACCAGCCGAGGAAGTTGGAGTCCAGCGACTCCAGCAGCTCCTCGATGTCCCCGGCGCCGAAGCCACCGCGATAGCCCTCGTCGTCCAGATAGCGCGGCGAGGGCGCCACCATCACCAGCGCGCGTATCCGCTCCCGTGCCGCACGGGCGGCGAGCACCCCGACCATGGCGCTGACGGAGTGGCCCACGAACACCGCGTCCCGCAGGTCCAGCGCCTCGCAGACCTCCACCACATCGGTGGCGTAGCCGTCGAGGCGGGAGTAGCGCTCCTCGTCCCACGCCCCCAGGTCGGAACGGCCGCAGCCCACATAGTCGAAGAGCACCACCCGGTGGCGCTCCGCCAGGGCCGGCGCGGTCAGCCGCCACAGGTTCTGGTCACAGCCGAAGCCGTGGGCCAGCACCACCGCAGGCCCCTCCGGGTCACCGATGACCCTGACGTTGTTCCTGCGCGGGATGTCCATACGGGCCATCCTCGCATCCCGTCACCCGGCCGGGGCACGGCGCGGTACCGCCGTGACCGGCGGAGCGCCGGGCTGAGCGGGAGGAGTGCCGGGCTGAGCGGGAGGAGTGTCGGGCGGCCACGGCCCGAGCCCCGAGAGATGAGGCTCGGGCCGCGACCCCCGCTTCCGGCGCGGGCTCCCGTCGTGTCGACTCCGCGCCGGAACCGCGAGCGTTCGGTCCCGTACCGGACCCCGATCCGTTACGAGACCGAACACTCGGTAACGGCTCCGGTCCCGGTCCGGGCCGCTGGGGCCCGGTGGTGCTGTCGCCGTATGACGAACAGGCTGCCAAAGAGACCTGGCGGAGTCTTGTACGAATGCGCACTCCCCGCTATCACGTCCGCACCGGCCCGGTCGGCGCCACCCAGGGGGCCGCTGGGCCGGACGGGGCGACGGAGAGCGCGCTGATGCGCCCGTCGACCGGGGTCCGCTCCATGACCGGACTGCCGGTGAGCAGGGTGTGCGACCCGGTGGGGGTGAGCCCGGTGAGGTCACGGAAGTCACGGCTGAGATGGGCCTGGTCGTGATAGCCGCAGCGGGCGGCGGTCTCGGCCCAGGTCATGCCATGGGCCGGGCCATGGGCGAGGGCGTGCTGGAAGCGCAGTATCCGGGCCACGCTCTTCGGCGGGAGACCGATCTGCTCGCCGAAGAGGACCTCCAGACGCCGGCGGCCGCACCCGGTCGCGCGGGCCAGCTCCTCCACCCGGGTCCTGCCCCGTGAGGCGCGCAGCAGGCTCCATGCCTCCAGGACCACCGGGGACGGCCGGGGTGCCGTCAGACAGCGGTCCTCGATCGCCCGGTCCAGCACCTCCCACCGGGTCGCCCAGTCCGTGGCGGTGGCCAGGCGCTCGGTCACCCGCTCGCTCCAGCCGGCGCCGATCACCTCGTCCGTCGCGGTCATCTCCTGGGCGAGGTGCCGCAGCGGCGTCCGCAGCAGGGCGAAGGCGCCCAGCGGTGTGAGGTCCACCACGATGCCCATGCCCTGCCGGCGGGTCTCGCTGAGCGCCGCGCGGGTACGGGAGCCGACCACCACCGACAGCCAGTCGCCGCCCTGCGCCGGGCGCGCCCGGAAGGGGGTGAGCAGGATCGGTTCCTCCCACGCCAGACAGAGGGAGACGGAGGCCGAGGGGACATGCAGCCGGGTGGTCGCCTGCCCCTCGTACCCGGTGTAGCTGATGACATGGGAACGGAGGTGGTCCGGCGCGGGCCGCACCGCACGTGATCCCCTGCCGGGACCGGACCGTGCGCCGTCCCCGGGCTCCTCCGGCATGGCCTTCTCCACACATTCCTCCCCGGGTGCCGACCTGTTCGGCGATGACACCGGACGCACGGATCGCGGGGTGATACCGCTCCCGGGCGATCGGCCCGTCCAGCATCACATGTCCTCCGGTCGCGGGCGGGAGGTTTCGGAACCCGTGGCGGATCCGCGTCCGCCGGAGCCCCGGCCCGGCTCCGGCGCCGCCCGTTCCCTCCGGCCCTCTCCGGTGCTCCGGTGTCCCCCGGTGGCCAAGGGGCGCTGGAACCGGGTCCGTTCACGGATGTCTTCCGGTCGCCTTCCGGTCCGGCGGCCCTTCGCCCTTCCGGTCCCGCCCGGTGTGCCGATGATGGAGGAGGCGGGCCCCGGGCGACGACACGGGGGCCGGGCCCGCCCACCCCGCGCCGGCCCGGGCCACCGTGCCCAGGGCCGGCCGGGGGCGATCCCCTCCCCTCGGGACCGGACCACCGAAGGACCGACATGAGCACCGATGAGCTCCTCGGACTGCTGCGGGCACATCAGCCCGAGATCCACGCGTCCCTCACCGCCGACCAGTTCACCCGCTACCACCGGGCGGTGCTCGGGGTCCGGGCGGCGGGTGGCGATCCGCGCGCCGTACGGACCGCGCTCCGCCGGGTACGGGTGAGCCTGCGCCCCCTCCCGCCGGGCAGCGAACTGAGCAGGCTGCTGGAGCAGTTCCGGGTTCCGGGCGTGGCGGACAGGGTCCTGCCGGACGAGGACGAACTGACCGCGCTGGTCCGGCTGCTGGACTCGGTCGAGTGGCCCGTCCTCGCCCCGGAGAGCGCGGCCCTCTTCCGTGAGATCCAGCAGGTCCTGCTGGCCGCCCCCGCGCGGGGACCGGACCGGCTCGACACGGCCACGGCGGCCGACCCGGCCGGGGCCGGGCTGATCCGATTGACCGATCCGGACGGACGGGCACGGTATCCGGACTTCCAGTTCGACCCGGGCACCGGAGCACCCCGCTACCTGGTCACGAAGATCAACCGGATGCTCCTCGCCGACCAGGACCCCTGGGGGGCGGCCGGCTGGTGGCTGGGGGAGAACATCCTGCTGGCCGGGATCCCCGCCGACCTCATCGGCCGGGCCCCGGACGAGGCCCTGTCCGCCGCCGCCCGCGCCCTCACGGACCAGGGGGAGTTCGCATGGTGACCCATGTCCCGCCCCGGGTGCCGATGGAGCCCGTGCTGACCGATCTGCCGGCCGGGAGCGGGCTGTGGCGCTGCCACCCCACCGGGTGTCCGGCGGCGGGGTTCAATCCGGTCCTCTCCCACCGGTACTTCGACGGCGGCCGGTTCGACGGCACCGCCGACGACGCGTACCGCTTTCTGTACGCCGCCCCGGAACCGCTCACCGCGCTCGCCGAGACCCTGCTGCGCGATGTCCCCTACTCGGCCGCCGGGACACGGGTGGTGCCCTGGGTCTCCGCCGTCCAGCGCTCCCTGACCCGGCTGCGGGTCACCGAGGATCTGAAGCTGGTACGGCTGGTCTCCCAGGCCGACCTCGCCGCCGTGTTCCAGGACGCCTGGCTGCTGGAGGGCGAGAGCGACCGGTACGGCGCCACCCGCTACTGGGCGCAGGAGATCCGGCGGTACGCGCCGGCCGCGCAGGGCATGGTGTGGCAGTCGCGGCGCAACCGCCCGTACCACGCCGTGGTGTTCTTCAGCGACCGCTGTGAGGGGGAGCCGGTGAAGGCGGTGGAGGAGCAGTCGTACCACCTCGGCACCTTCGAAGGGGTGGCGAAGGCCAACCGACTGCTCGCCCCGCTGCGGGCGATGATCCTCCCGCCGGGGATCCGCCCCTGACCGCGCCCCGGGGGCGCGACACGCTCCGGGTCCTGAGCCGTACGGGGGCGGGCTCAGGACCCGGCGCCCTGCGCCCTGACGCGGATCAGAGCTGCTGGCCCGCGGGCTGTTCCAGGCTCCCGAGACCGGTGTTGGAGCCGCACAGGACGACACACACCCGCTCGCCGGGGCCCGGCCGGTAGGCGGGGTCCGGGCCGGTCAGCGCGGCGAGCGCGGTCGCGGCGCCGTGCTCCACGGCGATGCGGTACTCCTCCCAGAGGCCCCGGCGGGCGCGGACGATCTCCTCGTCGGGGACCAGTACCGAGCGGACACCGTCCCGCAGGGCCGCCTCCAGCGCCATGGCGGAGACCCTTCGGGCCCCGAGGGAGTCGGAGGCGACCGACCGGACGGTGACATCGACGGGGCGGCCCGCCTCGACCGCCGCGTTCAGGGCACGACAGCCCTCCGGCTCGACGGCGACGGTACGGACGCCATGGTGCCGCGCGGCGGTGGCGACCCCGGCGAAGAGCCCGCCGCCGCCGACCGCGACGATCACGGTGTCCAGGTCGGGGAGGCGCCGGTGGATCTCCTCCAGGAGGGTTCCGGCCCCGGCGGCGATCAGCGGGTGGTCATAGGCGTGCGAGGCCAGCGCCCCGGTCCGGGCGGTGAACTCCTCACAGGCGGCGAGCGCCTCGGCGTACTCCGTACCGACCAGCCGGACATCGGCCCCGTAGCGGAGGAGCCCGGCCCGTTTCACCTCCGGGGCGGTCCCCGGCAGGAAGACGGTGGCCCGTGCCCCGTGCAGGCGGGCCGCCCAGGCGCAGGCGAGACCGGCGTTGCCACCGGAGGCGATGGCCACTCCGGCTTCCGGCAGGGTCCCGGCGTCCCGGTGGGCGCGGACGAAGTTCGCCGCGCCCCGCGCCTTGAAGGAGCCCGTGTGCTGGAGGAACTCCAGCGCCGCGTGCAGCCGGTACGGCTCCTGGGCTCCCTCGCCGACGCCCGGTCCGGCGACGGATCCGGTGCCGGGCGCCGGCCGCAGGACGTCGATGTCCAGCGGGGCCAGGGTGACCGGACGGATCCGGCCCGAGATCCGGTCGGCGGCCGTCGTGATGTCGCCGTAGGTGAGCGGGGCCATGGTGCTGCTCCAGTACGAGGGGCCACGACCGGGCGAGGCCCCGACCGGCGGGCCGAGGACGGTCCGCCGCTCCAGCCTATGTCCCGTCGCGGCACCGCCCGCCGCCGGGCGCCGCAGGTCACGGCCCCGACCGGCGGGCCGAGGCCCCGGGGTCCGGGAACCGGCCGTATGGTCCGGCGGGGCCCGGGTAGGCGCGTCCACGGAAGAACCCACAACCACAGGAAGGTGGAGACGATGGGTCTGGGAGGCTGCATCATCCTGATCGGCGTCGGCGCGATCCTGACGTTCGCGACCGACTGGGAGGTGGAAGGGGCCAACCTCGATGTGATCGGACTGATCCTCATGGCGGTCGGACTGCTGGGCACGGTGGTCTTCGCGAGCGTCGCCCGCCGCCGCCGGGTCGTCGTCCCGGGAGCGACCCCGGTGATCGACGAGCGCGGCTCCTCCCGTACCCACGAGGGGTGATCCGTACACACGGAGTGACCGCCCGTGACCCTCTTCGCTGCCCGGCCCGGCCCCGGACGGGGTTTGCGGCGGGGGAGCGGGGGCACCCGGAGGGCGCCCGCGAGGAGCCCCCGGTGTCCCGCGAGGAGCCCCCGGGTGTTCCGTGCGCCCGGGGCACGCGGTCGTGCCCCGCGCCCGCCCGGCGGCACCGTCAGCGAGGAGGAGCGAGATGGACGAGACCCACAGGGCGAACACGACGGACGGGGCGGACGGGGCGGACGGGACGGCCAAGGGACACGGGCTGGACCAGGCGGACCGGGCGATGCTGGCGGAGCTGGGCCAGCAGCTTCGGGTGGACGCGGTCCGCGCGGCCGAGGCGGCCGGATCCGGCCACCCCACCTCCTCCATGTCCGCGGCCGACCTCGGCGCGGTCCTGCTCGCCCGCCATCTGCGCTATGACTTCGACCTGCCCGACCATCCCGGCAATGACCGGCTGATCCTCTCCAAGGGTCATGCCTCACCCCTGCTGTACGCCCTCTACCGGGCGGCGGGTGTGATCGACGAGGCGGAGCTGCTCACCTTCCGCCATGACGGCAGCCCGCTGGAAGGGCACCCCACCCCCCGGCTGCCCTGGGTGGACGTCGCCACCGGCTCCCTGGGCCAGGGGCTGCCCGTCGGTGTCGGCATGGCGCTCGCCGGAAAGCGCCTCGACCACCTTCCGTACCGCGTCTGGGTGCTCTGCGGGGACAGCGAGATGGCCGAGGGATCCATCTGGGAGGCCGCCGAGCACGCCGGGTACGAACGGCTCGACAACCTCACCCTGATCGTGGACGTGAACCGCCTCGGCCAGCGCGGCCCCACCCGGGAGGGCTGGGACCTCGACGCCTACGCCGCGCGCTTCGGCGCCTTCGGCTGGTACACCGTCGAGATCGACGGCCATGACATCGCCGCCATCGACGCCGCCTACCGGCGGGCCGCCGCCGCCCACGGCCGGCCCCTGGTGATCCTCGCCCGGACCCACAAGGGCCGGGGGGTCGCCGAGGTGGAGGACAAGGAGGGCTTCCACGGCGTGCCGCTGCCCCATCCCGAGCGGGCCGTCGAGGAACTGGGCGGAGTCCGCTCCCTCCGGGTCAAGGTCGCCCAGCCGCCCGACGCCGTGCTGACCGCGCCCCCCGCCGACGAGGCCGGACCGGTCGAGCCGCCCCGCTACCGGATCGGCGAGCGGGTCGCCACCCGGGACGCCTTCGGGGCCGCGCTCGCCGCCCTCGGCTCGGAACGCCGCGATGTGGTCGCCCTCGACGGCGAGGTCGGCAACTCCACCCGGACCGAGGCGTTCGCACGCGCCCACCCCGACCGCTACTTCGAGGTGTACATCGCCGAACAGCAGCTCGTCGCCGCCGCCGTCGGCATGCGGGCCCGGGGCTATCTCCCCTTCGCCGCGACCTTCGCCGCCTTCCTCACCCGGGCGCACGACTTCATCCGCATGGCCGCCGTCAGCGGCACCGGGATCCAGCTCTGCGGCTCCCACGCGGGGGTCTCCATCGGCGAGGACGGGCCCTCCCAGATGGGCCTGGAGGACCTCGCCATGATGCGCGCCGTGCACGGCTCCACCGTCCTCTACCCCTGTGACGCCAACCAGACCGCACGGCTGGTCCCCAAGATGGCCCGGCTGCCCGGTATCGGCTATCTGCGCACCAGCCGGGGCGCCACCCCCGTCCTGTACGGCCCGGACGAGGACTTCCCGGTGGGCGGCTCCCGGGTGCTGCGGGCGAGCGCGGCGGACCGGATCACCCTCGTCGCGGCCGGGATCACCGTGCACGAGGCGCTGCGCGCCGCCGATCTGCTGGCCGCCGCGTCCATCCCGGTGCGGGTGATCGACCTCTACTCGGTGAAGCCCGTCGACCTGGAGACCCTCCAGGAGGCGGCGGACGCCACCGGGTGTCTGATGACGGTGGAGGACCACCGGCCCGAGGGCGGTCTCGGGGACGCGGTCGCCGCCGCCTTCGCCGACGGCCGCCCGGTGCCGAGGCTGATCCGTCTCGCCGTACGGAACATGCCCTCGTCGGCCACCCCCGCCCAGCAGCTCCAGCATGCGGGCATCGACGCCGAGTCCATCGTGGCCGGGGTGAAACTGCTGGTCGAAGAGGCCGTGGTGGCCTGAAGACCTTTCAGGGCCGTCCGGTCGGCGTGGCCCTGGGTAGGGTTGCCGGATGATCGTCTGGTTGAACGGAACATTCGGCGCCGGTAAAACGACCACCGCGCAGGAGCTGGTCTCCCGTATCAGCGGTTCCAGAGTTCTCGACACGGAGAAGGTCGGCGAGATGCTCTGGCATGTACTGGGGGTCCCCGAGCGGGACTTCCAGGACTTCCGCGCCTGGCGTGGACTGGTGGTGGAGACGGCCCGGCAGGTCCTCGACGAGGTCGGCGGCACCCTGGTCGTCACCCAGACCGTGCTCCGGCGGGAGTACTGGCAGGAGATCCATGCCGGCCTGGCCGCGGCCGGTGTCCCCGTCCACCATGTCCTGCTCCACACCGACCGCGACACCCTGGTGCACCGGATCGAGACCGACACCAAGGAGGAGAGCGCCGGGGCCCGGCAGTGGCGCCTCGACCATCTGGCCGCCTATGAGGAGGCCCTGCCCTGGCTCCGTCAGGAGGCCAGGGTCATCGACACCACCCGGATCCCCCCGGCCCGGGTGGCGGAGATCGTCGCCGACGACATCGCCTGACCGCCGCCCCGGGGGCGGTCGCCGGACGGCTCCGGCTCAGGACGGCCCGGCGGGAACCCTTCCGCCGGGTCGTCGCGCGTGCAGGAACAGCTGCGGCTCGGGAGTCGCCTCGGGGTGGTCCGGGACGAACACATCGCTCTGCCGCCACTCCACGGTCAGCCCGGACTCCTCGATCAGGGCGGTGAACTCCTCCGCCCCGAAGCTGGTCAGCCGCACCGGCTGCCCCATGAAGTCCACCTCCAGGCCCTCGACGTCCAGAGGGATGGTGGCGACCGCCAGATACCCTCCGGGCCGCAGCGCCAGAGCGAGCCGCCGCAGCAGCGCCGCCTGCTCCGTCCGGTCCATCTGGAGGAGGGAGAAGTACACACAGACGGCGTCGAATTCCCCTTCCTCCAGGGGCAGTTCGCGGATGTCCACATGACGGAAGGTCGCACCGGGCACCTGGCGGGTCGCGAGATCCACCATCACCGGGGAGGCGTCGACGCCGAGTACGGTATGGCCCGCCCCGCTCAGCCGTGCGGCGGCCGGCCGGCCCGTCCCGCTGCCCACATCCAGGATCCGGCTGCCGGGCGGCAGTCCGGCCAGCAGCCGGTCCAGCGACGCGTGATGGGCGGGCAGTTCACCGAAGGCCCGCTCGTACTCCGCGCCCAGGGCGTCGAACACGGTCGCGGCGTCGGTACCGTCGCGGCCCCCGCCCTTCCCGCCGACTGTGCCGTTCCCGCCGGCCGTGTCGTCCTGGTGGCCGCTGTGGTCGTCCGTCACGCTGGGTCCCTTCATCCCCCGGTGGGGTGTGTGGTCGATTGCTCAACTGCCCGTGGCGGGTGTCCCCGGTGGGCTCAGTAGTGGGTGATGCCCGCCGCGAGGGTACGGGTCCAGGGCGCGTCCACCGACCCGGCGTCGATGGAGACGATGAGATGGCAGAGCATGCCGACGGCGAAGAACTGCTGCACCTCCGCGTCCGGGGCGCCCGACACCCCCCGTACATACTCGACGGTGCGCGCGTACCCGGCCCGTACGGTCTCCCGGACCGCGGGCTCGGACACGGCGGCGGCCTGGGCGTGCAACTGGACCAGCATCAGGGAGTTGTCGCTGATCAGCTTGGCGTAGTGATCGCCCATCGAGGCGAGGACCGCCGACGGCTCACTGCTCGTGGCCCGTGCCGCGCCCTCCTCCAGCGAGGCGCGCACCCGGACGAAACAGTGCTCCACGACGGCGACGAACAGCGCTTCCTTGGTGGGGAAGAGCCGGTAGACATAGGCCTGTGAGATACCCGCCGCCTTGGCCACCTCGGTGGTGGTGGTGCCGAAGTACCCCTTGGCCGCGAAGGCCCCGATGGCGGTGCGCAGCACGGTCTGCCGTCGCTCCTCGGCGGTGGACAGCCGACGCTGCGTCCTCATGTGAGCAGCCAATCAGCCCTGCGCGGGGAGCGTCAAGGGCGGGCCAGGGGTGCTGTGCCCCGTCCCGGAGCGGCGGTGCCGCTCGCGGGCGAACGGGCCGCCGGGAGTGCCCCGGACGGCCCGTCCGCCGCTGTGGCGCATGCGATGGCTACCAGCTGTGGGCCACGTCCACGATCACCTGGTCGGCGGTCTGGAGCACCCGGAAGGGCAGTTTGGCGCGCAGCCCCAGGGCCACCTGGGTCTGTCCTTCGAAGCTCGCGCCGAACTTGGTGTCCTTGAAGGTCCGGTAGCCGGATATGTTCACCCCGGGCAGGGTCCGGCCGCCGACTCCGGGATAGACCGGCCGTCCGGTGGCCGTGTCGTAACTGGGGGCGTTGACAAAGATCTGGAGAATGGCACCGCCCTTGACGGGGATGTGGTCGCCGGTACCGTCCTGGTGGAAGGCGTCGACATAGCCGACGTGGTAACCGGTCCTGCCGGTGGCCTCGGTGATGTCGAAGACCACCCGGTCGAAGCAGGCGTGCGTACCGGTCCTGATGTTCTTCAGCGGCGCGGCGTCCGAGTCGGCGGCCGATTCGGTTCCGCTTCCCCAGGGGGTGGAACATCCGGCGGCCGGGAGGGGCTTGTCCACCTGGCCGCAGGAGGCCCAGGCCGCTCCCGCCGATCCGACGAGGGTGAGACCCGCGAGGGTGAGTGCGGTGGCCGCTTGTCCTAAGAGTCGCATGACATACCTCCGGAAGACGATGTGGTAAGGCGGATCCGGGACGGCGCGCGGTGAAGCGGCTGCCCCGTCCATGAGTGTCCACCCTTCCTCCATGGGGAATCGACAACATCCGCACAGCTACTCACGTGATGAACTGAGTACCCGCACAGGGTGGGCCGGTCGGGTGTGGGCGGTCAGCCGCTGAACATCGCCATGACCAGGGTGAGGCAGCCGGCGAATCCCGCCGCCCCGAAGACGGTGCCCACCACGGAGTCCCAGAGCCGGCACTCGCCCCGGCGGGCGTAGTGGATGCCCGCCGCTCCGGCGGTGACGGAGAACGCCCCGGCGAGCATGATGAAGGGGAACGGGGCCCATAGCCACACGAGATCTTCCATCAGCAGGGGCAGCCAGGTCGTGCAGAGGGCGAGGGTGCCGAGGACGAGCGCGGTGGGGCCCAGCAGGGTGGCGGGTGTGGCGTCCCGTCCCGGTGCGGTGGATGCGGGCATGGTGAATGCGTCCCCCTTCTGCGAATGTTTTTGAACGGGTTCAAAAACTTCCTCGATGATACCCCCGGGATCGCGTGACGACTGAGCACGGTGGGAGTTGGGTCGCGGTACGGGGCGGGCGGACGATGGCGCCGTCCCCCGTCCACCCTGGAACAGGAGTACGCGTGGCCCATATCGCCCTCGACAACGACCTGCCCGGCATCAGCGGGCTGATGGCGCACCGACCGGACACGGCGGAGCCGCTGGGGCATCTCGCCGATGTGCTGCTGCGGGGCCCCTCCCCGATCAGTCGCGGGGATCGGGAGCTGATCGCCGCCTATGTCTCGCAGCTCAACGCCACACCGTTCTGCGCCGGCTCGCACGGAGCCTTCGCGGCGGCCCAGCTCCCGGGCGGCGAGACCCTGGTCGCCTCGGTCCTCGCCGACCCCGACACCGCGCCGATCACCCCCTTGCTGCGGGCCCTGCTGCGGATCGCCGCCGAGGTGCGGTCCGCGGCGGCGCCGGTGGCGGAGGAGACCCTGGCGGCGGCCCGCGCGGCGGGCGCGGGGGACACCGAGATCCATGACACGGTGCTGATCGCCGCGTCGTTCTGTATGTACAACCGCTATGTCAGCGGTCTGGCGACCACGGTGCCGGAGGTGGACCACTACCGTGCGTCGGCGCTGCGGGTCGTGGCCCATGGCTACCGCCGGGGCGGCGCGGAGGTCTGACCCGCCCCCTGCGGGAATGGGCGGGACGGTCAGGACGGTCGGGACGGTCAGGAATGGAGAAGTCCTGGTCACCGGGGTGCGCCTAGGGTGACGGAAGACGACGGCGCGGCCCGGACCGGTGGAATTTTGTCGGCATAGGCGGAATTGCGATACTTGTTCGCCGCCGCCGGAGCGGGTGCCCGGCCCGACCGACCGTGAGCCGACAGATGGAGACACCATGAGCAAGGCCAGGAAGACGGACACACGGTCGTCCCTGCCGCACGCCGCCGACAGCCATGCGGTGATCCGTGTGCACGGCGCCCGCGAGAACAACCTCAAGGACATCAGCATCGAGATCCCCAAGCGCCGTCTGACGGTGTTCACCGGAGTCTCCGGCTCGGGCAAGAGCTCGCTGGTCTTCGACACGATCGCCGCCGAGTCCCGGCGGCTGATCAACGAGACGTACAGCACCTTCGTCCAGGGTTTCATGCCGACCCCGGCCCGGCCCGAGGTCGATGTGCTGGACGGGCTGACCACCGCGATCATCGTGGACCAGCAGCGTCTGGGCGCCGACCCGCGCTCCACCGTCGGCACCGCCACCGACGCCAACGCGATGCTGCGGATCCTCTTCAGCCGGCTCGGAGCGCCGCACATCGGCCCGCCCGGTGCGTTCGCCTTCAATGTCCCCTCGGTCCGTGCCAGCGGTGCGATCACCGTCGAGCGGGGTGACCGGAAGACCGTGAAGCAGACCTTCTCCCGCACCGGCGGCATGTGTCCGCGCTGCGAGGGCCGGGGCTCGGTCTCCGACATCGATCTCACCCAGCTCTACGACGACACCAAGTCGATCTCCGAGGGCGCGTTCACCATCCCCGGCTGGAAGTCCGACAGCTGGTGGACCGTGCGGCTCTACGCCGAGTCGGGCTTCCTCGACCCGGACAAGCCGATCCGCCGGTTCACCAAGAAGGAGATGCAGGACTTCCTCTACCGGGAGCCGACCAAGGTGAAGGTCGAGGGGGTGAACCTCACCTACGAGGGCCTGATCCCCAAGATCCAGAAGTCGTTCCTCGCCAAGGACCGCGAGGCGATGCAGCCGCATATCCGTGCCTTCGTGGAGCGTGCGGTCACCTTCACCGTCTGCCCCGAGTGCGACGGCACCCGGCTCGGCGAGGCGCCCCGGTCGTCACGGATCCAGGGGATCAACATCGCCGACGCCTGTGCGATGCAGATCAGCGATCTGGCCGAGTGGGTGCGCGGACTCGACGAGCCGTCGGTCGCGCCGCTGCTCACCGCGCTGGGGGAGACCCTGGACTCCTTTGTGGAGATCGGCCTCGGCTATCTGGCGCTCGACCGGCCCTCGGGCACCCTGTCGGGCGGTGAGGCCCAGCGGGTGAAGATGGTCCGCCATCTCGGCTCCAGCCTCACCGATGTCACCTATGTCTTCGACGAGCCCACCACGGGCCTCCACCCGCATGACATCCAGCGGATGAACGATCTCCTCCTGAGGCTGCGGGACAAGGGCAACACCGTCCTGGTCGTGGAGCACAAGCCCGAGGTCATCGCCATCGCCGACCATGTCGTGGACCTCGGTCCCGGGGCCGGTACGGAGGGCGGCACCGTCTGCTTCGAGGGCTCCGTCGACGGACTGCGGGCCGGTGACACCGTCACGGGCCGCCATCTGGACGACCGGGCCGCCGTCAAGGAGACCGTACGGAAGCCCACCGGCGCGCTGGAGATCCGCGGGGCGACCGCCAACAATCTGCGCGAGGTCGATGTCGACATCCCGCTCGGGGTGCTGACCGTGATCACCGGTGTCGCGGGCTCCGGCAAGAGTTCGCTGGTCCACACCTCGGTCCCGGCCGACGAGGGGGTCATCTCCGTCGACCAGAGCCCGATCCGCGGCTCACGGCGGAGCAACCCGGCGACCTACACCGGGCTCCTCGAACCGATCCGCAAGGCGTTCGCCAAGGTCAACGGCGTCAAGCCGGCGCTGTTCAGCGCCAACTCCGAGGGGGCCTGCCCCCAGTGCAACGGTGTCGGTGTGATCTACACCGACCTTGCGGTGATGGCCGGTGTCGCCACCCCCTGCGAGGAGTGCGAGGGGAAGCGCTACCAGGCGTCGGTACTGGAGTACCACCTCGGCGGGCGGGACATCAGCGAGGTGCTGGCGATGTCGGTCGCCGAGGCCGAGGAGTTCTTCGGCTCCGGTGAGGCGCACACCCCGGCCGCCCACCGGATCCTGGTCCGGCTCGCCGATGTCGGCCTGGGCTATCTCACCCTCGGGCAGCCCCTCACCACGCTCTCCGGCGGCGAGCGGCAGCGGCTCAAGCTGGCCACCCATATGGCCGACAAGGGCGGGGTCTATGTGCTGGACGAGCCGACCACCGGTCTGCACCTCGCCGATGTCGAGCAGCTGCTCGGGCTGCTGGACCGGCTGGTCGACTCCGGCAAGTCGGTGATCGTGGTGGAGCACCACCAGGCGGTGATGGCCCACGCCGACTGGATCGTCGACCTCGGTCCCGGCGCCGGTCACGACGGTGGCAGCGTCGTCTTCGAGGGCACCCCCGCCGAGCTGGTCGCCGGCCGCGCCACCCTCACGGGTGAGCACCTCGCGGAGTACGTCGGCGCCTGACCCGTACCGGCCGCAGTACGAGGGCCCGGGCCGCGCGGGGCTCAGGCCGCGCGGGCCGGGGCGGGGACGGCGGCCGGGTGCAGCGCGGCGTACTCCAGCGGGGCGGAGGGGTCGATCGAGACGCTGAGCTGGGCGGGGGCGGCACCCGCGCGGACCAGCAGATCACCGACGGCGGCGATCATGGCGCCATTGTCGGTGCAGAGGGTCAGCGGCGGCACCCGCAGCTCGACCCCGGCGGCGGCGCAGCGCTCCTCGGCCAGGGACCGCACCCGGGAGTTGGCCGCCACACCGCCGACGACCACCAGCGTTCCCACCTCGTACGCACGGCAGGCGGCCAGGGCCTTGCGGGTGAGCACATCGGCGACGGCCTCCTGGAGCGCGGCGGCCCCGTCGGCCACGGGCAGCTCCGCACCGGCGATGCGGTGCTTCTCGGCCCACCGCGCGGCGGCGGTCTTCAGACCGGAGAACGAGAAGGCGTACGGATCGTCCTTCGCGCCGGTCAGCGGGCGCGGGAACGCCACCGCGCACGGATTCCCCGCCCGGGCGGCCCGGTCGATCGCCGGACCGCCCGGATACGGCAGCCCGAAGACCCGGGCCACCTTGTCGAAGCACTCGCCCGCCGCGTCGTCCACCGTGTCACCCAGATGGATGATCGGATCCCGCACCAGATCGCGGACGAGCAGCAGCGAGGTGTGCCCGCCGGAGACGATCAGGACCATGCAGGGATCGGGCAGCGGGCCGTGCTCCAGGGTGTCGGCCGCGACATGCCCGGCCAGGTGGTGCACCCCGTACAGCGGCACCCCGGCGGCGTAGGCGAGGGTCTTCGCCCCCGCCAGCCCCACCTGGAGCGCTCCCGCCAGACCCGGGCCGGTGGTGACGGCGACGGCGTCGAGGTCCGACAGCCGCAGCCCCGCCTGGGACAGGGCCTCCTGGACCACGGGGGTGAAGGAGTGCAGATGGGCCCGGGCGGCGATCTCGGGCACCACGCCGCCGAAGCGCGCGTGCTCGTCCATGCTCGACGCCACGGCATGGGCCAGCAGCCGCCCGTCCGACACGATTCCGGCCCCGGTCTCGTCGCACGACGACTCGATCCCGAGCACGATCCGCCCGTTCGGCATGGCCACTCCCTCGCACTGTTTTCGCTGACACAGTGTAACTGCACATGATGTGCAACAAGAGCCATCCGGACCCGCTCCCGGGCCCGCGCACCGGGGTACCGGCGGCCCCTTCACCGGCTTCGGCACCCGGCCGTCGGGGGGCGTCGGCGGAGCGGGTCAGCCCGCCGCCCGCAGGGGGCCGTCGTCCGGGGAGACCGGTGCGGGGAGGGCCGTGGCGCCGGTCAGCGCGGTGTCCACCGCCGCCGCGGCCGAGCGGCCCTCGGCGATGGCCCAGACCACCAGTGACTGGCCCCGGCCCGCGTCCCCGGCCACGAAGACCCCGTCCGCCCCCGCACCGAAGCGGCGATCCCGGCGGAAGGCGCCCGACGGGTCGACCCCCAGCCCGAGCTGGTCCCGCAGCCCGTCCCCCGGGTCGGGCCCGGAGAACCCCAGCGCCAGCAGGACCAGCTGCGCCGGGAGCACCCGCTCGGTCCCGGGCCGGCCCCGGCGGCGGTCCAGCGGGTCCGCCTCGGCCAGCCGCAGCCCCGCCACCGCGCCCCGGCCGTCGTCCTCGAAGCCGAGGGTAGTGGCCCGGAACATCCGGGGGTCGCTCCCCGTGGTCGCCCTGGCCTCCTCGTGCGCGTGCGACAGCTGATGGAGCCGGACCGCCGAGGGCCAGGGCTGGTCCGGGCCGCGCCGGGTGTCCGGCAGCGGGTTGATGTCCAGCTGGGTGACCGAGGCGGCGCGCTGCCGCAGGGCGGTGCCGAGACAGTCCGACGCCGTGTCGCCGCCGCCCACGACGATCACATCCTTGCCCTCGGCGCTGAGCGGATCGGGACCCAGCCGCAGGGCCGGGTCCGGGGCCCCGCCCCGGTTGCACCGGGTCAGATAGGCCATCGCCTGATGGATCCCGGCCAGATCCCGGCCGGGTACGGGCAGCTCCCGGGGGAGGGTGGCGCCGACCGCGACGATCACCGCGTCATGACCGTCCCGTACCGCCGCCGCGTCGAGGTCCCGGCCCACCGCGAGCGAGGTCAGGAACTCCGTCCCCTCCGCCCGCATCTGCTCCAGCCTGCGGTCGACCCGCTCCTTGGCCAGCTTGAAGTCCGGGATGCCGTAGCGGAGCAGCCCGCCCGGCAGCTCGTCCCGCTCATAGACGGTGACCCGGTACCCCGCCCGGGTCAGCTGCTGGGCGGCCGCCAGACCGGCGGGCCCGGAGCCGATCACCGCGACCCGCAGTCCGTTCCGCCGGGCCGGCGGCAGCGGCCGGACACAGCCCAGCTCCCACGCCCGGTCGGCGATGGCCGCCTCGATGTTCTTGATCGTCACCGGTACGTCGTCCAGCGCCAGCACACAGGAGGGCTCACAGGGCGCCGGGCAGAGCAGCCCGGTGAACTCGGGGAAGTTGTTCGTCGCGTGCAGCCGCTCGGATGCCCGTACCCAGTCGTCCGCGTGGGCGTAGGCGTTCCACTCGGGGATGAGATTGCCCAGCGGACAGCCGCTGTGGCAGAAGGGGACCCCGCAGTCCATGCAGCGCCCCGCCTGCTCCCGTACCAGCGGCAGCAGCGGCCGGTCCCCGCGCGCCGCGCCGGGGCCGGAGAGCGACGGCCCCACCTCGTGCCAGTCGCCCAGCCGCTCCCGGGCCGGGCGGCGGGGGAGGGGACGCCGGGTCGTTCTGAGGAAGGCCTTGGGGTCCATGGCCGCTCCGTCCCTCCCGGGTCCCCGGTCGCCGCCGGGCGGGGGCGGGCGGACGGGAAGACGGGATGTGCGGTTGCCGGGGCGGGACGACCGGGGCCGTCCCGGATTCGGCCCGCCGGGGCCGTCTCTCCACTGTAGGCGCCCGCCATCCCCCGCGCCCACAGCCCGCCAACGCCGCTGACCTGCGGTGACGGTCCCGAAGCAGGGGCAAGGGCACCCCGGTCGCCCCTCGCCGGGCCCCGGGAGGGATGATCCTTGCCCAGTGTCCGGGTCCGGCCGGTGCCGCACCGGGTCACCGCATCCGCCCACGAGGGGAGAGCCGCGCGCCATGACCGTCCACCGCTGTGCCGTACTCGACGACTTCCAGTCCGCCGCGGCCACCGCCGCCGACTGGTCACCCCTGGCCGACCGGGTCGAGGTGGTCTCCTTCCCGCAGCACTTCACGGACGAGGACGAGCTGGCCGCCGCCCTCGCCGACGCCGAGATCGTCGTCACCCTCCGTGAACGGGTCGCCTTCCCGGCCTCCCTCCTCGCACGGCTGCCCCGGCTGAAGCTGCTGATCGCCTCCGGGATGCGCAACTCGGTGATCGACTTCGCCGCGGCGGCCCGCCAGGGGGTCACCGTCTGCGGCACCACCAGCTCGTCCACCCCGCCCGTGGAACTGACCTGGGCCCTGCTGCTCGGGCTGGCCCGGGGGATCGTGGCCGAGTCGACCGCACTGCGCGAGGGCGGGCCCTGGCAGTCCACGGTCGGCGCCGATCTGCACGGCCGGCGGCTCGGTCTGCTGGGCCTCGGGAAGATCGGGGGCCGGGTCGCCCGGGTCGGTCTGGCCTTCGGGATGGAGGTGACCGCCTGGAGCGCCAACCTGACCCAGGAGCGGGCCGACGAGGTCGGCGTGGCGCGGGCCGGCTCGCTGGAGGAGCTGATGGGGACGAGTGACTTCGTCTCCGTCCATCTGGCCCTCGGCGAGCGCACCCGGGGCCTGGTGGGCGCCCGGGAGCTGGCGCTGATGCGGCGTACCGCCTATCTGGTCAACACCTCCCGGGCCGCGATCGTGGACCAGGACGCCCTGCTCGCCGCGTTGCACAGCGGCGCCATCGCGGGGGCGGGTGTCGATGTGTTCGACATCGAGCCGCTGCCGGCCGGCCATCCGATGCGGACCGCGCCGCGACTGCTGGCGACGCCGCACCTCGGCTATGTGTCGCGGGCCAACTACGCGACGTACTACGGGCAGGCGGTCGAGAACATCCAGGCGTACCTGGCGGGTGCCCCGGTACGGCTGCTGGGCTGAGACCGGCGCCCCGGACCGGGTGTCAGGGGGCGGGGTTGTCCGGGAGGGCGGCCACGGTCTCCGTGCGCCGCCGCCACAGCCACAGACCCGTGGCGGTGGCGACCAGGATCGCGCACCCGGTGAAGATCAGGCCCGCGTCCCGCAGATCCAGCGCCATGGCCAGCGCCCCCACCCCGATGACCGGCACGGCGATGCCCAGATAGGCGACGACGAAGAACGAGGAGACGGTGGCGGCCCGGTGGGCGGCGGGCGCCGCCGCGCCGACGGCGGTCAGTCCCGCGCGGAAGGCGAGCCCCTGCCCGAGCCCGCCGCACACCCCGCCGCCGATCAGCAGCGCCAGCGACGCCATCCACAACGAGGCGCCGACCAGCAGCAGTCCGGCCACCAGCACCAGACAGCCCAGGGGCAGGGCGGTGCCCGCCGGGACCCGGTCCGTCAGCGCCTGCCCGAGGGTGGAGGCGAGGAACACGGCGAATACGACCAGTCCACAGACCGCCAGATTCCGCTCGCCCAGGGTCTCCACGAGAAAGCTCGGCGCGACGGCGGTGAACAGCCCCATCAGCGAGAAGCCGGCGAACGCGGCGACGGCGGCCGGTACGAAGACGCCCCGCACCTCCGGCGGGACCGAGAGCCCCAGGGGGACCGGGCGCGTCCAGGGCCGGGGCTCCGGCACCGTCTCGGGCAGCAGGAGCACCACCGCGCAGGCGGCGCCCAGCAGGACGAGATGGACGACGAAGGGCAGGATCAGCGGCGCGGGCGCGTACTCGGCCAGAAAACCGGCGAGCAGCGGCCCGCAGCCGAGCCCGCCCATATTGGCCGCGGTCGCCGCGAACCCGGCCCGGGAGCGCTGCCCGGGGGCCGCCAGCTCCAGCACGGTGACCGTGCCCGCCCCGCTCAGCAGGCCCGCCGAGAAACCGGAGAACACCCGGCCCGCGTAGAGCTGCGGCAGCCCGCTCTCCAGCAGGAAGCAGACGGCACTGGCCGCGCCGAACAGCAGGGCGGCGAGCAGGACCGGGCGCCGGCCCGCGCGGTCGGAGTGGTCGCCCAGCAGCAGCAGGGTGAGGATGACCCCCGCCGCGTAACTGGCGAAGACCAGGGTCACGGTCAGCTCGGAGAAGCCCAGTTCCGCGCGGTAGAGGCCGTAGAGCGGGGTGGGCAGGGTGGTGCCCGCCATGCCGACGGCGAAGACCGCCGCCGCGGAGCCGTAGCCCAGCCGGTGGCGGGGGGCCGTCCGGCGGCGCGGGGAGGTGCGATGGCGCGGGGAGGTCCGGGAAGTGGCGCGGTCCTTCGTCATACCGGTCACCTCGGTCCGTCGCACCGATCACGCCCATCACGCCCATGACGCGCATCACGCCGGGGGATGTCCCCGTCCCTCCCGGGGACGCACCCGCCTCTGAGGAAGTCTGCGCCCTTCCCGGCGGAACGGCCTGCCGTGGGTCCCGGCGGCCCGACCGGAACCGGCCATCCTCCGGGGCCCGTCCGCCCGCCGGAAGGTGATTGCGACATTGATCGACATTCCCTACAGTACCAAGGCAAGCCTTACCTAAGCGCTTGCGCCCCTGCGGTGCACCGACTCCACGACGCCATCCCGGAACCCGGGCGTGCGAGGACCGGCACCTGATCCATCCGGACCAGTGGAGTTCTGACACCTATGCGTTCACACCCTCTGCGGCTGCTCACGGTCGCCGCCGCCCTCGCGACCCTCGCCGCCTGCGGCGGCCCCTCCTCCACCGGGGACGACGACAGGAAGAAGGACGGCGGCGGCAAGGACACCGCCGCCTCCGGCACCTTCCCGCTCACGATCAAGCACGCCCTCGGGACGGCGACCATCTCCGAGAAGCCGACGCGTGTCGCCACGGTGAACTGGGCCAACCACGAGGTGCCGCTCGCCCTCGGCGTGGTCCCCGTGGGCATGGCCAAGGCGGACTTCGGCGACGACGACGGCGACGGGGTACTGCCCTGGGTGGAGAAGGAACTGGAGAAGCTGGGCGCGAAGACCCCGGTCCTCTTCGACGAGAACGACGGCATCGACTTTGAGGCCGTCGCCGACACCGACCCCGATGTCATCCTCGCCTCGTACTCGGGGCTGACCGAGCGGGACTACGAGACCCTCAGTGAGATAGCCCCCGTGGTCGCCTACCCCGACGCCCCGTGGGCGACCCCGTGGCGGGAGATCGTCCGTTCCAACAGCAAGGCCATCGGCCTCGCCGCCGAGGGCGAGAAGCTGGTCAAGGACCTGGAGGGCCGGATCGCCCGGACCGCCGCCAAGTACCCCCAGCTCAAGGGGAAGTCCGCGATGTTCCTCTCGCACATCGACGCCGGGGACGTCAGCAAGGTCGGCTTCTACACCGCGAACGACACCCGGACGCTCTTCTTCGAGGACCTCGGGATGCGGATCCCCGACAGCCTCGCCGGGGTGTCGAAGGGGACGAAGAAGTTCGCGCTCACCCGCAGCGCCGAACAGATCGACATCTTCGACGACGTGGACATCATCACCGGCTACGGCGACGAGAAGGGCGAGCTGGCCACGGCGCTCCGCAAGGACCCGCTGGTCTCCAAGATGCCCGCGATCGAACGCGACTCGATGTATCTGCTGCCCGGCAGCACCCCGCTCGCGACGGCGGCCAACCCGACCCCGCTGTCGATCGACTGGGTCCTGGACGACTATGCCGCCGCGCTCGCCAAGGCCGCCGACAAGGTCACCGGCAAGGCCACGGCCAAGTCGGGCGACAAGTCCGGCGACAAGTCCGGGGACAAGGGAGCGTGACCGCGGCCACCGCCCGATCCGCACCGGACGCCGCCACGGTACGGCGGCGTCCGGCCCGGACCCGGTGGCTGTGGCTCCTCGCGACCCTGCTGGTGCTGGCCGCGCTGATGACGGCCTCCGTCGCTGTCGGCTCCCGGGCGGTCGGCTGGGCCGATGTCTGGGCCGGACTCGGCGGCGCGGACACCACCCTCGAACAGGCCGCCGTCGCCCGGCGCGTCCCCCGTACCGTCCTCGCGGTGCTGATCGGCGCCGCGCTCGGCCTCTCGGGCGCCGTCATGCAGGGCGTGACCCGCAACCCACTGGCCGACCCCGGGGTCCTCGGGATCAATATGGGCGCCTCGCTCGCCGTGGTCATCGCCGTCGCGTACGCCGGACTCACCTCCGCCACCGGCCGGATCTGGGTCGCCATGACGGGCGCGGCGCTCTCGGCCCTCTTCGTGTACGGGGTCGGCTCCCTCGGCCGGGGCGGCGCCACCCCGCTGAAGCTGGCCCTCGCCGGGGCCGCCACCTCGGCCGCCCTCGCCTCCCTCGTCACCGCCGTGGTGCTGCCCCGCAATGACATCGCGGGCGGCTTCCGGCTCTGGCAGATCGGCGGAGTGGGCGGCGCCACCTTCGACCGCACGGCCCAGGTCCTCCCCTTCCTCGCGGTCGGCTGCGCCCTCAGTCTGGTGTCGGCCAAGGCGCTGAACTCGCTGGCGCTCGGCGACGAACTCGCCGCCGGGCTCGGCGAACGGGTCGCCGTCGCCCGGGGCCTGGCCGCCCTCGGCTCCGTCGTGCTCTGCGGCGCCGCGACCGCCATCGCCGGACCGATCGGCTTCGTCGGCCTGGTCGTCCCCCACGCCTGCCGGCTGCTCATCGGCGTGGACCACCGCTGGCTGCTGCCCTTCGCCATGCTGCTGGGCGCGGTGCTGCTCACCGCCGCCGATGTCCTCGGCCGGATCGTCGCCCCGCCCGCGGAGATCGATGTGGGTGTCGTGACGGCCCTCATCGGCGCCCCGTTCTTCATCTGGATCGTCCGCAGGCAGAAGGTGCGTGCCCTGTGAGTCCCCTCACCGTCCGACCCGCCGCCGTCGAGGCGGTCGCCCGTGGCCGGACCCGCCGGGCGCTGCGCCGCCGCGCGGTCGCCCTGCTGCTCGCCGTCCTGGTGGTGGCCGCTTTCACCGTGACCCTGATGGCGGGGCGGACGGTCTATCCGCTCGGCGAGGTGATCCGGGTCGTCCTCGGCGAGGAGGTGCCGGGCGCCACCTTCACGGTCGGCCGGCTGCGGCTGCCCCGGGCCGTGCTCGCGGTGGTGGCCGGCTTCAGCTTCGGCATGGCCGGGGTCACCTTCCAGACGATGCTCCGCAACCCGCTCGCCAGCCCCGATGTCATCGGCATCAGCTCGGGCGCGAGCGCCGGGGCGGCCATCGCCATCGTCCTCTTCTCCCTCGGCGGGACCCAGGTGTCGGTGATCGCCGTGGTGTCCGCCCTCGCCGTGGCGCTCCTCGTCCACACCCTGGCCTTCAAGGACGGTCTGGCCGGCACCCGGCTGGTGCTCATCGGTATCGGGATCGCGGCCATGCTCGACAGTGTGGTCGCCTATGTGCTGTCCCAGGCCGCCGAGTGGGACCTCCAGGAGGCGATGCGCTGGCTGACCGGCAGCCTCAACGGCACCACCTGGACGCAGACCGGGCCCGCCGCCGCGGCCCTCGCCGTGTTCGGCCCCGTCCTGCTGGCGCAGGCGCGGAACCTGTCCGCGCTGCGGCTCGGCGACGACACCGCCGCCGCCCTCGGGGTACGCGTCGAGCGCACCCGCCTGCTGGTGATCCTCGCCGCCGTCGGTCTGATCGCCTTCGCCACCGCGGCGGCCGGGCCGATCGCCTTCGTCGCCTTTCTCTCCGGGCCCATCGCCGCGCGGATCACCGGTCCGGGCGGCTCCCCGCTCGTCCCCGCCGGACTCGTCGGCGCCCTGCTGGTCCTGGTCGCCGACTTCACCGGGCAGTTCGCCTTCGACACCCGGCTCCCGGTCGGCGTCGTCACCGGGGTGCTCGGCGCGCCCTATCTCATCTATCTGATCGTCCGCACCAACCGGGCGGGGGGCTCCCTGTGACCGGGGCCCGCTCCCGCCGGCCGGGAGGCCCCCAGTGACCAGCTACCCCTTCCGCCGGGCGGGAGGCTCCCCATGACCACCGACCACACCCTGGCCGCCGAACACCTCACCCTCGGCTACGGGGACCGCACCGTCGTGCGCTCCCTGGACCTGGCCGTGCCACCCGGCCGGATCACGGCCATCGTCGGCGCCAACGCCTGCGGGAAGTCCACCCTGCTGCGCTCCATGTCCCGGCTGCTGACCCCCCGGGAGGGCCGGGTCCTCCTCGACGGCCGGCGGATCCACCGGCTGCCCGCCCGGGAACTCGCCCGTACCCTCGGGCTGCTGCCCCAGTCGCCGGTCGCCCCCGAGGGGATCACCGTCGCCGATCTCGTCGGCCGGGGGCGCCATCCCCACCAGGGCATGTTCTCGCGGTGGCGCGCCGAGGACGACGCGGCCGTGGCGGCGGCCCTGGAGGCGACCGACACCACCGCGCTCGCCGACCGCAGTGTGGACGAGCTGTCCGGGGGCCAGCGCCAGCGGGTCTGGATAGCGATGGCCCTGGCCCAGCGGACCGACATCCTGCTGCTGGACGAGCCGACCACCTTCCTGGACGCGAGCCACCAGATCGAGGTGCTGGATCTGCTGACGGATCTGAACCGGGACCGGGGCACCACCGTCGTGATGGTCCTGCACGACCTCAATCTCGCCGCCCGGTACGCCGACCATCTCGTCGCCCTCGCGGCGGGCCGGCTGCACACCGCCGGGACCCCGTCCGAGGTCCTCACCGAGGAGATGGTCCGCGCGGTCTTCGGGCTGGAGAGCCGGGTCATCGAGGACCCCCTCTCCGGGCGGCCCCTGATGCTCCCCATCGGCCGGCACGGCATCCGGCCGGACCCTGCGGCACCGTCCGGAGCGGGTGGGGGGAGCCTGGAAGGCAAGCGGATGGGGTGATACCGGAGAGACATGCTCTTTTCGGACGGAATGCGGTCCGATTCTTTCGTCACCCCAAATTCTGCTTATGATTTCGAGCGTGTTCGACTCCCGGCAGATCAAGACCTTTCATGAAGTCGTCAGATCCGGGTCCTACTCCGCGGCCGCCCGCACCCTGGGATACACCCAGCCCGCGGTCAGCCAGCAGATGAAGGCACTCGAACGGGATGTCGGCACCCCGTTGTTCACCCGCGTCGGCCGCAGGATGCGCCTCACCGAAGCGGGACTCGCCCTCGCCCGCCACTCCGGGACCATCCTGGAGTCCGTCGACGCCGCCCGGCGGCAGATCGACGCCCTCACCCGGCTGCGCTCCGGGCGGGTACGCGTCTGCGCCTTCCCCAGCGCCGCCGCCACCCTGATACCCGAGACCATGGCCCGGCTCCACACCGACCACCCCGGAGTCCGCGTCGAACTGCTGGAGGGCGAACCCCCCGAGTCGCTGCGGCTGCTCACCCGGGGCGAGTGCGACATCACCCTCGCCTTCAGCTACCCCGGCCTCGCCGTCGAGACCCCGCAGGAGGTCGAGGAGATACGGCTGCTGGAGGACAGGGTCACCGTCCTGCTGCCCACCGGCCACCCGCTCGCCCGCCGCCGCGCCGTGCACCTCGGCGACCTCTCCCGGGAACGCTGGATCGCCGGCTGCCCCCGCTGCCGCGCCCACTTCCTGCACACCTGCGCCGAGGCCGGATTCACCCCCGACATCGCCTTCGCCTCCGACGACAACCTCGTGGTCCAGTCCATGGTCGCGGCCGGTATCGGCATCGCGATGATGCCCGCCCTGGTCCTCTCCTTCCTCTGCCATCGCAAGATCACCGGACGGCTGCTGGAACCCCATGCCTTCCGGCGGGTCTCCGCCTATGTCCTCCGGGACCACCAGCGCATCCCCGCCACCGGACTGGTCCTGGACGAGCTGCGCCGGGTCGCCGCCAACCGCGTCGGCTGCTGACCCCGCCCCCGCCCCGCCCCCTCCGCACATCCCGCCGCACGCCCCGCCGGGTCGCCGCCGACCACCGTACCCACCGGCCCCCGCACCCCCCATCCATAAGCGTTCATGGGGGCAACGGCAACAAACCCTCGCTGGACGTGATGGATCCACGGGCGCAGCCTGCGGTCATGACGACCTCCGCCGCTCCCGGCCTCCTCACCCCCGAGGCCACCCCGGCATCCCGGCTGGCCCGCCTGGTCGACGCCCTGCGCGCCGACGTCCGGCTCGGTCTCGCACCCGAGCCCACGGCCCGGCTCGTCGCCCGCACCCTCGGCCCCTACCTCGGCACCCCGGGGCTGCTCACCCCCGCCCAGCGCGAGGGCGACCCCGAGGGCTACCGCCAGCATGTGCTGCACGCCGAGGCCGACGGCAGCTTCTCGCTGGTCGCCCTCGTCTGGCTGCCCGGCCAGCACACCCCCGTCCACGACCATGTCTCCTGGTGCGTCACCGGAGTCCATGAGGGTACGGAGAGCGAACGCCGCTATGTCCTGGTGCCGGACGGGCGCGCCGCCCGGCTCGTCGCCGTCGAGGACGTCGTCAACCCCCAGGGCACCGTGGCCGCCTTCGCCCCGCCCGGCGACATCCATCTGGTCCGCAACGACGGACCGGGACCCGCCGTCTCCTTCCATGTCTACGGCGCCGACATCTCCCGGCTCGGCAGCAGCATCCGCCGGGTCTACGACCTCCCGGCCGACCGCTGATGGCCCTCCTCGGCACCCGTACCGCGGCGGCCGCACCCCGTACCCACGCCGCCGAAACGCGTACGAAGCCCGGCGGCTCCCGTACCGTCCCCACCGGACCCCGGCGGGGACGGATACCCCCGGCCCTCTCCGCCACGGCACCGGGACTCGCCCTCGCCGCCGCCGCGACCATCGCCGCCTGGCTGGTGCACCGGGCCGTACCCGCCGTGCCCCTGCTCACCGCCGCCGTCCTGCTCGGCGTCGCCGTCGCGCATCTGCCACGGCTGCGGCCCCGGCTCACCGGTCCGTACCGCCCCGGACTGGCCCTCGCCTCCCGGCGGCTGATGCGCGTCGGCATCGTCCTGCTCGGCCTCAAGGTCGGCATGGGCGATCTGCTGGGACTCGGCTGGGCCACCGTCGCCATGGTGGCCGGTGTGGTCACCGCGACCCTGCTGGGCACCTGGTGGCTCGGCCGCCGCCTGGGGCTCCCCGCGGACCAGCCGCTGCTCATCGCCACCGGCTACGCCATCTGCGGCGCCTCCGCCATCGGGGCGGTCGCCGCCGTCCGCGACAGCGACGAGGAGGACATCGCCCCCTCCATCGCCCTGGTCACCCTCTGCGGCACCCTCGCCATCGTCGTCCTGCCCCTGCTCCACCACCCCCTGGGCCTGAGCGACGCCGAGTTCGGCCGCTGGGTCGGCGCCTCCGTCCACGATGTCGGCCAGGTCGTCGCCGCGGCGGGCACCGCGGGCGGACCGGCCCTCACCGACGCCGTCGTCGTCAAGCTGCTGCGGGTCATGGCGCTGGCCCCGCTGGTCGCGCTGCTCGCCCTGGCCGTCCGCCGCCGTCTCGCCGCCACCCCCGCCACCCCCGGCAACGGTGCGGGCTCCCGCGCCGCGCGCCCGCCGCTGCTGCCGCTCTTTGTCGCCGGGTTCCTCGCCATGGTCGCGCTGCGCAGCACCGGGGTGGTCCCCGCGGGGGTGCTGGAGGGTGCCGCCACCGTCCAGGAGATCCTGCTCGCCGCCGCCCTCTTCGCCCTCGGCAGCGCCGTCCATCTGCCCTCCCTCAGCCGTACCGGTGTCCGGGTCGCGGGTCTGGGCCTGGCCGCCTGGGTACTGATCGCCGCGATCTCCTACGGCGGGGTCCTGCTCACCACCTGACCCGCCGGCACCTCTTCCGGGACGGGGCGGGGCCCGGAAGAGGTGCCGGGCGGTCACCCGAGGCGCCAGCCGGGGTCCGTGGGCCCGGCGGGCTCGGGCGCGGTCCAGGTGACCACCGGTGCCAGCGCCTCCTCGACGGCGGCCAGGGCGTCGTCCGCCAGCCGTATCTCCGCCGCGCGGGCGTTGTCGGTGATCTGCTCCGGCCGGGACGCCCCGATCACCGCCGCCGACACCCCGGGGCGGTGCAGTACCCAGGCGAGGGCGAGCTGGGCGGTGGTCAGCCCCAGCTCCGCGGCGATCGGCCGCAGCCGTCCCACCCGGTCCAGTACCTCGTCGGTGAGCCAGCCCGCCAGCAGTGCGGACCCGTCGTTCTCCGCGGTGGCCCGGGATCCCTCGGGCCACCGCCCCGCCGCTGCCGCGTACTTGCCCGTCAGGACCCCCTGGGCCAGCGGTGACCAGGCGATCTGCCCCACCCCCAGCTCCGCGCAGGCGGGTATCACCTCGCTCTCCGGCACCCGCCACAGGGCCGAGTACTGCGTCTGGTGGGCCACCAGCGGGATCCGCAGCTCCCGTGCGAGCGCATGGCCCCGCGCGATCTGGTCGGCGGTCCACTCGGAGACCCCGATGTAGTGGGCCCTGCCCGTGTGCACCACATCGGCCAGCGCCTCCATGGTCTCCTCCAGCGGGGTGGAGGGGTCGAAGCGGTGGGCCTGGTAGACATCCACGTACGCCATGCCCAGCCGGCGCAGGGAGCCGTCGATGGACTCCTGGATGTGCTTGCGGGAGAGCCCGAGGTCATTGCGGCCGGGGCCGGTGGGGGCGAAGACCTTGGTCAGGATCTCCAGCCCCTCCCGGCGTACGCCCCTCAGCGCCCGGCCCAGGGACTCCTCCCCCCGGGTGTCCGCGTAGACGTCGGCGGTGTCGAAGGTGGTGATGCCCGCGTCGAGCGCGGCCCGGACGCAGGCCGCGTCCGTCTTCTCGTCCCGCGCGGAGGGCCCGGTGAGCCAGTTCCCGTAGGCCAGCCGGCTGACGATCAGCCCACTGTGCCCCAGATGACGGAATTCCATGGGGTCGGCGTTCCCTTCCGTCAGCCGGCGGGGCGGTAGAGGCCCGGGGCGAGATAGACGGAGAAGCGCCGGGAGTCGCCGCCCCGGTACGAGACGAAGTTCTGGGTGACCGACCGGGAGAGCGGCTCGTCGGCGAGGGCGTCCAGGAGCGCCGCGTAGGGCCCGGCGACATCCGGCTGTTCGGCGCGGAGGAAGGCGGCCACCCGGTCGCGGGCGGCCTCGTCGTGGTCGTGCACCGGGATCATGGGGACATACGTCGCCGCGCTGGGCAGATCGTGCCGGGGGTCCAGGGTGAAGGTGGTGACCGCCGGCTTGCGGCCCCACGCGGGCGCGGTGTGCGGGCCGTTGATCCCCTCCAGGGCGCGGGTGAAGAGTCCGGGGACATGGTCCCGCGCGACGGCGGCCTTGGCGTCGATCTCCGCCGCGGACACCCCGGAGTGGGCGACATACAGCTGGGCGCGGAGCGCCTCGTCGCCGACCAGGTCCAGGGCGACACAGACCGGTTCATGGGCGGGGGTGAACTCACCGCCCAGATGGTCGGCCAGCGCCGACCAGGGGCGTTCCAGACCGAGGCGCTTGAACGCCTCGGCCGCCCGCGCGGCGGAGTGCTCCCGCCCGCCGACGGCCGGGTTGAGGAAGACCTTGTAGGCGGGCGGGCCGCCGGGTCGCCAGGCGACCGCGTGGGCGATGACGAAGTACCCCTGCGGATCGTCGGGGGTGAACAGGGGCGCGATCTCCAGGAAGCGGTCGATCGACACCCCGGGGTGCCCGGCGAGCAGCCGGGTCGTCCGCAGGCCGTCCCGCATCCGGGAGGCGATGGTGCCGTCGCCGGGCGACTCGAAGGAGAGCCGTACGGCGGGTTCGCCGTCGGTCCAGGCGACGGAGGGCTCGAAGGGCATGCCGTCGACGGAGACCCAGCAGCCGCGCCGAGGGGGAGTGCCCACCGGCAGATCCCCCCAGGGTGCGGAGATCTCGGTGATCAGTTCCAGGGTCGACTCATGGCTCTCGCCGGTGAGCCCCAGGGCCTCGCGGGCGCGCCGGATCCGGTCGTCGGCGACCTCCGCATAGGTGTCGTCCGGTCGGTAGCGCGACGACGCGAAGCGCAGCGGGCGCCCGGACATCTCCGCGATCACCCCCGTGCCGGGGGTGAAGTCGTGGGGGGTGCCCTGGGCGGGGCCGGTCGTCCGCATCCCGTCTCCTGATGTGTAGTCGGATCGATCACCGAGGCAAAGGCGAGTAAGGATCCACCGAAGAGGGCCGTCTTCGCCGGTACTTGCGCACATTGATGGCCGCGCCCGATCGCGGGGCGAGCACTTCCGGACAAGATGAAACAGTTCTGTAAGGGTGAACCCGGCGTCGCGCCCCCTGTCACCGGCGCCCGCGGGGCGTGTACGCCGGTGGGACACGTGTCCGTGGTGGCGCCGGAACGCGCCCCTGTACCTGGGATGTTGAGGCCGGGCGTCCTATTTCCGTAAAAGATCACTCGCGGTCGAAACGGAAAAGGCCAGATTCCATCAGCCCTTCAGCACCTGGCGACACACTGTGACTCGCTCGCTACCGCTCGTCGCTCACCGGCCCCTTCTCCGGCGCACCGGGCCGGCCTTCCCTGCCGCTTCCCAGCTTCGGCTCTCCCGCGCCCCGGGAAGCCCGCGAGAGGACTTCACGCGTGTCCGGACCGTTATCGTCCCGCCGCTCCGCCATGCCCGTGTCCGCCGCCCCCCTCGCCGCCGGCGAGGGCGGGGCGCCCCTTCCGGGCGGGGCCACCCTTCCGGAGGTGTTCGCCCGACAGGCCCGGGCCACCCCCGACGCGACCGCTCTGATCAGCGGCGACACCCGGCTCACCTATCACCTGCTGGACCGGCTCGCCGACCGGCTGGCCCGGCGGCTGACCGCCGGGGGCGTCGGTGCCGGGGCCACCGTGGGGGTGCTCCTGGAGCGTTCGGCCGAGCTGGTGGTGGCGCTGCTCGCGGTGGTCAGGGCCGGGGCCCGCTATCTGCCGCTGGACCCGGGACAGCCCGCCGCGCGCACCGCCTGGATGCTCACCGAGGCCGGGGCCCGGACCCTGCTCACGGCCCCCGGCGCGGGCGCGGCATCCCCCGGGGGCGTCCAGATCCTGCCCGTCTCCCTGGAGCCGGAGTTGGAGTTGGACCCGGACACGGACCCGGATCGGGACATGGATCGGGACCTGCCGCAGGGCACTGCCACGGAGACCACCGGTACCGGCACGGACGCGTTGTCCCATCCGCTCGGGTCCGCGTACCTCATGTTCACCTCCGGCTCCACGGGGACACCCAAGGGCGTGGTCACCACCCACGCCAATGTGGTCGCCCTCGCCGCCGACCCGGCCTTCGCCGGCGGGGCCCACCGGCGGGTCCTGCTCCACTCCCCGCACGCCTTCGACGCCTCCACCTTCGAACTCTGGGTGCCCCTGCTCCAGGGCGGCACCGTCGTGGTGGCTCCCCCCGGCGAGCTGGACGCGCGCGGTATCCGGTACGCGGTCGCCCAGCACGGGATCACCGCGCTCTGGCTGACCGCCGGGCTCTTCTCGGTCCTCGCCGACGAGGACCCGCACTGTCTGGCCGGGCTGCGCGAGGTGTGGACCGGCGGGGACGTGGTCCCCGTGGAGGGGGTACGCAGGGTCCTGACCGCCTGCCCGGAACTGGCGGTCGTCAACGGCTACGGGCCGACCGAGACCACCACCTTCGCCACCTGCCACCGGGTGGAGCACCCCGGCGGACCGGGCGCCTCGGTCCCCATCGGCACCGCCATGGCGGGCATGCGCGCGGTCCTCCTCGACGAACGGCTCCGGCCGGTGCCCGACGGGGAGACCGGCGAACTCTATCTGGGGGGCTCCGGGCTGGCCCGCGGCTACGAGGGCCGTCCGGGGCTGACCGCCGCCCGCTTTGTCGCCGACCCGGCGGGCGCCCCCGGCGACCGGCTCTTCCGCACCGGCGACCTGGCCCGCCGTACCGGCGACGGCCTGCTGGAGTTCCTCGGGCGCGGCGACGACCAGGTGAAGATCCGCGGCTACCGGGTCGAGCCCGCGGAGGCCGAGGCCGCCCTCGGCCGCCATCCCGCCGTCGCCCGCGCCGCCGTCACCGTCCGCGAGGACCGGCCCGGCCACAAACGGCTCGTCGGCTATGTCGTCCCGGCCGATGACACCACGCTCCCGGCACCGGACGCGGGACCGGACGCGGGTCCGGAGGGCCCCGGACCGCTCGACGGCCCAGGGGGCCCCGTTGGCGCCAAGTGGCCCGGTGGCCCCGGGCGGTCCGGTGGCGCTCCGGACCGGCAGGAGTCCGTCGCCGCCTGGCGGGCGATCTACGACTCGCTCTACGACCGGACCGCCCGAACCCGTCTCGGCGAGGACTTCTCCGGCTGGAACAGCAGCTACGACGGCCTGCCGATCCCCCTCAAGCAGATGCAGGAGTGGCGCGACGCCACCGTCGAGCGCATCGCCGAACTGCGCCCCTCCCGGGTGCTGGAGATCGGCGTGGGCACCGGGCTGCTGATGTCCCGGCTGGCTCCCCACTGTGCCTCCTACTGGGGAACGGACCTCTCCGGCGAGGTCATCACGGCGCTGGAGGGGATGGTCGCCGAGGACCCCGACCTCGCCGACAGGGTCCGGCTGCGGCAGGCCGCAGCGGATGAACTCGACGGCCTTCCACAGGACTTCTTTGACACCGTTGTCATCAATTCGGTGATCCAGTACTTCCCCGACGCCGCCTATCTCACCGGTGTGCTCACCCGCGCCGTCGAACTGCTGGTCCCCGGCGGCGCCGTCTTCGCCGGCGACATCCGCGACCCACGGCTGCTGCGCGCCTTCCACGCCGATGTCCAGCTCCGCAGGCCCGATCTGCCCGACGACCCCGGCGCGGTACGGGACGCCATCGGGCACGGCATGGCCCGGGAGAAGGAACTCCTGGTGGACCCGGCCTACTTCACCGAGCTGACACGTGCCGTCCCCGGCATCGGCGGCACCGAGGTGCGGCTCAAGCGCGGCCGGTATGTCAACGAGCTGACCCGCTACCGCTACGACGCCGTCCTGCGCAAGGCCCCGGAGGAGCCGGCCGGCCCCGTGCCCGCCGTCCGTGAGCTGCGCTGGGGGCGCGACCTCACCACGGTGGAGGCGCTCGCCGCCCACCTGGACCCCGCCCACCTGGACGCCGACCGTCCCGACCCCTCCCGTCCCGGGACCGGCCGCACCGAACCGGACGGCTCCCGGGACGACCTGAGGGTGACCGGTGTCCCCGACCACCGCCTCGCCCCGGTGGCCGCCGCCCTCGCCGCCCTGGACGGGACCCCCGGCCGTGTCCGGCCCCTGGACAGCCTCAACGACACCGACTTCCCCGGCCTGGAGGAGTTCCATCTGCTGGCGGCCGGCCGCGGGCTGCGCGCCTCGGTGTCCCGTCCCACGGCGGAACGGGACACCCTGGACATCGTCCTCACCGCCCGGCCCCCCGCCACCCCGGGCAGCGGTGACCCCGCCCCGCTGGGCACCCCGCTCGCCGCCCTGGTCAGCGCCCCCGCGACCGCACGGGACACCGGTGCGCTGGTCGCCTCCGTCCGCGCCTTCCTCGGCGAGCGGCTCCCCGCCTATCTCGTCCCCGAGGCGATCGTGGTCCTGGACACCCTGCCCCTGACCGCGAACGGCAAGGTCGACCGGCGGCGGCTGCCCCGCCCGGACAGCGGATCGGCGGAACACGGCCGGGCCCCGCGCACCCCGATGGAACGTCTGCTCTGCGGTCTGTACGCCGACATCCTGGGCGTCCCCCGGGTCACCGTGGACGACAGCTTCTTCGCCCTCGGCGGGCACTCCCTCTCCGCCACCCGCCTCATCGCCCGGATCCGCTCCGTGCTCGGCCTCGAACTCCCGCTGCGCACCCTCTTCGACACCCCCACCGTCGCCGCGCTGACCGGCGCGGTCGACCGGGCCATCGCGGGGGAGAGACCCCCGCTCACCCGGGTGGAGCGGCCCCGGCGGACCCCGCTCTCCTTCGCCCAGCGCCGGCTCTGGTTCCTCGGCCGGCTCGACGGGCGGAGCGCCGCCTACCATGTCCCGCTGGTGCTGCGGCTGCGCGGCGAGGCGGACCCCGAGGCCCTCGAAGCCGCCCTCGGTGATGTACTGGCCCGCCATGAGAGCCTGCGGACCGTCTTCCCGGAGACCGCCGGAACCCCCTGGCAGCGGGTCCTGACGGGACCGGCAGCCCGGATCCCGCTGGAGCGCTCCACCGTCCCGCCGGACGCGCTGGACGACGAGGTCGACGCCACCGTGGGCCTCCCCTTCGACCTGGCCCGCGCGATCCCCCTGCGGGCCCGGCTGATCACCACCGGGCCCGGTGTCCACACCCTGGTCCTGGTCGTCCATCACATCGCCTGCGACGGCTGGTCCCTGGCACCCCTGTGGCGGGACCTCGCCACCGCCTACGCCGCCCGCCGCCGGGGAGCCGACCCCGGACTCCCGCCGCTGCCGGTGCAGTACGCCGACTACACCCTCTGGCAGCGGGAACTCCTCGGCGGCGAGGACGACCCCGACAGCCCCCTCGCCCGGCAGACCGCCCACTGGCGGACCACCCTCGCCGGGCTCCCCGAGCAGGTCGGCCCGCCCCTGGACCGGCCCCGGCCGCCGACCGCGTCCCAGCGCGGCGACACCCTCCACTTCACCGTCGGCGAGCGGCTGAACCAAGAGGTCCGCAGGGTGGCCGAGGAGTGCGGGGTCAGCCCCTTCATGGTGCTGCACGCCGCCCTGGCGACCCTGCTGACCAGGCTCGGCGCGGGCAGCGACATCGTCGTCGGCGCCCCGGTCGCGGGCCGCACCGACCCCGCGCTCGACGATCTGATCGGCTTCTTCGTCAATATGCTGGTGCTGCGCACGGACACCTCGGGCGACCCCGCCTTCCGTGAATTGCTGGCCCGGGTACGGGAGACCGACCTCGCCGCCTACGGCCACCAGGACCTGCCCTTCGAACGGCTGGTGGACACCCTGGCCCCGGCCCGTGACCCCGGCCGCCACCCCCTCTTCCAGGTGATGCTGGCGCTCCAGAACGCCCCCGGACGGATCCCCGAACTGCCCGGTCTGGAGGTCGAGGAGGAGCCCGTCTCCACCGGGGCCTGCCGCTTCGACCTCTCCCTGAGCCTGCGGGAGCGGCCGGGCCCCGACGGCCGCCCCGGAACCATTGACGGGGTCGCCGAGTACAGCACCGACCTCTTCGACCGCGCCACCGCCCGGACCCTCGTCCAGCGCTACCTCCTGCTCCTCGAAGCCGCCGTCACCGACCCCGACCGGCCCATCGGCGACCTCGCCGTGCTGCTCCCCGGCGAACGCGAACTGCTGCTGGAGCGGAGCGGCGACACCGCGCCGCAGATCCCCACCCGGACGCTGCCCGCCCTCTTCGAGGAGCAGGTGCGGCGTACCCCGGAGGCGACCGCCCTCCTCCACGACGACGGCGCGGGCCGGGTCACCACCCTGGACTACCGGGAGCTGAACACCCGCGCCAACCGGCTCGCCCGGCTGCTGATCGCCCGGGGCGCCGGACCCGAGCGGGTCGTCGCCATCGCCCTGCCCCGTACCGCCGCATCGGCCGTCGCGACCCTCGCGGTGCTCAAGGCGGGCAGCGCCTATCTCCCGCTGGACCCCGACTGGCCCGCCGCGCGGCTGCGGCTGATGGCCGACGACGCCCGCCCCGTCCTGCTGCTGACCCCGGCCGGTACGGCCCTGCCGCCGCTCGGCGACCCCGGGCCGCTCCGTGTCGACCTCGACCACGAGGCGACCCGGCGGGAGCTGGCGGGGCTCGCGGGCACCGACCTCACCGACGGCGAGCGAGCCCGGCCGCTCGACTGCGCCGACCCCGCCTATGTCATCCACACCTCGGGCTCCTCCGGCCGCCCCAAGGGGGTCGTGGTCACCCATGCCGGCTTCGCGGGTGTGGCCGAGGCCCAGCGGCTGCGGTTCGGGGTCACGGAGACCAGCCGGATCCTCCAGTTCGCCTCCCACAGCTTCGACGGGGCCGTCTGGGAGCTGTGCGGGGGACTGCTGACCGGGGCCACCCTGGTCATGGCCCCCGCCGCCGCCCTCGCCCCCGGACCCGGTCTGACCGCGCTGATCGAACGCCACCGCGTCAGCCACGCGACCCTGCCCCCCGCCGCGCTCGCGGTCCTGGAACCCCGCGGCATGCCCTCGCTCACCTCGATGATCGTCTCCGGTGAGGCGCCCTCCGGGGAGACCGTCCGGCTCTGGTCCGCCGGGCGCCGGCTCATCAACGGCTACGGTCCGACGGAGACCACCGTCTGCGCCACGCTCAGCCCCCCGCTCTCCGGAACCGTCCCACCCCCCATCGGCCGTCCCACGGTCAACGCCCGCGCCTATGTGCTCGATCCCGCGTTCTCCCTGGTGGCCCCCGGTGTCCCCGGTGAGCTGCACATCTCGGGCGCGGGACTGGCCCGGGGCTATCTCGGCCGGCCCGCGCTGACCGCCGAACGCTTTGTCGCCGACCCCTTCGGGCCCCCCGGCACCCGGATGTACCGGACCGGCGACCTGGCCCGCTGGAACACCGCCGGGGAGCTGGAGTTCCTGGGCCGTACGGACGGTCAGGTCAAGATCCGCGGCTTCCGGATCGAACCGGGAGAGGTGGCGGCCGCCCTGACGGCCCACCCGGAGGTCGCCCAGGCCGTCGTCCTGCCCCGCGAGGACCCGCGCGGCGACCTCTGCCTCGTCGCCTACGCCGTACCGGCCGGGGACGGGCCCGTACCCGACGGGAGCGGGCTGCGCGAACACCTCGCCGCGCTGCTCCCCGCCCATCTCGTCCCCGCCGTCGTCCTGGTCCTGGACGCCCTGCCGCTCGCCGCGACCGGCAAGGTGGACCGCGCCGCCCTGCCCGCACCCGACTTCGCGGCGCTGGCCCGCCCGGCCGGCCGGGCCCCCGCCACCGCGCGCGAGCGGGCGATGTGCGAGCTGTTCGCCGAAGTCCTCGCGATCCCCCGGGTCACCCTCGACGACAACTTCTTCGCCCTGGGCGGCCATTCGCTGCTGGTGCCCCGGGTCATCAGCGGGATCGGCCGGCGGCTGGGCGCCCGGCCGCCCATGCGCATCCTCTTCGAGCGGCAGACCCCCGCCGCCCTGCTCGCGGCCCTCGAGGGCGATACCGATGCCGATACCGATACCGACGCCGTACCGGTCGGCGCCGCCCCGCACGACCCGGTCGCCGACGCCGTACTGGACCCCGCGATCCGCCCGCCGCACCGGAGCCCGGCACCGCCCGCCACCGCCTGGCGGCATGTCCTGCTGACCGGGGCCACCGGCTTCCTCGGCTCCTTCCTGCTCCGCGAACTCCTCGACCGTACCGACGCGACCGTGCACTGCCTGGTGCGCGCCGACCCCACCGCGCACGGCACCGAGGGCGCGGCCGGGCGGATCCACCGCACCCTGGCCCGGTACGGCCTGTGGGACGAGGAGCTGCGCGGACGCGTCCACGCCGTCCCCGGCGATCTGGAGCGGCCCCTGCTGGGACTCACCCCCCGCCGCTTCGACGCGCTGGCGGAACGTGTCGACGCCGTCTTCCACAACGGTGCCCGGGTCAACGCCGTCGAGCCCTACGCCCGGCTGCGGGCGGCCAATGTGACGGGCACCCAGGAGATCCTGCGCCTGGCGACCCGCTGGGGGGCGACCCCCGTCCACCATGTCTCCACCGCCGCCGTCTCCGTCGGGGCCGCCGACGGCACCGCGCCCGTACCGGAGCTGCGGCGGATCGACCCCGCGACCCTGCTGCCCGGTGGCTACCCCGCCAGCAAATGGGCGGCCGAACAACTGGTCTGGACGGCCGGTGAACGCGGCACCCCCGTCGCCGTCTACCGGTGCGGACGGATCAGCGGACACTCCGTCACCGGCGCCGGGCCCAGCGCCGATGTGCTCTGGCATCTGGTCCGCTCGATGCTGCTGACCGGCTCCGCGCCGCTGCTGGCCACGCCCGAGGACCCGGACCCCGTGGTCGATCTGATCCCCGTCGACTGGACGGCCGCCGCCGTGGTCCGGCTCGCGGGGCAGCCGCGCGCCCTGGGCCTGGCCCACCATCTCACCTGCCCCGCCCCGCTTTCCTTCGCCGTGCTCCTGGACCATCTGCGGTCCTACGGCTACCGGCTGGAGGAGACGGAGCGCGAGCGGTGGACCCGTACCCTCCGCGAACGGGCGGACGCCACCCCACGCACGGGCGCCACCCCGCGCACGGGCGGCACCGGAGGCGGCCTGGACGCGGCCCTGCTCCTCGCCGACACCCTGCCCGCCCTCACCCGGCTCGCCGGAGTCGCGCTCGACACCACCCACACCCGGGCCGGTCTCGACGGCTCCGGGCCCGCGTTCCCGGCACTGGACCGGACCCTGATCCACACCTACGCCGACCACTTCGTCGCCGCCGGATTCTTCCCGCCCCCGACCCGCCGTCCCTGACACCGGGGCCCTGACACCGCGTCCCCGACACCGGACTCCTGACTCCGGGCCCCCGACACCGGCCCCTGACACCGCGTCCCCGGCACCGGCCCCCGATACCGCCGTCCCGGCACCGGCCTCCCACCTCCCGACGGAAGGCGCCCACCCGTGACCCGTCCCCGCAAGGACTCCGCCGACCCCGAGCGCAGCTCTCTCGTCCTGGTCAACGACGAGGGCCAGTACAGCCTCTGGCCCACCCGCACCCCGGTCCCGGACGGCTGGCGGACCGTCTGCGGCCCCGCCCCCCGCCCGCACTGCCTCGCCTATGTCGAGGAGCACTGGACCGATATGCGCCCCCAGAGCCTCATCGCCCACCACCATCGGTACACGAAGGAGCTGTCCCAGTGAGCGACGCGCCGTCCCCCCGGAAGTACCCCTTCTCCGAAGCGGTGGCCCTTGAGGTCGACCCGCTCTACGGCATCCTCCGCGCCGAGGAGCCCGTACCGAGGGTCAGCTGCCCCTACGGCGAGGACGCCTGGCTGGTCACCCGGCACGCGGACATGAAGACCATCCTCGGGGACCCCCGCTTCAGCCGCGCCCGCGCCGCCGACCACGACGAGTCCCGGCTCACCCCGCTCCCCATCCACACCAGCATCCTCGGCATGGACCCCCCGGACCACACCCGGCTCCGCCGGCTCCTCTCCCGGGTCTTCACCATGCGCCGGGTCGAACTGCTGCGCCCGCGCGTCGAGCGGGAGGCCGAGCGGCTGATCGACGCCATCGTCGCCCAGGGCATGCCCGGGGACCTCATGGAGGACTTCGCCGTCCCCTACGCCGCCACCGTCATCTGCGATCTGCTCGGTGTCCCGTTCGAGGACCGCGAGCGCTTCCGGGGCTGGCTCGACGCCTTCTCCGCCACCACCGTGATGACGGAGGAGGAGATCGAACGGGACACCCAGCGGCTGTACGACTACATCGGCGACCTGGTCGTCACCCGGCGCGCCACGCCCCAGGACGACCTGCTCAGCGCCATGGTCAAGGCCAGCGACGAGGAGGAGCGGCTCTCCCCGAAGGAGTTGACGGAGCTGGCGAGCGTGCTGCTCATCGCCGGGCACGAGACGGTCTCCTCGCAGCTCATCGACTCCTTCTACGCCCTCTTCACCCACCCGGAACAGCTGGACGCGCTGCGCGGGGACCGTTCCCTGCTGCCCCGCGCGGTGGAGGAGACCCTGCGCTATGTCCCGCTGATCTCCCATGTGACCTTCGCCCGCTACGCCACCGAGGACGTGGAGCTGAGCGGCACCCTGGTCCGCGCGGGGGAGTCCGTCCTGCCCGCCATCCCCTCGGCCAACCGCGACGAGGCCGTCTTCCCCCACGCCGACCGCTTCGACATCACCCGGGAGCACAATCCCCATCTGGGCCTCGGCTACGGCATCCACCGCTGCCTCGGCGCGCCGCTGGCCCGGCTGGAACTCCAGGTGGCCTTCGACACGCTGCTGACCCGTCTGCCCGGCGTCCGCTGCGCCGTTCCCACCCAGTCGCTGGAGTGGAAGGACGGCATGCAGGTACGCAGCCTGCTGGCGCTGCCCGTCGTCTGGTAGCCGGAGGCGGCGGCCGGGAGCCGGGGGGCCGGGGGACCGCTTCCCGGACCCCCGGCGGCCGGGTCAGCTGCCGGTGCTCTGGTAGTGGCGCATCTGCCGTACCCAGACCAGATAGGCGGCGTACAGCCAGAGGAAGCCCACCACAGGTGCCGCCCAGGCCAGGACGGCCGGGAGGGGCAGTTCCCCGGTGCGCCCCAGCAGGACACTCGCCGGTATGTAGGCGACGAACGCGACCGGCACCGTCCAGGTGAGCAGCCAGGTCGTCGCCGTGCCGAAGATATGCAGCGGATAGGAGCCGAAGAGCAGGAAGACATTGTCCGTCAGCATGTGCGCCGACCGGGTCTCCAGGAAGCGGAAGCAGAGCGCCGAGAGCGCCAGCACCACCGCGCCCTCCGCCGCCGCGCCGCCGAGGACCGCGAGGACGAGATAGAGCGCCTTCACCGGGGTCCAGTCGACATCCGCCGCCGGCAGGGCGAAGGCGAACAGGGTGACACCGGTGATGACGTCGCCGAGGGTGTTCATCCGCGCCCGGGTGGTGATGACCTGGATCAGCGGGTTCACCGGACGCATCAGATAGATGTCGAAGCGCCCCTCCCGGACCATGATGTCCAGGACGCTCAGCTGGTTGAACGGGACGACCCAGACGGCATGCGCCAGCAGCCGCAGGGAGTAGAGGAAGGCCACATCCGAGAAGGTCCAGGAGCCGATCGCGTCGAAGCGGCTCAGCACCACCCAGATGAAGGCGATTCCGCTGCCCTGGTAGACGATGCCCATGAAGACGAGGAGCACGAAGTTGAACCGGTAGCCGGTCTCCGCGCGCAGCGCCGCCTTCTGGAGCGTCCAGTAGAGCGAGAGGGACTGTCGGGGTGTTCGGTTCATGCGGTCAGCCTCCCTGGACCGAGAGCCGCCGCCGTGCGCGGTGCCAGACCGTCACGGTGGCCAGGGTGAGAAGCAGGACCCACAGGCCCTGGACGGCCAGTGCCCGCAGCGCCTCCGCGCCCTCCAGCCTGCCGACGTAGAGGGCGGCGGGGACATAGCCCGTGCTCTGGAAGGGCAGCAGCCCGGCGAGGATCCGCAGCGGTTCGGGGAAGAGCGAGACGGGGAGCATCGTGCCCGCGAAGAACTGGTTGATCAGCCGGTAGAGCACGGTGAACCCGCTGGTCTCCACCGTCCAGAAGGCCACCAGGGACAGCAGCAGGGCCAGCAGCAGCGCGATGACGTACCCGAGCAGCAGGGCCGGCACATAGAGGGCGAGAGCGCTCGCGGAGGCGGGGGTGTCGACGGTTCCGACGACCATGACGACCGGCAGGGTGGCCACCACCGAGAGCCCCATGAAGAGATGGGACCCGGCCATGTGCGCCAGCAGCTGCGGGACGAAGCCGGCCGGCCGGATGAGATCGAAGACGATCTCCCCGGTGCGCACCCGTCGATAGATGTACTCGTTCACCGTGAAGTCGGTGAACACCCAGCTCTGCAGATTGACGACGGTGAGATAGACGAGGAAGGCGTGCAGGGTCATCCCGTCGATCGTCTCCCGGCCCTCGAAGAGGGTCGTCCAGAGCCGGGAGAGGATGAAGATGTTGAGGATGACGATCAGCTGGAGCAGCAGGACGTTCTGACGGTAGGTCAGCGCCGTTCGCACCCGGGCGGCGACGATCCGGCGCAGTCCGGGGGCGAGCGGGGTCATGGGCTTCGGACTTACGGGGCTCTGGCTCACGGGGTCCGGGGTGACGGGGCTCGGAGGCACGGCGTCCGGGGTCACGGGGTCCGGGGTCACGGGGCGAGGTCCTCGCTGTAGATCCGGCGCACCACGCCCTCCAGATCGGGCTCGACGATGGACAGGTCGCGCACCGGGTAGTTCCGGTTGACGGAGTCGATGAGGTGCTGGACGGCGATCCGGGACGCCTCGAACCGGATGCGGACCTGGCCCTGTTCCTGTGCCGTGATCTCCGCCCCGAGGACATGCTCGGCCAGGACGGCGGGCACCCGGCCGGTGGTCTCGTCGGGGGCGAGCTGGACGACCAGCTCCCGGTGGGTGGCATAGGTCGTCTTGAGGCCCTGGACGTCCCCGTCGTAGAGGACCCGGCCGTGGTCGATCAGGATGATCCGGGGGCAGAGCCGCTCGACATCGGCGAGATCGTGGGTGGTGAGGACGATCGTCGTCTCACCGGCCTGTGCGGTCTCCTCCACGAAGTCCCGCATCCGGTCCTTCGCCATCACATCCAGACCGATCGTCGGCTCGTCCAGATAGACCACCCGGGGCCGGTGCAGCATGGCGGCGGCGAGATCCCCGCGCATCCGCTGGCCCAGGCTGAGCTGGCGCACCGGGCGGTCGATGAACTCCCCCATGTCCAGCAGGTCGACAAAGCGGTCCAGGCTGGTGCGGTAGTCGGCGGGCGACACCCCGTAGATGGCGCCGACCAGCCGGAACGAATCCCGTAGCGGCAGATCCCACCAGAGCTGGGTGCGCTGGCCGAAGACGACGCCCATCTGGGCGGCGTTGCGCGGGCGGTCCTTCCAGGGGTCGAGTCCCCGGACCCGGACGGTGCCCCCGGTCGGCAGGACGATCCCGGTCATCATCTTGATGGTGGTGCTCTTGCCGGCGCCGTTGGGGCCGAGATAGCCGACGAGTTCGCCCTCGTCGACGGAGAAGGAGATGCCGTCGACCGCGCGCGTAACGTCGTACTGGCGGGTGAAGAGGGTCCGTACGGCACCCAGCCGGCCCGGGTGCGGCCGGACCCTCCGGAATTCCTTCACCAAGCCGTCGACGCTGATCAATGCGGACACACAACCTCCAGGAAGGGCGGTGGGGCAGGAGTGACTGAAGCGACAGCAGTGGAGCAACAGAAGTGAAGTGACAGAAGTGAAGTGACAGAAGTGAAGTGACGGGGAGGGGCGGTACGGCAGAGGGCGCACCCGAGGGCGGCGAAAGGGAGGGTGTCCCGGCTCAGCAACCCGTGTGCGGGGCCCGGCGCCCGGTCACGCACCACGGATTCGTCGTCGCGTACCGGCAGTTCATGGAATCGCCCTCGGGCCGTGGCAGCCGCCCGTGCGGCTGTCCGGGAGTTCGGACCCTATCCAGGGGCCGCGCTCCCGGCCAGGGAATTTCCCGTGGTCACCGAGGTCCGGGGCGAAGAACGGCCGGGGAAGGGCCTGTTGGGGGGCCTGCCGGAGGGTACGGGGGAGGGCGCGGCGGCGGTGATCACCCGGTGGTCGGCGCCCGGGGCACCCCGAAGCGCCCCCCGGCACCGAGGGCCGGGGGGCGCGGGCGCCGGACCCCACACGACAGGCGGAAAGGAGCACCCGGCAGAAGTGATCGTGGGGGGCGGCTACCGGGGGAGCGGGCCCAACAGGGCCCAGGTGCGCGCGTACTTCTCGGTGAGCCGCTCCCGGGTCGGAGCGTCCAGCGCGGCGAGCCGGGCCGGGTCGGTATTGCTCGCCAGATCCGCCGCCTTCACGAGCGGCGCGCCCGGAGTGGCCCGGATCCGTCCCACATAGGACTCCAGATCCTCCTCGTCGCCCCGGGTGAGCGCGATCACCATGTCCTTCACCGACCGTGGCAGCGGCGCCGCGTGCAGCCAGCGCAGCGGGACCCGGTGGTGCTCCACGGTGTCGTGCAGCCAGCCCGCCGCGAGCTGTTCGGCGCTGCCGCCCCGGGCCCGGACCCCCTCGGCCACGGCCACGATGTGCTCCAGATAGGGCCGTCCCGTCCGGTCGGTGTGCCCGGCGTGCGCCAGCCGGGCGGCGGCCTCGACCTCCACGAGGCTCCATCTCCGGGGCCCGCCGCCGGCGGTCCGCCGGTGGTGTTCGCGGGCCGGGCCCGGCGGCCGGGCGAGGCCGTGGCGGGCCGGTGCGAGGAGGGTGACGGCCGGTTCCTGGCCCGTGGTCGGCGGAGCGGGACGGCGCACGGATACCTCCGGAGAAGAGAACGGTCGGGGTCCGGGCGGGCGGCAGCCGCCGCCCGCCCCCACCCGTCCGCACGGCCCGCCCCCGGGGCCCGGTCGGGTGAGGATCCCCACAGGACCCCGTTGAACCGCCCGCACCGGATCCCCGTCACCCGCCGGTACCCGTCACATCCCGCCATCCGCCCGTCCCACCGTCCCGCCGACCCGCCCTCCCGCCGGGCCCGGCGGTGTCACCCGGCGCCGGGGACCGGCCGGGGCGACCGGCTCTCCGCCACCCTTCCCCGGGGCGCGGGCGGGAAGGTCAGCCCGCCCTCCAGCAGCGCCGTGAGCCTGCGCCGGGGCACCAGCCGGAACCACGCGTCCCGCAGCGGCCGCCGGAGCGGGTTCTCCGCCTGTTCGAGGTCGCTCAGCGAACGCGACGCGGCCACCATCATCCGGGTGCGCTCCCGCCGTTCGTCCTCGTACGCCCGCAGCGCCGCCGCCACGTCCCCGGCGCCGCGCAGATGCCGGGCGAGCACCACCGCGTCCTCGATCGCCAGCCCGGAGCCCTGCCCCAGACTGGTGAGCATGGGATGCGCGGCGTCCCCGAGCAGGGTGACCGGGCCGCGCCCCCAGCGCTCCAGGAAGGTCCGGTCCCGGGACGGCACCGCCAGGATCGCGTCCTCGTCGGTGACCTCGATGGCATGCCGGACCTCGTCGGCCCACCCCGCGAACTCCCGGGCCACATCCGCCTTGGTGCCCCGCCAGTCATGGGAGAGCCCGGTGGGCATGTTCCGCGTACCCCACCAGTAGAGCAGCCCGCCGCCCATGTCGACCAGGCCGAAGCGCCGCCCGCTGCCCCAGTAGTGGATGACCGAGCCGGGCGGAAAGCCGGGGTGCCGATAGGGGGTGAGGGCCAGCCAGCAGACATAGCCGCTGTCCCGGGAGGGCTCGTCGGGACCCACCAGCCCCCGCCGGACCGCCGAGTTGAAGCCGTCGGCACCGATCAGGACGTCCCCGGTGGTCCCGCTCCCGTCGGTGAAACGGACCGTCACCTTCCCGGTCGACGGGTCCGTCGTGAACTCCTCGGCGGCGGCGCCCAGCCGGATGGGGATCCCGTCGGCCGCCTCCAACAGCGCCTCCTGGAGGGCGGAGCGGGTGATCAGCACACTCGGCACCCCCAGCCTGCCGATGATCTCGGGGAAGGGGAACTCCCGGATCAACCGCCCCCGGGGAGTCCTCACATGGTACGAGCGCAGCACCTCGCCGCGCTCGTCCAGCCGGAGGTCCAGCCCGGCCGAGGAGAGCGCCGCGATGGCGTTGCTCATCACCGACAGACCCGACCCGGCGGCCCGCAGCCGGGTCGCCCGCTCGAACACCTCGACATCCCAGCCCGCGTCCCGCAGGGCGGCGGCGGCCGTCAGACCGCCGATGCCCGCGCCGACGACCAGGGCTCTGCGCCTGCTCATCTCACTCTCCGATCAGTTCGACGACGACCCGGGCGACCTCCGCGACCTGCGGATCCTCCATGATCGTCAAATGGTCACCCGGAACGTCGACCACGGTCAGCTCCCCCTGGGTGCGCTCCCGCCACCCATTGGCCGGATCCCGGTGCAGGGTCCTCGCGGCGGTGTGCATGGTGTCCAGGACGGCGGGCAGCGGCTCCATCGCGTGCACCAGCGCCATGTCCTGGTCCACCGCCTCGGGCCGGTACGCCGACGCCGCCCGCCAGTTCGCCTCGTACACCTGGAACAGCCGGCGCACCACCGCGCCGGTCGCCCCCTCGGGCAGGACACCCTCCTCCGTCGCCAGCCGGGCGACAAAGGCGAACTTCTCCTCCAGCGTGGTCAGCTCCGGCGGCAGCACCTCCTGGGGCGAGTCGCCGCCGCGCCGCAGCCACAGCAACTCCCAGAAGAACCAGCCCAGCAGCGCCTCGTCGCTGGTGTCCGGCCGCTCCCCCGGATTGAGGGCGGTGGTGTCCAGCAGGATCAGCCGCCCGATCTCCTGCCCCGCCGCCCGCAGCTGCCGCGCCATCTCGAACGCCACGAACCCGCCGAAGGACCAGCCCGCGATCAGATACGGGCCCTCGGGCTGCACCCGCCGGATCCGCTCCACATAACCCGCCGCGATCTCCTCCAGGGTGCGCCGGGGCTCCGTACCCGCCTCCACCCCCGCCGCCTGGAGCGCGTAACAGGCCCGCCCCGGTGGCAGATGGGCCGCGAACCGCACGTAGCACAGGACATTCCCGCCCATCGGATGGACCAGGAAGAGCGGCTGCCGCTCGTCGCCGGGCCGCAGCGGCACCAGCGGGTCGAAGACCCGCACCGCCTCACCGCCCCGCAGCCGGGCGGCCAGCGCCGCGACCGTGGGCGCCGCCACGAACTCCGACAGCGGCACCCCCACCCCGTACCGCTGCTCGATCAGCACCACCAGCCGCATCGCGGTCAGCGAGGTGGCACCGAGGCCGAAGAGGTTGTCGTACACCCCCACGGCGGGCAGCCCCAGCAGCTCCCCGACCATCTCCACCAGGGCCTTCTCATAGGCGTCCCGGGGCGGTACGGCGCCCTCCGAGGCCCCCGTCACGGCGGACACCAGGGGGAGCCCGCGCAGCGCCGCGTCGTCCCGCTTGCCGCTCGGCGTCAGCGGCAGCGCCGCCACCCACTGGACATGGGTGGGCACCAGATACTCCGGCAGCACCGAACGCAACTGCTTCAGCAGCTGCTCCGGATCGGCCCCGTCCGGGTCGCCGACGAGGTACGCCGCCAGGAAGGAGTCATGCCCCTCCCGCCCCCGGGCCACGACCGCCGCCTCCACGATCCCGGGATGGTCGTCCGCGAACCGGGTGATCGCGATCTCCACCTCGGCGGGCTCCACCCGGAAGCCGCGCACCTTCACCTGCGAGTCCACCCGGCCCGCGCAGACCAGCGAACCGTCCGGCAGCGCGAAACCGAGGTCACCCGTGCGGTACAGCCGGTCCTCGGGCCCGCCCCACGGGTGCGGGACGAACCGCTCCCCGGTCAGATCCGGACGGCCCGTGTAGCCGTCCGCGAGACAGACCCCGCCCAGATACAGCTCGCCCGTGACCCCCGCCGGCACCGGCCGCATCGACCGGTCGAGCACCAGCACCTCGGCCCCGTCGACGGGGGTGCCGATCGGCGGCAGCGCGGGGAAGGCGGCCGGGTCGCCGGTCATCGTGTACCGGGTGACCACATGCGACTCGGTGGGCCCGTACTGATTCTCCAGCAACAGCCCCGGCACCGCCGCGCAGAGCGCCCGGATCTCATCGGTGACCCGCAGCTGCTCACCGGAGGAGAGGACCGCCTTGAGCGACCTCGGTACGGTGCCCAGCGCCCGCGCGGTCTCGGCGAGCTGCTGGAGCGCCACATAGGGCAGATACAGCCGCTCCACCCGTTCCCGGTCCAGCAGCCGCAGCAGGGTGCGCGGGTCCCGGCGCTCCTCCTCGGAGACCAGCAGCAGGGTGCCCCCGCCGCAGAGCGTGGAGAAGATCTCCTGGAACGACACATCGAAGCTGAGCGGCGCGTACTGGAGGGTGACCCCGCCGACGACCCCGCTGGGGAGGCGGTTCTGCCAGGCGACCAGGGAGGCCAGGGAGCGGTGGGGCATCTCGACGCCCTTGGGCACCCCGGTCGAGCCGGAGGTGAACAGGATGTACGCCACCCCGTCCCCGGTCGCCCCCGGCAGCGGTTCCGTCCCCGGCCCACCGGCCCCGGCCGGGTCGCTCCCGTCCAGGAGTTCGGTGACCGTGATCCGGCCGGTGCCCGGCTCCCCGCCGTCCCGTGCGGACCGGGTGACCACCGTCACCGGGCGCGCCTGCCCGATCATGTCCGCGAGGCGCTCCTGCGGATACGAGGGATCCAGCGGCACCACCGCGGCCCCGGCCCGCAGTACCCCGAGGAGGACCGCGACGGTCTCCGGCGCGCGGCCCAGCGCGACCCCCACCCGGCTCCCCGGCCCCGCGCCCAGCGCCCGCAGCCGCCGGGCGGCCCGGTCGGCCACCGCGTCCAGCTCGGCATAGCTCCACCGGCGCCCGCCGTGCACCACCGCGACCGCCTCCGGCGACCGGGCCACCCGCGCGGCGAAGGCCCGCACCACATCGGGGGTGCCCGGAGTGGCCCGCCCCCGCACCCCGTCCACCGGGGCGGCGAGGAAGGTGAAACCGACCGGCTCCTGAGGGTGTTCCACGACCCGGCGCAGCACTCGGAGGAAGGTCGTCCCGTACAGCTCGGCCTGGTCCGGGGTGAAGATCCGCGCCGCGTGGTCCACCCGCAGCCACAGACTCCGGTCGCCCGGGTCGGTCACCGCGTTCACCAGCAGGGCGAAGTTGGTCTCCTCCCAGGTGCGGAAGTCCAGCATCCGGACGCCCGGCAGCGCCCGTACCTCCGTGAGCTGGCGGAAGTGGATGTAGTTGAAGGCGGTGTCCAGCACCGGCCGGCCCAGGTCCTCCTGGATGGCGCTGAGCGGATAGCGGCGGTACGGGTGACTCTCCTGCTCCTGCCGGAACGCCTCGCGCACCGCCTCCAGCCAGCTCCCGTCCCCCTCACCGGGGGCGACCCGGATCGGCAGGGTGTTGAGGAACAGCCCGGTCATCCGCTCGGCGCCCTCCCGGTCCGGGCGGCCGTGCGTCACCAGACCGGTGACCACATCGGCGCTCCCGGAGAACAGCCGCAGCACCAGCACATGCGCCGCGAACAGCACCGACTTCACGGGCAGGGTGTGGGTACGGGAGAACGCGCGCACGGCGGCGGTGAGGTCCTCCGGCAGGTCGACCCGGCGGGTGATCTGTTCCCTGTCACCGGGGGACTCATGCGGCCGGAAGGCGGTCGGCAGGGCGGGCGGCGCCCCGGTCAGCCGCCCGGTCCAGTAGGCCCGCGCCTCCTCGGAGCGCAGCGCCTCCCGCTCGGCCAGGATGTGGTGGGCCGCCGCGACCCGCGGGGCGTCACAGACGGCGGGCACCTCGCCGCCGAGCAGATGGACATAGTCCTGGAGCAGCTCCTGGACCAGGGTGGCGACGCTGCCGCCGTCCAGGAGGGCGTGATGGAAGCTGAACACCAGCTCCACGCTCTCCGGCAGTGGATGGACCCGCAGATGGTGCAGGGGCGGCCGGTCGAAGACATAGGGGAAGCGGCGGCGCTCCTCCACATGGGCGGCGATGGCCGCCTCCGCCTCCGGCGCTCCGGCCGACCGCAGATCCACCACGCTCAGGGCGCGGGCGCGGTCCACCTCCGGGTGCACGATCCGCATCGGCTCGGAGAGGCCCCCCAGGTCGAAGGAGGAGCGCAGCACCGGATGGCGGGTGGTGAGCAGGTCGTACGCCGAGGTGAAGGAGGCCTCGTCCCAGCGCAGGCCGAAGCTGTAGCGGAACACGTCCCGGTAGACGGCCGAATCCTGCTCGGCCACGCTGTGGTAGATCAGGCCCAGCTGGAGACGGCTGACCGGGACGGCGTCCTGACGGCCCTGGAGACGGGCCCGGTCCACCCGGGAGACCAGCGCGAACGGCGCGGGCTCGGTTTCCCGTACCGCATCGGGACCGGTCACCGGGGCGGCCTTGGTGAGCGGTGCCAGCGCCGCGACGGTGGGGTTGCGGACCAGGTCGCTCAGATCGAAGTGGAACCCCCGCCGCGCCGCCAGCGCACGGACGCGCAGCATGAGGATCGAGTCGCCGCCGAGGGCGAAGTAGTCGTCGTGGACACCGACCCGCCCGGCGCCGAGTACCTCACCCCAGACGGCGGCCAGCGTCTCCTCGGTGGCGTCGCGCGGCGCGGTGTACGGGTGCGGGCCGGTGGCCGCCCCGGCGTCCGGGGCGGGCAGGGCGCGCCGGTCGGCCTTGCCGTTGGGGGTGAGCGGGACGGCGTCGATCCGCAGGAAGTGCGCCGGGATCATGTACTCCGGCAGACCGCGGCCGAGTTCGGCGCGCAGGGCCGCCGGGTCCAGCTCCTCGTCGGTGACGCAGTAGGCGGCGAGCCGGACGCCGCGCGGCTCGTCCCGGAGGTCGACCACGACCGCGTCCCGCACCCCGGGCAGGGCGGTGAGGGCGCTCTGCACCTCACCCAGCTCGACCCGGTTGCCCCGGATCTTCACCTGTCCGTCGATACGGCCCAGATACTCGATCGACCCGTCGGCGAGCAGCCGGGCGAGGTCCCCGGTGCGGTACATCCGGCCGCCGGGGCGGAAGGGGTCGTCGGTGAACTTCTCCTCGGTCAGCCCGGGGCGCTCCAGATAGCCGCGGGCCACCTGCACCCCGCCGACGCAGAGTTCGCCGGGGTAGCCGGGCGGCAGCAGCCGGTCCGCCGGGTCCAGGATGTAGAGACCGGTGTTGTCGACCGGGCGTCCGATGGGCACCCGGGGGACCGGCTCGCCGGGCACCGTGGGGCAGTCGTGGTACGACACATCGACGGTGGCCTCGGTCGGCCCGTACAGATTGGTGAGCCGGGGCCCGCCGCCGTCGGCGGTGCCGAGGACCCGGGCGAACTGCTCGACCCGGGCCGGCGGCAGGGCCTCGCCGCTGCAGAAGACCTGCCGCAGCCCGGCCGCCTCGGCGCGCAGCCCGGGCCGTTCCTCCAGCAGATCGAGGAAGGGGCCCAGCATGGAGGGGACGAAGTGCAGGACGGAGACGCCGTGTTCGGCGACGGTCCGCAGGATGGTGCGCGGGTCGCGCTCGCCACCCGGCTCCAGAAGTGCCAGACCGGCGCCTTCCACGGCCCACCAGAACAGCTCCCAGACGGAGACATCGAAGGAGACCGGGGTCTTCTGGAGCAGGGTGTCACCGGGGCCGAGCGGATAGCGCCGCTGCATCCAGGCGAGCCGGTTGACGACGGAGTGGTGCTCGACCATGGCGCCCTTGGGGCGGCCGGTGGAGCCGGAGGTGTAGATGACATAGGCCAGGTCATGGGGGCCGGCGACCGGTTCCACGGGCCCGTCGGGCCCCTCGTCGGCGAACAGGTCCGCCCGGAGCGGGAGGACATCGCCGGGCAGGTCGGCCGGGATCGCCGGGCCGGTGAGCACCGCCCGCGCCCGGCTGTCGGAGAGCAGGAAGGCGATCCGCTCGGCGGGGTACCCGGGGTCGACCGGGACATAGGCGGCACCGGACTTGAGCACCCCCAGCAGGGCGGGCAGGGTGAGCGGTCCGCGCTCCAGGAGCACCGCGACCCGGTCCCCGGCGCCGATGCCGTGTCCGCGCAGCGCGTGCGCGATCCGGTTGGCGCGGGAGTCCAGCTCGGCATAGCCGAGCCGGGTGCCGTCCGCCGAGGTCACCGCCGCACGGTCGGGTGTGCGCGCGGCCCGCTCCTCGAACAGGGCGTGCAGGGTGGTGGAGCGGTACGGCACGGTCGGCCCCTGCTGGGCCCGCACGACCCGGGCGCGGTCCGCCCCGTCCAGCAGCGGCAGGGCGACGGCGGGCCGGTCGGGCTCCGCCAGGCCCGCCCGGAGCAGGGTGGTGAGCTGCCGCCCCAGGGCCTCACCGGGCAGATCGCCGTCGAAGACATCCCGTGCGCAGTAGAGGTCGATCCGCAGGTCGGAGTCGTCCTCGTAGGAGGTGATGCCCACCATCATGACGCTGCGCGCGTGCAGCGGGGCGGTGAGCAGGGTGTCCCGTACCGCCCCCGCCAGGGGCCCGGGGCGGGGGAAGCGCAGATAGGACACATTCACATCGAACAGCGGCCGCTCCCCGGCGCTGTCGGCGGGCAGATCGCGCAGGATGTCCCCGAGCGGGAGGCGTTCATGGGCGCGCAGCTCCCGGACCCGGTCGCCGACGGCCCCGGCGAGCGCGCCGAGTGAGGCGTCCTGGGGCACCGGGATCCGCAGCGGCAGATTGTTGGCGCAGTGTCCGGCGGTGGCGCGTTCGGCGGCGGAGGGCCGGTTGAGGAAGGGGACGCCGAGCACCACCTCGTCGGAGCGGTGCAGCCGGGTCAGGAGCACCGCGAGGGCGGCGGTGAGATACGCGAAGGGCGAGCCGCCCCGCTCGCGCGCCCCCCGTACCAGCGCGGCGTCCAGGGTGAAGGTGTGATGGACATGGCGCCGGCCGGGTCCCGAGAGCGCCGTGCCGCCGCCCCGGGGGAAGAGCGCCGGGACCACCCCCGCCAGCCGCTCCCGGTGGAAGGCCAGATCCTCCGCGTACGCGGGCGAGGCACGGTAGGCGGTGTCCCGGTCCGCCAGCTCCCGCCAGGAGGCCGGCGGATCCTGGGGTTGTCGGGCGTCCGGGTCCCCGGTGAGCAGGGCGTAGGTCTCCCACAGGGCGACGCCGAGCGCGTTGGCCGTCCAGCCGTCCGCGGCGAGATGATGGAACTTCACATGGACATGGAGCACGGTGGGGCTCTCCCGGACCACGGCCGCCATGACCGGGGCCTCCTCCAGCAGCCGGAACGGGCGCCAGAGGGACGCCTCCCGCCAGGCGTCCCACGCCCCGGCCGGATCGTCCTCGCCGGAGAGGTCGAGCCACTGGACGGATGCGGCCTCCGCCGGGTCCGCGATCCACTGGAACGGGACTCCGTCGTCCTCACCGAAGCGCAGCCGTAACGCGTCGTGCCGCCCCAGGACCCGGGCCAGCGCCTCCCGCAGTGCCCCGGTGTCGACGGTCCCGTCGATCCGCTCGTCGAGGATGAGGTTGTACTGGGGATCGTTCGGTGTCCGGGACTCGGCGACCCAGATGTCCCGCTGGTATGAGGTGAGCGGAAATGTGCGGCACGGTGCCACAACTGATCCTTCCGTCATGGTCCGCCCGACCGCACGGCACGGGCGTGCCGGGGCGGACGGACTCACGGCAGATCCCGCCGGAAATCACCAGCGTGCCGGTGCGGAGCCTGTGGGGGGAGCGACCGTGGGGGCTGGAATCGCAGCTGACCAGCGGCGACTAAAGCCTTGTTTGGGCCGGGACGAGTCCTCGTCGGGTCCGCGTCCGGTCCTCGTCGGCGGCCTGCCCGCCCGCCCGTCGGTCCGCCCCCGCGCGGTGGCACGTGCCGTCCGCGGCATCCCGGGGCCGCGTCCCCGGTGGGGCAGCCGGGGGCCGTGCGCGCTCCGCTCGGACCACCGCCGGCTCGGCGGAGAGGTGCCGCGGAGTGGGGTCGCCCGGGACATGGCCGGATTCCCGCTGATCCGTGCGGACCGCCCGGGGGAGGAGCGCCGCCGTGGCGCGGGCGGCGGCGGGCCGTGCGGGCCGTCGGTCTCAGCGGGTCTCAGCCGGTCTCAGAAGGTCTCTCAGAATGTTCCAGGCGGTCTCAGGCGGTCTCAGGCGGTGAACTGCACCGACATGAAGACCGCGTTGTCGACCCACTGGCCGGGGTCCAGCTCCTCCGCGGTGGCCTGGCGGCAGTTCTTCTCGACATAGAGGACCGCCCGGCGGTCGGTGTTGTTGACGACCCGGCCCCGGGCGTTGCGCCCCACCGGATAGCAGTCGCCGTCCCGGGGATCGGTCAGGGTCCGCGCGGTGTTCCCGGGCTGGGTGTGGTACGTGAACTGTCCGGTGGCGGCATGGGCCTGCTGCGGCATCATGAGGCCCAGCGCGGCGACGGCGCCGAGGGTGGCGAGCGCCTTGCCCGGTCTTCCTGTCATACGTCTGTCTCCCCGCTACGGGGCAGGCGCCCCGTGTGCCTCCAGTTTCGGTCACATGGCGGATGAAGTCATCGACCCGCGCCGGGTTTTCGCGCCGCACGGCTTCCCGTGCCGTGCCGCGCCGGGTCGGTCGGCTCGGCCGGGTCGGCCGGAGTCGTCGTCGAAGCGGTCGGGCATCCGGACCGCGTCATGACTCCGGTCGGGTGACCGGGGGCTGGACACACCCCCGGACGGGGGCTGGGCCCCTGGCCCGGCCGCCGTCCGCCCGGCACCGTGGTCGGTATGAGCACCCTGAAACCCCACAGGACCAGGACCCGGCCGCGCCCGGCCGTCGCCGTCGCCGTGGTCGCCCTGGCGACCGCGCTCGCCGGCGGTGCCGTCGCCACCCCCGTGGCCGCCACCCCGGCGCCGTCCGTACCCGTCCCGCAGGCCGTCGCGGCCGGACACCGCACCGCGCCCCTCACCCGGGATCAGCTCACCCGCGAGCTGGAGAAGACCCTCCAGGAGGCCGGCTATGTCGGCATCGCGGTGGAGGTGCGCCACGGCCGTGACCGCGTCCGGGCGAGCGCCGGCGAGGCGGTCCTCGGCTCGGGCCGCCCCGAGTCCCCGGGCACCGTGTTCCGCGCGGCCAGCATCACCAAGACCTTTGTCGCCACCGTCGTCCTCCAACTGGCCGCCGAGGGCCGGCTCTCCCTGGACGACACGGTCGAGCGCTGGCTGCCGGGAGTGGTCGACGGCAATGGCAACGACGGCAGCCGTATCACCCTGCGCCATCTCCTCCAGCACACCAGTGGCATCCACAACTGGGACCACACCGACATCACCGGCGACACCGCAGAGGACTTCCAGCGCACCCGCTTCGACCGTATCGCCCCCGAGGAGTCCGTCGCCCACGCCGTGCGGCACCGCCCCGACTTCCCGCCCGCCCGGCCCGGCGACCCCGCACCCCGCTGGAACTACTCCAACCCCGGCTATCTCCTCGCCGGGATGATCGTGGAGAAGGCCACCGGCAACCCCTGGGCCGAGGAGGTGGAACGCCGGATCATCCGGCCACTGGGCCTGCGCGGCACCCGCGCCCCCGGCGACGACCCGTATCTGCGGGGGCCCCACGCCCGTACCTACCATGTGTTCCGGGGCTCCGACCGCTGGACCGACACCACGGACCGCAATATGACCTCCGCCGATGCCGCCGGAGCCCTGATCTCGACCCGGGGCGATCTCGACCGCTTCTACACCGCGCTGCTCCGGGGGCGGCTGCTGCCCCCCGCACAGCTGGCCGAGATGCGCCGTACGGTTCCGGTCGAGGGGGTGATCGGGGAACTGCTGCCCGGTCTCGGCTATGGGCTCGGGCTGATGAAACAGCCCCTGGGCTGCGGGGGAGACCGCTGGGGCCATGGCGGCGACCTCGACGGAACCACCATCAGGACCGGGTTCACCACGGACGGCGAACGATCGGTCGTGATCACCGCCAGCGGCAAGACCGCCGAATTCGACCGGCTGGCCCGCGCGGAGGGGGCCGTACAGCGGCTGCTGGAGCGGACGCTGTGCGGCACCTGAGCCGGGCCGCGTCTCCGAGCCGGGCCGGGGCGCGTTTCTGATCCCGTGCCGAACCGCGCCCCGGCCTCGCCGCCCGCGCGGCGGGCGCTCCCGCTACCGCCGCGCGGTCAGGACCACCGCCGGGCCGGCCTCGCCGTTCGGGCCGATGAGAGCGCCCCCCACATCAAGGGTGCGGCCATGGCCGGAGATGTTCAGCCCCGCGAGCCGTGAGCCGCCGACGGTGGTGGGGAGGTCCAGCTGCTTCCACCCCTTCCCGGCGCGCTGGAGCACGGACGGGGTCCAGTCCTCCGCCTGGGCGAGGACCACCGGCACGCCCCTGCTGAAGGTCACCGACTGCAACGCGCCGGTGCCCTGCGGCAGGGCGGCCCTGGTCCACTTCTTCCCGTCGTACCGCAGGGCGAGCCCCGCCGAGGGACCGAACCGGGGGCCGACCTCCCCGACCGCCCAGACCGTGCCGTCGGGCGCGGCGGTGACAGCGTTGAGCTGGGCACGCTCCCCGATGGCCGGAAGGGTCACCTTCTTCCAGGCGGCACCGTCGTACCGCAGCACCAGGGGCTCCGCCCCGGCCGCGCTGAAGGTGCCGCCCACCGCCCAGACGCTCCGGCTGTTGTGCGCCGCGACCTCCGTCAGCTGCCAGCCGCCCTCGGGCCCCTCGCCCACATCCGGCAGGGCGGACCTGCTCCACTTCCGGCCGTCCCAGTGCTGGATCTGCCCCACATGGCGGGATCCGTCCGGCGACGGTATCTGGTCCCAGCCGACCGCCCAGCCGTTGCGGGGGGAGAGCGACTCCACCGAGAGCAGTCCGCTGGAGACGGAGTCCCGGGAGGAGGGAGCGATGACGGTACGCCACTTGCCGCCGGAGAGGCGCTGGGTGACGATGCCGCCGGCCTTCTCCGAGTAGTCACCGACGGTCAGCGCGTTCCCCCCGCCCGAGGCGTCGACGTCGTTGAACCGGGTGTCATGGAGCGGGGAGGCGTCGATCGGCAGCTCCCGCCAGCCCTTGCCCACCCGGTCGTCCCGCTCCCAGATCGCCGGACGGAAGCCGTTCTCGCCGCTGCCGCCGCTGAGGTGCATGCCCGACACCCAGGTGGTGTGCGCGTCGATACGGGTGGTGGCGGCCGCCGTCGAGGCGTGTGGGGTCAGCTGGGAGATGTGCCACGCCGGTTTGGCCGTTTCGGCCGGGGAGACGGGACCGGCGGCGAGTGCCGGGGCTCCGGTCACGGCCACCGTGAGGGCCACACAGGCGATGAGCACGGTACGGGGGATACGGCGGGACGGGTTGGTCTTCCTCACGGTCAGCCTTCCGGGTCGGTCGATTCCTGGGACACCGCGATCGGGGGCCCGCCCCGCCCGGAACGCCTCGGCGGCGGGCGCGGGGCGAGGGCGCCCGTATGGACTGTTGAGCGTGCACCGGCCGTACGTGGTTCCTGATCACGTGATCGGAGGACGGCCCAACTCCCGTACGGACATGGACACTTCATGCCTCGCCCGCCGGTGCTCCCTACCCGCTCCTCGGCGTACGGTCCCGAGTGCCCCCGAGTGCCCCCGAGTGCCCCGGAGTGATCCCGAGTGTTCCTGTTCCTGGGCGGAGGTGAGCAGAGGTGAGCACGGGTGAGCAGCAGTGAGCGGTGAATGGACTGTCGGATGGACAGCCATCGCGCCGAGGATCCCTGCCAGGAGACCCGGGGCGCCGAACACCCCGGGAACGCAGGAGAGGAAGCCATCATGCGCGGCCATCGCCTTCGCGGCCATCGCCTTGTGAAACGTCTGTCCATGACGGGAGCGGCCACCCTGGCCGCCGTCGCCATCGGCGCGCTGGGCGCCCCGTCCGCCGCCGCCGCGCCGGAGGACTGCCTGACGCATTCGTTCTGCATGTGGGACGACTCCAGCTACCGGGGCCGTTTCGTGGTCTCGCCCGCCCAGAACATCTCCAATATCGGCCCCCAGATGAACGACCGGATGACGTCCTACTGGAACCGCACCAACCAGTGGATCACGGTGTACGCCGACTCCGGCTACCGAGGCTGTCTCTTCGCCATCCCGCCGGGCGGCTCCGACGCGGCCGTGGACCCCCATCTCAATGACCGGGTGACCTCGTTCGCCGTCGGTCAGTGGTGCTGAGCGGAACCGTCACTCTCATGAGGAGGAAGAAGATGTTCTCTGCGCGGACGCGGCCCCTGGCCGCCGCGGTGCTCACCCTCGGCGCGGCCTTCGGCCTGACCACCGTCACCGGCGCCCCGGCCGCCGCCCACTACAGCCAGTGCCCGGCCGGGGAGTTCTGCATCTGGGAGAACTCCAGCTACACCGGGCGCTTCGCCCACTCCCGCCATCCCGTGCCCAATGTCGGTTCGTACATGAACGACAAGATGACCTCGTACTGGAACCGCACCGACAACTGGGTCTCGCTCTACATCGTGGAGGACTTCCAGAGCTGCTTCGAGTCCGTTCCCCCGGGTGGGTCCAGCGCGGCCGTCAACCCGCACTACAACGACCACCTCACCAGCTTCCGCCCCGGAAGGTTCTGCTGACCCATGGGGAACCACGCCACAGAGCACCGGGCCCGGGGAAGCCGGGCCCGGTGCGCCGACCGCCGCCGTGGCCCGTCCGGCCCTGGAGAACCCGTACACCACGGCCTGTCCGGGCATCAACACCGCCATCGCCGGCGCCAAGCCGGTCACCCAGGTGGGGTGCGGACCCACGTACCAGTGGCGGTGGAGGTGGCAGTAGCTCAGCTCCCGGCGCGAGATACGGCCGCGGCACCGGATAGCTGTCCCGGATCTCGATCACCCGCCGGTACAGGGCGAGTTCGGCGTCCCGGACCAGCGGCGCGCCCGGGCCCCGGCCGGGCGGGTCCTGGGCCGCGCCCTGGCCCTGGTGGTGGACCCGTGCGGCGAACCCCCACAGACACCAGAGGCTGAAGACGGCGAAGAGCAGGCCGAAGGCTGCGAGGGCGAACCGGTCCCGGCCGCCCGCGACGATCCGCCCGTCCAGCAGATCGGCCCCGGTGGCCAGGAACAGCACCGGCGCCGCCAGGAGCGCCCCCGCCGACACCCGTAGATGTGTCCGCCGCCCGGCCACCCACCGGCCGCTCGGGACGAGCCTGCCGACTGCCGCCGGAAGCAGCGCCAGGGTCGCCATCTCCAGCTCTCGGCCGAGTGGATGGGCCAGATGGGAGAGGCGGACCGGCTCGGTGGAGAGCCCGGGGACGAGGAGGGGCAGGGCGGAGGTCTCGGGGAGGATCGGCCGGTCCCGCCGGCAACCGGCCGAACGACTGCGCGGGGTCCCCCGTACCGGTCCCGGAGTGCGCGGACTGAAGCCGCCCCGGAGCTGCTGAGCGTCGACGCTCAGTGATCGCCGGGGCCGGGGGCCACCGGAGAGCGGTGGAGCCCCGCCCCGGGATCGACGGGCCGCGGCGGGCCGTCGGGCAGCTCCGTCCACAGGTCGAGAAAGGCCCGCAGCGGCGCGCTCGGCCGGGTGCCCAGCCGCCAGATAAACACCTTGCGCAACCGGACGGCGGGTTCCAGCGGTACGACGACAAAGCGCGGGTCGCCGGCGATGACCGGGCTGGCGTGTGAGGTCAGGGCGATGCCGACCCGCTCCGCCACCAGCGCCACCTGGAGGGCGACATCGTTGGTCGCGTAGGCGATGTCCAGCCGCACCGCCCGCTCGGCGAAGGCGTCGCGGATGAAGGCGTGCACACCGCTGTCGGGGCCGTAGCTGATGACGGGGTGCCGGGCCGCCTCCTCCAGGGACATCGGATGCTCCGCCGATCTGCTCCCGGCGGGCAGGACCGCGACGATCCAGTCGTTCAGGAGCACCCGTGACCCCACGGCGGCGGGCAGTCCGTCCGGCGGCTCCGCGAGCACGGCCGCGTCGATCGCCCCGTCCCGGACCCTCTTCAGCAGGGCGGGGCTCGATGTCCCGACGAGGCTCACCGAGACCCCCGGGTACCGGTGGTGGTACTCCCCCAGGAGCCGGGGGACCCGGGTGCCTTCCAGGCCGCCGACCGTGCCCAGCGCCAGGGTGCCGCTGAGCAGACCGGAGCGGTTGGCGAACTCCAGTGCGGCCGAGGCGGCCGCCGCCAGACAGGCCCGTGCGTGCGGGAGCAGGGCCGTGCCCCCGGAGGTGAGGACCACCTTCCTGGGCAGCCGTTCGAACAGGGGCTCGCCCAGCTCCTTCTCCAGCGCCTGGATCTGCTGGCTGATCGCCGGCTGGACGACATGGCAGCGTGCCGCAGCCTTGGTGAACGACCCCTCCTCCGCCACCGCGACGAAGTACTCAAGTGTGCGGAGCTCCATGTCCATGAGGCTATCAACTCCGCTGGTACACCTCTGTGTTGTGGGCTGACGGGCGGTCGGTGCCGGCCGGTCGGCCGCCCCGCGCGACGGCGAGTCCGCGGTCGCCGGGCACCACGAGATGCCCGTCGGTCACCAGCATGAACCGCTCCAGCCCCGGTACCAGGACATTGACCACGGCGATGTGCTCGGTGACATAGTGCTCGCGCCGGAACACGCTCAGCCCGTTCGCCCGGAGCACGGAGAGCAGACGGTCGAGATGCCCCGCGGGGGTGGCGGGGGCCCTGGTGTCCTCGAAGGGCCGCAGCTCCGCGCCCGGCAGGGCGGCCGTGAAGTCCGAGAGATAGCAGGCGTGCAGCCGGGGGTAGGGCACGGTGTCGTCCCGGCGTTCGGGCAGCAGATGGGCGAACTCCTCCCGCAGCGGGATGGTGCAGTGGAGCTGGACGAGTTCGGTCAGCGCCCGGGTGATCGCGTACCGGCGGGAGAGCGAGGCGCCCCAGCCGCACACCCGGGCCGGGAGCCCCGCGGGGGCGGGCAGATAGGCCATGTACGCGGGAACACCGAGATCGGTGGTCATATCGATCAGATGCACCGTCCGGCCGGTGGCCGTCATGGCGAAGTCGAGCAGCCCGGCGACCGGGGCGGGCAGCGTCGTGGGGTCGACCCGCACCAGACGTTCGGGCCGCGCCCGGAGGAACTGACCGGCCAGCAGCAGGGAGAGCGCGTCCCGTTCGATCAGTTCGTTGATCGCGTGCACGGTGGCCTCGACGGGTTCCGAGCCCGCGGCCCACCCGTTGTTCACCGAGTACCGGCAGACGGACCGGTAGTCATAGGTGTCACCGGAGCGCCGGCGGGCGGCCCGGCCCTCCTGCCCCAAGTAGTCGGGCATCGACAGGAACACCGGTACGGACACCTCGGGGCCGCCGGTCAGCGAGTCGTAGGGCAGACACCCCACCTCCCCGTCCGGCGCCTCGGCGAGCAGGGACACCGGAAGGTCGGCCGCGAGCGGTCCGGCGGCGAGCCGGTGTGCCCGGACCGTCCGGATCTCCTCGGTACGCAGTCCGTGCAGCCCGCTCAGATAGTGCTCCAGGGCCTCGAACAGCGCCCCGGTCCTGGCCTGGTCCCGGTCGCCCTTGCCCAGGCCGAGTCCGGTACGGATGTCCTCGCCGTCGTCGCGCAGGATGCACCGCCAGGTGCCGGGACTGCCGTCGAGGACGGGGGCCAGATCGGCCTCGACGCCCAGATCGGCCACGGCGGCCCTGGCCCGGAGGAACGCGTCGGCCGGGGTGAGTCCGCGCTCACCGGACTCATCGGCCCTGATGGGGATCGTGTTCATGGGAAACCCGTCTGCCGGGGAGTGCGGGCGGCGGCCCGCCCTGGCGACCGCCGCCCGCACTCCGGGGAAACACCCTCCGACTGCCGGTCAGCCCTCCTCGGGCGCTCCTGTCACAGCCCCGGACCGCTCCTCCTCCAGCGCCAGCTCGGCGATGACGCTCTGCTCACCCGCCGAGAGAACGACCTCCTCCGCCCGGAAACCCCAACGGTCCTGAAGTCCACCCATGACGACATCTCCTCCGATTCGGAAACCAGGGAACCGGCCGCGGGGCGCGGCCTGACCCCCAGCCTCCGGCCGGTCTCCGCACCCGTCCAATAGACAGTCGTGATGGCAGCCGTCACGGTCACTGATCGCCGCTGGCAGCCCCCGGTCGCGGGCCCGGGCGACATGGCCGTCGGGGCGTACGGGCACCGTGCCGACCGCGAACGCCGGATCCGGCGCACGGGTCCCGGGCGGACGGCAACGATCTCTGCCGTGGATCGCTCCTCCGTCGCCGACCCATCGCCGGCCCGCAGTAAACTAGGTCAATGACCAACAAGCAAGCGGCCGGGGCGCGGGCCCGCACCCGACTGACCCCCGCCGCCGTGGTGGACGCGGCCCTGGGTCTCCTGGGCGACGAGGGGCTGGACGCCGTGACCACCCGCGCCGTCGCGGACCGGCTCGGCGTGCGGATGAACACCGTTCTGTGGCACATCAAGACCAAGAGACGGCTGCTGGAACTGATGGCCGACGCCATCGCCGGCACCATCGCCTACGACGATCTGCCCGCCGGGGCGGGGGAGCGGGCCGCCGAACTGATGCGCCGCTACCGGGCGTCGCTGCTCGCGCACCGCGATGGAGCCGCCCTGGTGACCGGGACCTACGCGGCCGAACCGCACACCCTGCGCTTCGCGGACACCCTGCTCACCGCCCTCGGGGAGCACGAGGACACGGCGGAGGCGTCGGCCCGGACCCTCTACGCCCTGGTCTACTTCACCCTCGGTCTCACCCAGGAGGAACAGGCCATGGGCGACACGGACGGGGCCCGCTTCCGGGAGGCCGTGGAGAAGGGGCCCTATCCCGCCCTGCGCGCGTCCCGGGAGATCCTCGCCGAGGACAGCTTCGCCGACCGCTTCGAGGACGGCATCCGGCGCGTCCTGGGCCCGGCCACGACACCCTGACCCGCGCGGGCCGCCCTGCCGTCCCCCTTACCCGTCCCCGTTCCCCGTCCCCGTTCCCCGTCCCCGTTCCCCGTTCTCCGTTCCTCGGGCGGCCGGAGTGCCGCGTGTTCCGGAAGGCGCGGGCGGGGCCGGTGGTGCGATCAGTGCCGGTGACAGCTGTCATCACGGTTGTGTATTGGACGTCCGGGGGCCGGGAGAAGCAGGCTGGTGACGGCCGGCCGGCCCACGGTCGGGTTCCCCCGGGAACACCATCCCCATCACGGCCGACACAGGGGGCCAAGGCCCCCGCGGCCCGGCGAGAGGCAGGGACGAAGCGGTGCGAGTGACCGTGGTGGGCGGGGGAATCGCCGGGTTGACCTGTGCCCTGAGCCTGCACGCCGCCGGCTGGGAGCCCCGGGTGTGCGAAGCCGCGCGGACCGTCGAGGCGGTCGGTGTGGGGATCAATCTGCTGCCGCACGCCGTCCGGGAGCTCGCCGAACTCGGCCTCGCCGGTGGGCTGGCCGCCATAGCCCTGCCCCCGCGCCGGCTGAGCTACCGCGACCGCGCGGGCGAGGCGGTGTGGGAGGAGCCCCTCGGACATGCCGCCGGCTACCACTGGCCGCAGTACTCCGTGCACCGGGGCCGTCTCCAGACGCTGCTGCTGGCGGCGGTGCGCGAGCGGCTGGGGCCGGACGCGGTCCGTACCGGTCTGCGGTTCCGGAGCTTCGAGGAGCTGCCGAACGGCGTCCGGGCCCACTTCCTGGACCGGACGAGCGGCCGGCCCGCGACCGAGGACGCCGAGGTGCTGGTCGGCGCCGACGGCATCGACTCCAGGGTCCGTGCCCTGCTCCACCCCGACGAGGGCCCCGCCCGGGGCAACGGCGTCCATATGTGGCGCGGCGTCGCACCCCACCCGCACATCCTCGACGGCCGGACGATCGTGGTGGCCGGCGGCACCCCCGGCGACAAGTTCGTCGCCTACCCGATCGGGGACCCGGCCGCCGAGGGCGGCGAATCCCTGATGAACTGGGTACTGGAGGTACGGCACGGGCCGTCCGGCCGGCCGCCGGACGGCACCGCCCGCCGGATCACCCCGGAGGAGGCCCGCGCCGGGCTGGCCTCCTGGCGCCTGCCGTGGATCGACCCCACGGCGCTGGCCGAGCGCTCCCCGGCGATCGTCGAGTATCCGATGCTCGACCGCGACCCGCTGCCCCGCTGGAGCTTCGGCCGGGTCACCCTGCTCGGGGACGCCGCCCACCCCATGTACCCGATGGGCATGAACGGCGGCTCGCAGTCCATGGTCGACGCCCGGGTGCTGGCCTGGTGCCTGGCCCGGGAGAAGGACCCCGTCGCCGCGCTCCGCCGCTACGACCGGATACGCCGGCCGATCGTCAACGCGGTGGTCCTGGCCAACCGGGAGCTGGGACCGGAGGAGATCATCGCGCGGGCCGAGGACCACGGCGGACCCCTGCCCGCCCGCCGCGCCGAGGAACTGGCCACCCGCTACCGGGAGCTGGCCCGCGCCACCGTCACCCAGGTCAACACCCATGCCTCCTGGACGGTCCCGCACCGTCCGGCCACCCCGGCACCCTGACGGCCGGCCCGCACCGGGTCGCCCCAGCCGGAGACCGTGTCCGAGCACCATCAGGCCCGAGCACCACCGTATCCGAGCACATCCGAGCATCTCCGTAGTCGAGCCCTGCCCCAAGGAGTTGACGCATCGTGAGCACCGCATCACACCCCGGCAATGTTGTCCTGGTCCATGGCGGTTTTGTCGACGGATCCGGCTGGAAGGGGGTCTACGATCTGCTGCGCGCCGAGGGCTACCGGGTGAGCGTCGTCCAGAACCCCACCCTCTCCCTCGCGGGCGATGTGGCCGCGACCCGCCGCGTCCTCGACGACCAGGACGGCCCCACGGTCCTGGTCGGACACTCCTACGGCGGGGTGGTGGTCTCCGAGGCCGGACGTCATGGGAAGGTGGCGGCCCTCGTCTACATCGCGGCCTTCGTCCCCGACACGGGCGAGTCGGTGAGCAGTCTGATAGCCGACCCGCCGGCGGGTGCGCCCGTACCCCCGATCCTGCCGCCCGTGGACGGCTTCCTCCTCCTCGACCGGGAGAAGTTCCCCACCTCCTTCGCCGGGGACCTGCCGGCCGAGGAGGCCCGGTTCCTGGCCGACTCCCAGGTGCCCTGGGGGGTGGACGCCCTCGACGGCACGGTCGGGCACCCCGCCTGGCGCGACAGACCCAGCTTCTGTCTGATCGCCACCGACGACCGCATGATCCCGCCACCGGCCCAGCGGGCCATGGCCGAGCGGGCCGGCGCGACGGTGGCGGAGACCAGCGGCAGCCACGCCCTCTATGTGTCCCGGCCCGAGGTGGTCGCCGCGCTCATCACCCGGGCGGCAACCGCCGCCGCCTCCGAATCCGGCGCGTGAGCGACGGCTGACCCCTTGGCCCCGGTCCTTCCCGGCTGCACGCGGTGCGACCGGCCGAGAAGGACCGTGCGAGGAAAGGACATCCCCATGACGAACGCCTTCCCGGCGGAGCGCGCCGCGCCCCACCCCTATGTCTTCGCCGACTCGGGGTCCCAGGAGCACGACCGTCTCCGTCTGCTGGCACGGCTGCTGGACCCGCTGCACCGGCGGGCGCTGGGAGCGGCCGGGATACGGGAGGGGCTGCACTGCCTGGAACTCGGCTCGGGTACGGGCTCGATGGCCGGGTGGATGGCCGATCAGGTGGGTGCCGGGGGCTCCGTCCTGGCCACCGACATCAATCTGTCGTTCCTGCGGGACCTGGGGCGCCCGAATCTGGCGGTACGGGAACTCGACGTGGTCACCGGTGAGTTGCCCCGGGCCGCCTTCGACCTGATCACCTGCCGTGCGCTCCTGCACCATCTGCCCCGGCGGGAATCCGTGGTGGAGCGTCTGGCGCAGGCCCTGAAGCCGGACGGGGTCCTGGTCCTGGTCGAACCGGACGCCGATGCCTCGGTCCTCGCGGAGCCGGAGCACCAGCGCTTCTGGTCGGCCTGGTGCCGCTGGGGCCAGAGTGAGGGAGTCGACTTCCGGCTCGGCCGCACACTGCCCCGGGCCCTCCGGCGCGCGGGGCTGGAACTCCAGGACATGACCATGGAGGTGCCCTTCTACAGCGGTGGCTCCCCCTGGGACCTGCTCTACCGCTCCACCGTCAGGGCGGCCGGGCCGCGGCTGGCCCGCTGGGGCGGCCCCGACCTGGTCGCCGAGTTCGACCGCCTCACCACCCGGGACGGCCATCCGGTCTGCTCGCTCGGCTGGGTGACCGTCAGCGGCCGGGCCCCCGGGGAGGCGAAGGGGGTGCGCCCCCGGTGAGACCTCCCAAGGTCGCGATCGTCGGCGCGGCGGGCGGTGTGGGGTCGTCCCTCGTCCATCTCCTCATCAGGGGCCCCGACCCCTGTGAGATCGCGCTCATCGGCCGGAGTCCGCAGTCCATCGGCTGTCTGCTGATGGACGCCGAGTCGCTCGCGCCGCTGGGCCGGACACCGGTCGTCGGGCAGGGCGACATCCGGGACTTCCACGACGCGGACATCATCGTCATCACCGCGTCGGTCCCGCTCACCGCCTGGGCGCCCCGCGCGGACTCGATGACGGGCAACGCGGAGATCGTGCACCCCTACTTCCGCGAGATCGCCAAGATACGGTCCGACTGGCGCGGCCATGTCATCGTGGTGACCAATCCGATCGATGTGTTCAGCGCCTGGCTGCGGCGGTACGCGCAGATCGACCGCTCCAGGATCCTGGGCTACTCCTGGAACGACAGCCTGCGGCTGCGGGTGGCCGTCGCCCGGGTGCTGGGGGAGGAGGCGGCGTCCGTCACGGCCTGGGTCATCGGTGAGCACGGGGACGCCTTCGTCCCGCTCCTCGACCGGATCCTGGTGCACGGGGCGCGCGTCCGGCTCTCCGCCCGGCAGCGGGAGACCGTCGTCGGTGAACTGCGCGATTTCTATGTCCGCTGGGGCCGGCTCGGCATCCCCCGGACCACGGCATGGACCACGGCCGAGGGGGTCGCCCGGATGATCCATGACCTCACCCGCCGGCGGCCGGGGGAGTGGACCGCCTCCATGGGCCTGGACGGCGAGTACGGGCTGCGCGATGTCAGTGTCGGCGTCCCGGTCACCCTGGACGCGCGAGGGGACCTGGGCGTGGTCGAGTGGGAGCTGTCGGCAGCCGAACACACCGCCCTCCGGCAGGCGGCCTCCCTGGTCCGACTGCGGGTGGACCGTCTCGGCGGGCTGTGAGCGGGCCGACCGCGGGAGGAGGGGGCGGCCGGCGGCGTTCGGTGCCGCCATGGGGGTCGTTGTCCGGCCGGCCGGTGCCGTCGCTTCCACCGGTTCCCCCGCCGGTGCGCCACGATGGCCCGCAGGCGATCACGAGGAGGTCCGGTGGGGAAGACCATGCGCGCCGTTGTCCTGGAGGAGCCGGGGCCGGTGGACCATCTGAAGCTGCGGGTGCTCCCGGTGCCCGAGCCGGAGCCGGGCTGGGTACGGATCAAGGTGGAGGCGTTCGGTCTCAACCGTTCCGAGCTGCACACCCGGCTCGGTCTCGCCGAAGGGGTGACCCTCCCCCGGGTCCTGGGCATCGAGGCGACCGGGACGGTCGACGCCGACCCGGACGGGGTGCTGCCGCCGGGTCAGCAGGTGGTGACCATGGTCGGCGGCATGGGCCGTACCTTCGACGGGGGCTATGCCGAGTACACGGTCGTCCCGCGCTCCCAGGTGATTCCCTTCACCTCCGAGCTGCCCTGGGAGACGGTGGGCGCGCTGCCGGAGACTCTCCAGACCGCGTATGGATCGCTCACCACCGGGCTGGGGCTGCGGGCCGGGCAGACGCTGCTGATCCGTGGCGGGACCTCGGCCCTGGGGCTGGCGACGGCCGCACTGGCCCGGGACATCGGGGCGACCGTCTTCGCGACCACCCGTAAGCCGGACCGGGTCCGGGTCCTGGCCGACCACGGCGTCGACCATCCGCTGGTCGACGACGGCGCGGTCGCCCCGCTGGTACGCGAGATCCTTCCGGACGGGGTGGACAGGGGGCTCGAACTGGTGGGCACCCCCACCCTCCCGGACACCCTGGCCGCCACCCGCGACCAGGGCACCGTCTGTTTCACCGGGATGCTCTCCAACCAGTGGACCGTCAAGGACTTCTACCCGATCGACTACCTGCCGCGCGGGGTGCGGCTCTCCGCCTACGGGGGAGCCTCGGCCGAACTGCCCGCCGAGGTGCTCCAGCGCTATCTGGACCGGATCGCCACCGGCGAGTTCTCCGCCGGGCCCGTCCATGTCTACGCCCTGGAGCAGATCAGGGACGCGCACCGGGACATGGAGGAGGGCCGGCGCCCGGGGAAACTCGTCGTACGGCTCTGACTCCGGTATCGCCGGTCGTCGGTCCCGGCCCCCGGTTTCAGGCGATGTCCACGATGGTGCGCAGCGCCTCCCCGGTGTGCATCTGACGGATCGCCTCATTGATCCCCGTCAGCGGCACATGGTGCGTGATCATCGACTCCAGGTCGATCCGGCCCGCGCGCCACAGCTCGAAGATGGTGGCATAGGTGCGGCGGATGTCGGCGCCGCCGTAGAACGACGGCAGGACGGCCTTCTCCGAGAGGACCAGCTCCGCCATGCTCAGATCGGTCATATCGGTACGGGAGCCCGCGCCCACCAGGCAGACCGTGCCGCCGAGGCGGGTGGCGTCGTACGCGGCGCGCAGCGTGCCCGGCCTGCCGACGGCCTCGAAGGCGTAGTCGACACCGAAGCCGCCGGTGAGGCGCTCGACGGTCTCCTTCAGCTCCTCGGGGGCCACGGCCTGCGAGGCGCCGAACCCCAGCGCCCACGCACGGCGGTTGGGTGTGGGGTCGACCGCGATGATCCGCGCGGCCCCGGCGACCCGGGCGCCCTGGACGATGCTGATCCCGACGCCGCCGAGGCCGATGACGACGACCGAGGACCCGGGCCGCACTTTCGCGGTGTTGAGGGCCGCGCCGATCCCGGTGGTCACCCCGCAGCCGACCAGGGCGGCTATCTCATAGGGCACGTCGTCGGGGATCGGGATCGCCGCGTACGCCGCGATCACCGTCTCCTCCGCGAAGGTCCCGGCGCCCAGCATGCCGGGGAGGACGGTGTCGCCGCTGCGGAAGTTGGGGTGGGCGAGATTGCGGTAGCCGCTGCGGCACAGATGTCCGTCGCCCGCCGTACAGGAGGGGCAGGCGTCGCACGGCGGCATCCAGCAGACGATGACCCGGTCACCGGGCCTGACATGGGTGACGCCCTCGCCCACCTCGATGACCTCGCCCGCGCCCTCATGGCCGGGGACGAACGGCGCGGGGTGCGCCAGGACACCGCTCATGGCGGAGAGGTCGGAGTGGCAGAGGCCCGCCTTGTGCATCCGGACCCGTACCCGGCCCGGGCCGAAGGAGACGGTGTCGACATCGGTCACCTCCAGCGTCGCGTCACCGGTCCGGTGGAGTACTGCTGCGTGCATGGGTCTTCTCCTTGTGGCTGGCTCGGTGGGTGGCTCGGCGGACGGGCTCAGGGCCGGGCCGGGGCGGGCAGATGGATGGTCTTGGTCTCCTGGTACGCGGCGAAGCCCTCGGGGCCGAACTCGCGCCCGATGCCGGAGTTCTTGTAGCCGCCGAACGGTCCGGCGACATCGAACCGCTGGCAGTTGACGGAGTAGGTGCCGGTACGGATCCGCCGGGCTATCGCGGTGCCGTGTTCGTCGGTGCCCGCCCAGACGGTGCCGGCCAGTCCGTACGGGGAGTCATCGGCGATCCGGACGGCGTCGGCCTCGTCCTCGTACCGGATGAGACAGACGACCGGGCCGAAGATCTCCTCGCGGGCGATCCGCATTCCGTTGTCGACGTCCCCGAACACCGTGGGCTCGACATACCAGCCGGTGGCCGGGGAGTCGGGGACGCCGCCACCGGTGAGGACCGTGGCGCCTTCCTCCCGGCCGACGCGGATCCACTCCAGGACCCGCTCGCGGTGTGCCTCGGTGACCATCGGGCCGATCAGGGTGGCGGGGTCGTCCGGGTCGCCGACCCGGAGCGCGGCGACGGCGGCGGTGATCCCGGCGGCGATCTCGTCGTAGCGGCTCGCCGGGACGAGCACCCGGCTCAGCGCCACACACGCCTGACCGCTGTTGGCGAAGGCGCCCATCACGACCTGCGGCAGGGCGGTACCGAGGTCCGCGTCCGGCAGCAGGATCGCGGCGGACTTGCCGCCGAGTTCCAGGGTGACCCGGGTGAGGTTCCCCGCCGCCGCGGCCATGATCTGCTTGCCCGCCGCGACCGAGCCGGTGAAGGCGACCTTGTCGATGTCCGGATGCGCGACCAGGTGGGCGCCGGTCTCCCGGCCGGCCGGGAGCACACTGAGCACCCCCTCCGGCAGACCGACCGCCGCGCACACCTCGGCCAGCAGAAAGGCGTCCAGCGGGGTCTCCGGGGACGGCTTGAGCACGACCGTGCAGCCGGCGAGCAGGGCGGGGGCGAGCTTGCCGGCGATCGTCAGCTGGGGGACGTTCCACGGGGTGACGGCGGCGACCACACCGACCGGCTCCCGGCGGATCAGGAGCGGGCCGGTGAGCCCGGGGCGCTCCTCCTCCGTGGGGATCCCGGCGGCGACGGCCAGGGCCGCGCCGAAGGCGGCGACCGCGCTGAGCGCCTGGGCCCGTACGGAGACGGTGATGGGGCAGCCGTTCTGGAGGGTGACCAGTTCGGCGAGTTCCCGGTGGCGGGTGAGCAGGCCGTCCCGGATACGGGTGACGACCTCGATGCGCTCGGCGGGCGCCATCCGGGGCCAGGGGCCGTGGTCGAACGCCTCGCGGGCGGCGGCCACGGCCCTGTCCACATCGGCCGGGCCGGCGTGCGGGACCCGGCCGACGATCCGCTCGGTCACGGGCGACACCACGTCGATGGTCTCCGGGCCCGCCGGGGCGGTCCACTTCCCGCCGATGAAGAGTGTGCGGTGTTCCACGATGTCGGTCATGCGCAGGGTCCTCGCTTCATTGCGACGGCGGTGGCGGTGGCGTCGGTGGCGTCGGGGGCGGCTGGTGGGGCGCGGGGAAGGGGGCCGCTGCCACCGGAACCGGAAAGGTCGGACAGCGGGCCGAATGTCCATGAAGTTAATTCACGCTAACTCTCCTGTCCAGGCTTTCGCGGTGACCGTCCCGTCCGTCGGCCCGGGTCCGGTGAGGGGCGATCAGAGAATCACTCGGCGCCGTGCCGCTATCCGCTCCGACAGCAGAATCAGGCCCGCGAGATCTGGACAGTGTGGTTATTGAAGATTAACTTCAGGGGTGTTTCCGGCGAGTGCGCCGGGCGCGCCCGAGGAAGGAAGTGCAGCCGTGCGCCGCAGCCTGTTCACCGAGGAGCACAAGGCGTTCCGGGCGACCATCCGCGCGTTCATCGCCCAGGAGGTCGTCCCGTACTACCCCGACTGGGAGCGGGCGGGCCAGGTCCCCCGCGACTTCTACCGCAAGCTCGGCGCCCTGGGGGTCTTCGCCATCCAGGTGCCCGAGGAGTACGGCGGCGCGGGTGTCACCGACTTCACCTACCAGACCGTGATCCGCGAGGAGTGCGGCCGGGCCGGAGTCGGCTTCGGCGCGGAGAACGTGCACACCTGTCTCGTCCTCCCCTATCTGCTGGACTTCGGCGACGAGGAGCAGAAGCGGCGCTGGCTGCCCGGCTTCCTCACCGGGGAGACGATGACCGCCATCGCCATGACCGAGCCGGGCACCGGCTCCGACCTGGCCGGCATCACCACCCGCGCCCGCCTCTCCGAGGACGGCACCCACTATCTCCTCAACGGCGCCAAGACCTTCATCACCGGCGGCGCCGGGGCCGACCTCGTCCTGGTGGTCTGCCGCACCGCCGACCACGACCCCGCCGACCGCCGCGCCGGGCTGTCGATCCTCTGTGTCGACACCCGCTCCGAGGGCTTCGCCGTCGGGCGCAGGCTGGACAAGATCGGGCTGCGCGCGCAGGACACCGCCGAACTCTCCTTCACCGATGTCCGGGTCCCGGTGGCGAACCTCCTCGGTGAGGAGGGCGCCGCCTTCTCCTACCTCACCCGCAATCTCGTCGTGGAGCGGCTGGGCGCCGCCGTCGGCGCCTACGCGGGCGCGGCCGGCGCGATCGGCTTCGCCCGGGAGTACGTACGCGAACGCCAGGTCTTCGGCAGGCCCGTGGCGGCCTTCCAGAACACCAAGTTCGTCCTCGCCGAGTGCGACACCGAGGTCACCGCCGCCCAGGCCCTGGTGGACCGCGCCGTCGCCGCCCACGCGGCGGGCGAACTGACACCCGCCGACGCGGCCAGGGCCAAGCTCTTCTGCACCGAGACCGCCGGCCGGGTCATCGACAAGTGCCTCCAGCTGCACGGCGGTTACGGGTACATGCTGGAGTATCCGATCGCCCGCCTCTACGCGGACACCCGCGTCTCCCGGATCTACGCCGGGACCAGCGAGGTCATGAAGACGATCATCGCCAAGGACCTGGGCCTGTAGCCCTGCCCTGGTACCCATCTCCCCCGGAGGACCCCATGCGCGACGCAGTGATCGTCGACGCCGTACGTACCGCGGTCGGCAAACGCGGTGGCTCGCTCTCCCGGCTGCACTCCGCCTCCCTCTCCGCCCATGTCCTCAACGCCCTTGCCGGGCGCACCGGTCTCGACCCCGCCCTCGTGGACGATGTGATCTGGGGCTGCGCCTCCGGCGTCGGCATGCAGGCCGGCTGTATCGGCCGGGCCTCGGTACTGGCCGCGGGATGGCCGGAGTCCGTCCCCGGGCTCACGGTCGACCGGCAGTGCGGCTCCTCGCAGCAGGCCGTCCACCAGGCCGCCGCCGGGGTGATATCGGGCCAGTACGACATCGCCGTGGCCGGTGGCGTCGAGATCATGAGCGCCGTCCCGCTGGGCACCACCCGGCTCGACGGCCGCTGCGGCGAACCCTTCGGCCCCCATGTCTGGGACCGCTACGACGGCATCCGGTTCCACCAGGGCATGGGCGCCCAGCTGATCGCCGACGCCCATGGCATCACCCGCGCCGAGATGGACCAGCACGGCCTGGACTCCCATGCCCGCGCCGCGCGGGCGATCGACGAAGGCCGCTTCGAGGGCCAGATCGCCCCCGTCACCGTCACCGGCGAGGACGGCACCACCCGCCGCTTCGCCACCGACGAGGGGGTACGCCGGGGCTCCACCCTCCAGACGCTCGCCGGCCTCAAACCCGCCTTCCGCGAGGACGGCACCATCACCGCGGGCAACGCCTCCCAGGTGTCCGACGGCACCGGCGCGCTGCTCCTCACCACCGGTGAGATCGCCCGCGCGCACGGCTGGACCCCGATGGCCCGCGTCCACACCGCCGTCGTGACCGGCACCGACCCCGTCACCATGCTCACCGGACCCATCCCGGCCACCGCCAAGGCGCTCAGGAAATCCGGTCTCTCCCTGGACGACATCGGCGTCTACGAGATCAACGAGGCATTCGCCTCGGTCACCCTGGCCTGGCTGCGGGAGACGGGCGCGGACCCCGCGCGGCTGAACCCCCTGGGCGGTGCGATGGCCATCGGGCACCCCATCGGCGGCTCGGGCGCGCGGATCATGACCACCCTCGTCCACCACATGCGGGACAACGGCATCCGCTACGGCCTCCAGTCCATGTGCGAGGGCGGCGGCATGGCCAACGCCACGATCCTCGAACTCCTCTGAGGCGGCCCGCCATGCAGGTACGGCCCGGACCCCGGGCGGACCAGACTCCCCAGACCTCTCATGACACCCACGACGCCTTCGCCGGCTTCCTCGACCTCGAACCACGAGGCCGGGACCTCTTCCGGGGCCGCTGCCACGACGGCCTCCCGCTGCGCGCCTTCGGCGGCCAGGTGGCCGCGCAGGCGCTCGCCGCCGCCGGACGGACCGTCCCCGACGATCGCACCGTGCACTCCCTGCACGTCTACTTCCTGCGCGCCGGGAACTCGGCCCACCCCCTCGACTACACGGTGGAACGGGAACGGGACGGCTCCTCCTACCACTCCCGCCGGGTCGTCGCCCACCAGGGCCAGGAGGCCGTCTGCACCCTCTCGGCCTCCTTCAAACGGCCGGAGACGACCGCCGACCGCCAGCCCGCCATGCCCACGGCACCCGCACCGGAGCTGCTCCCCGACATGTACGGGCTCTGGGAACGGAACAACCCCGAGGACTACGCCCGCGCCGAGTTCCGCCGGGTGCTGGAGATGCGCCACGTACCCGGGCCCGCCGAACCGCACACCCCCGGACTGACGGAGCAGAAGCTCTGGATACGGGCGGCCCGGCCGCTCCCCGACGACCCCCTGCCGCATGCCTGCGCCCTGGCGTACGCCTCCGATCTCTTCCTCGCCCCGACCACCGTCCTGTCCACCGAGCCGCCCAGGATGCTCCGGGAGAAGCCGTCGTCGGTCTTCCTCACCTCACTGGACCACGCCGTCTGGTTCCACCGCCCGTTCCGCGCCGACACCTGGATGCTCTTCGCCCAGCGCAGCCCCACGGCGGCCGACGGACGCGGCTTCGCCCTCGCGGAGGTCTGGAGCCCCGACGGCCTGCTGATCGCCCATGTGGTGCAGGAGACCGTGGTGCGCCCGTCCAGGCCGCCCCGCCCCTGAGACACCACCGAGCCGCGCTGCTGCCGCTCGGCGCGCCGTCACCCGCTCAACGCCTCACCTCATCAAAGGAATCCCTCATGTCCGATCTCGTCCTCACCTCGTTCGACGACGGCATCGCCGTGGTGACGATCAACCGGCCCGAGGCCCGGAACGCGGTCAACCGGGCGGTCGCGGACGCCGTCGCCGAGGCCGTCGACACCCTCGACAGCCGGGACGACCTCGTCGTCGGAGTGATCACCGGGGCCGGCGGCACCTTCTGCGCCGGTGCCGACCTCAAGGCCCTGGCCGCCGGGGAGCGCTCCGGCATCCCCGGCCGGGGCTTCTGCGGCATCACCGAGACCCCGCCCGCCAAACCCCTGATCGCCGCCGTCGAGGGGTACGCACTCGGCGGCGGCACCGAACTGGCCCTCGCCTGCGACCTGATCGTCGCCGCCGGAAACGCCGTCTTCGGCCTCCCCGAGACCCGGCGCGGCCTGATCGCCGCCGGTGGCGGCCTGGTACGGCTGCCCCGGCGGATCCCGTACACCATCGCCATGGAGTACGCGCTCACCGGTGACTTCCTCCCCGCCGAACGGGCCCACCGGCTCGGCATGGTCAATGAACTGACCGAGGAGGGCGCGGCGCTGGAGACGGCCCTGGCGCTCGCCCGGCGGATCGCCGCCAACGGGCCGCTCGCGGTCCGGGCCAGCAAGCGGATCGTGGCCGACTCCGCCGACTGGCCCGCCGATGAGGTCTGGGCCCGCAACCGCGACGCCTGCGCCCCGGTCTTCGCCTCGGCGGACGCCCGGGAGGGCGCGCTCGCCTTCGCCGAGAAGCGCGCCCCGCGCTGGAACGGCCGCTAGACCCGGCCGGCTCTCGCGAGCCCGCCCGCCATGAGGTGAACCACCGTCACGGTCCCGAGACCCCGCCCCGGGCATGACCGAACAAAGGAGTTCCGCCATGACCACCGCCTGGCCCAAGGCGCTGCCCCGCACCCTCGACTACCCCGACGGCACGGTCGCGGACCTGCTCGCCGGCTCCGCCCATGCCTACCCCGACCGCCCGGCGCTGATCGACGGCGACATCCGGATGGGCTACGCCGAACTGCACGACCGGGCGCTCCGCGTCGCCCAGGGGCTGCGTGAACGGTCCATCGTCCCCGGTGAGGCCATCGCCCTCCATCTGCCCAACTCGATCTGGTTCACGGTCGCGTACTACGGCGTCCTCCTCGCCGGTGCCGCCGTGGTGCCGGTCAACCCCTCCCAGCCGCCGGGCGCCCTCCGCCGCCAGCTGGACGACTCGGGCGCCGTCGCCGTGGTCACCCACCCCTCCGTCGCGGCGCCCATGGCCGAGGCCCTGGAGGGATCGCCCACCGTCCGTCTGGTCACCCTCGCCGCCCCGACCGCGGCGGCCCCCGCACCCGGCGCCGGCCCGGTCGCCTTTCCGGTCACCACCGTCCCCCTGGCCGACCTCATGGCCGCCCACCCGGCGCCCGCGACCGAGGTGGCCGGGGACGCGGTCGCCCATCTCGCCTTCACCGGCGGGACCACCGGTGTGCCCAAGGCCGTCATGGTCCTCCACCGCAATCTGATCATCAATGTGCTCCAGGTGGCCTGCTGGCGCTCCGCCGCCGTCCCGGCCGCGGACGAACGGGGCCGTATCCGGCTGCGCGAAGTGCCGGGCGCGAGAACCCCGCACCACATCCCGCTGGGCGGCGCCACCGGAATCTCCATCGCCCCGCTCTTCCACGGCATGGGCATGGTCAGCCAGAGCGTCTACGCCGCCTCGGGGCTGACCGTCGTGGTGTTCGGCCGCTTCGACGCGGTCCGCTATCTCGACACCGTCGAAGAGCTGGGCGTCCACGCCGTCACCGGCTCCCCGGCCCTCTGCCACGCCCTGCTCGCCGTACCGGGGGTGCGTGAGCGGGACCTGTCCTGCGTACGCCTGGTCAGCAGCGGCTCCGCCCCCATCAACCCGGCCGCCACCGCGGAACTCACCGAGATCTTCCCCCGGGCGATCGTCAGCGACGGATACGGCCTGACCGAGGCGACCATGGGCGTCTCGATCAGCCCGCTGGACCCGGCCGTGCCCCGTCCGGAGGGCAGCATCGGCCCGGCGCTCTTCGACACCGAGATCGAGATCCGGGAGCCGGACGGCGTCACCCTCCTGGCACCGGGGGAGAAGGGCGAGGTCTGGGTCCGGGGCCCGCAGATCACGGCCGGGTACCTCGGCCACCCGGAGCGCACCGCCGAGCAGTACGTCGACGGCTGGCTGCGCACCGGCGACCTCGGCACCCTCGACGACCGGGGCCGGCTGTCCCTGGTCGGCCGGGCGAAGGACATGCTCATCTACAAGGGGTACAACGTCTACCCCGGCCCCCTGGAGAACATCCTCCGTGAGCACCCGGTGGTCGCCCAGGCCTCCGTCGTGGGCCGGCCGCACCCCGAGCACGGGGAGATCCCGGTCGCCTTCGTCGCGCTGAAGTCCGGGGAACGGGCGCTCGACCCGGCGGCCACCGCCGCGGAGCTGACGGCGTATGTCGCGGCCCGGGTCGCCCCGTACCAGCGGATCCGGGAGGTGGTGATCGTGGACGAACTCCCGCTGTCGGCCACGGGCAAGATCCTCAAGACCGAGCTGCGCAGGCGGGTCACCGACTCCTGACGGCGGGTGAGGGCACAGGTCAGGGCCGGGCGACCACGGGGGGTCGCCCGGCCCTGACCTTCGGCTCTCTCCGCCGTCAGCCGTGCCCGGTGGCGGTGAGGGCGGTCCAGACACCGGACTCACCGGCCTCGCCCGCCCGGCGGCCCAGCTCCTCGGCCCAGCCGCGCTCGGAGGCGACCGCGTCGCGCCAGGACCACAGCCGGCGGGTGAGCCGGTGCAGCGGGTACTCGGCGGTGATGCCCAGCGCGCCATGGAGCTGATGGGCGATCCGGGCGATCCCGGTGGCCGCGGCGGCCGTGGTGATCCGGGCGATGTCGACCCCGCCGCCGAGCGGCGCCCCGTCCCGGGCCAGGGCCAGCGCGGCCTCGGCCTGGACCAGCTGGACCCGCATCCGGGCGAGGTGGGCGGCGACCTCCGGGATCCGCACCAGCGGCGCCCCGAACTGCTCGCGCTCGCGGACATGGGTCCGGGTGAGCCGATAGGCACCCCGGGCGGCGCCCAGCACGGCCGCCGACCAGAGCAGGGCGAGCCGCTCCCGGACCTCCGCGTACGGGGGCGCCTCCGCGAGAGGGGTGACCGGCGTACCGGCCAGGACCACGGTGTCCCGGGGATCCCCCGCGATGTCGTCCACGGTACGGACGGTCACCGAGGGGTGCGCCGGATCGACCAGCAGCGGCGCGGCCCCCGGCGCGCACAGCACCAGCCGGCCGGCGTCACGGGCCCAGGGCACAAAGGTCACTTCGGCGGTGACGGTGCCCGAGACGACCTCGGGCGCCGTGTCGAGCAGCCGGAGCGTGGCGAGCCCGTCGGCGAGGGGCCCCGTATGCCCGAGGACCCAGTCGGCGACGGACGCCTCCACGATCGGCACCCCGACACCGTGCCCCGCCAGGGACTCGACCACCACCAGCAGATCGGCGAGCGAGCCGCCGGAGCCGCCCCGGTCCTCCGCGACGCCGATCCGGGGCAGACCGAGGCCGACCAGGCTCTCCCACAACCCGGGGCCGCCGGCCGCACCCCGATCGTCCCCCCGTTCGTCCCCTCGGTCGTCCACCAGGTCGTCCACCAGTCTGCGCAGCTCCTCGGTGAAGGGGCTTTCCCTCATGAACGGGCCTCCTGTCGGGCGATCAGGGAGAGCAGGACCTCGGCCGAGCCCCCGCGCAGACCGAACGCGGGCGAGGCGAGCAGCGCCTGGCCGAACCCGCTGTCGAAGGTGGCCTCCCGGCAGAGACCGGTACGGCGCAGCGCCTCGACGACATCGTGCTCGAAGGCGTTGCCGAGGTATTTGAGCGCGGCGGCCCGCTGGACGGGGGCCTCGCCCGTGTCCATCTCCCGGGCGACCTCGAAGCAGAGCCGGCGCAGCACCGCGAGACGGGCCACCAGCGTGCCGAGCAGGGCGTGCAGCTCCCGGTCGTCCCGCTGCCGGGCGGTCTCGGCGATCAGCTCCACCAGGACCGGATAGCTGGAGAGCGCGCGTTCGGCGCCGCCCCGCTCGAAGGAGAGCTGCTCGACCACCTGCCGCCAGCCCTGGCCCACCTCGCCGAGGACCCGGCCCGCCGGGACGCGGACGTTCTCGAAACGGACCTCGTTGAAGTGGTGTTCCCCGGCCAGGTCGAGGATGGGGGTCACGGACACCCCCTCGGTGTCCATGTCGACGATGAACTCGGTCAGCCCCTCGTGCTTGCGTCCGCCGCGCGAGGTCCGGGCGAGCAGATAGACATGGGTGGCGTGGTGGGCCTGGGTGGTCCAGATCTTGTGCCCGTCGATCCGCCACCCCCCGTCGACCGGCTTGGCCGAGGTCCGTACGGAGGCGAGGTCCGAGCCCGCCCCGGGCTCGCTCATCCCGAGACAGAAGACCGCCTCGCCGGAGGCGATCCCCGGCACGATCTCCTCCTGGAGCGCCCGGGTGCCATGGCGCAGGACCGCCGGGCCGATCTGCCGGTCGCCGATCCAGTGCGCGGCCACCGGGGCGCCCGCGCGCAGCAGTTCCTCGGTGACGGCGAGCCGTTCCACATGGGTGCGCCCGCCGCCGCCGAACTCCCGGGGGTAGGTCATGGCGATGAGCCCGCGGGCGGCGAGTTCCCGGCTGAACTCCAGGTCGAAGGAGCGCAGCCAGGAGTCGCTGCGGGGGGTGTAGCGTCCGGCGTCCCGCCAGGCGGCGGTCAGCTCCCGGACCCGGCCGCGCAGCTCGGCGCAGCCGTCCGTACCGGGGGAGTGGTCCATGGTGGCCTTTCAGGGCGATCTTTCGGGCGGTACGGGTCGGGGGTCAGCGGCCGGTGAAGACGCCGGGGCGCTTCTCCTGGAAGGCGGTGAGCGCCTCGCGCGAGTCCTGGGTGGAGGTGATGACGGCCATATGGGACGAGATCAGGTCCAGCGCGGTCCGCAGATCGTGGCGGGCGCCCTGGCGGACGGCGCGTTTGATGGTGCGGATCGCGACCGGCGGGCGGGCGGCGAGCCGGGCGGCGTACGCGTACACGGCGTCCATCAGCTCCTCGTCCCGGTGCACCTCGTCCACCAGACCGATCCGCAGCGCCTCGTCGGCGTCGGCGAAGTCGCCGGTCCAGAGCATCCGCAGGGCGGTGGAGGTGCCGACGGCGCGGGGCAGCAGCCAGCAGCCGCCGTCGCCGGGGACCAGGCCGACCTTGATATAGCCCTCGGAGAAGCGGGCGCTGCGGCCGGCGAAGCGCAGATCGCACAGGAGCGCCATGTCCATTCCGGCGCCGACGGCGGGCCCGGCGACGGCGGCGATCACGGGCTTGTCGATGTCCTCCAGGGCGAGCGCGACGCGGTGGACATGCTGGGTCAGCAGTTCCTTCTCGCCCAGCGGTGGCCGTTTCTCGCCGGTGAAGGCGGTGAGGTCGACACCGGAGCAGAAGGAGCCACCGGCGCCGGTGACGACGATCACCCGCACCCCGGGGTCGCGCTGGGCCTCGGTCAGCCGGTCGGCCCAGGCGTCGACCATGGCGATGGTGAAGGCGTTCCTGCGCTCGGGGCGGTTGAGGAGGACGGTGGCGATCCCGTCCCGGACCGTGTACTGGAGATCGGCCATCGCCGTCCCTCTCTTCCGTCTCTTCGGATCTTCAGTCGCTTCGGACTCTTCGGCGGAGGCCGACCACCGGTTCGTGCCGGCGGGTCGTGCCGTCGGGGTTACGGGGGCGGGCTACTTCGGGGCCATGCGGATGGCGCCGTCGAGGCGGATCGTCTCGCCGTTGAGCATGGGGTTCTCCACGATCGAGGTGACCAGATGGGCGTACTCGGCGGGGTCGCCCAGCCGGGAGGGGTGCGGGACCTGGGCGCCGAGGGCGTCGAGGAACTCCTGCGGCCTCCGGTTGAGCAGCGGGGTGGAGAAGAGACCCGGGGCGATGGTGACCACCCGGATCCGCGCCGCCGCGAGATCACGGGCGATCGGCAGGGTCATCCCGACGATGCCGCCCTTGGAGGCGGCGTAGGCGCACTGCCCGATCTGGCCCTCGAAGGCCGCGGCGGAGGCGGTGTTGACGATGACTCCGCGCTCGCCGTCGACCTCCTCGGTACGGGCCATCTCGGCGGCGGCGAGACGCAGCACATTGAAGGTGCCGATCAGATTGACGCCGACGACGAACTCGAAGTCCGCGAGGGCGTAGGGCGTGCCGTCGCGGCCGACGGTACGGCCGCCCCTGCCCAGACCGGCGCAGTTGACCGCGATGCGCAGCGGGGCCAGGCCGGCGGCGGTGGCCACGGCGCGGGCGGCGTCGTCGGCGGAACGGACATCACCGGCGACGAAGCGGGCGCGCTCGCCGAGTTCCCGGGCGAGCTGCTCGCCCCGGGAGGTGGGCAGGTCGAGCAGGACGACATGGGCGCCCTGGTCGAGCAGGCGCTCGGCGGTGGCGAGGCCGAGGCCGGACGCGCCACCGGTGATGACGGCGGAGACTCCCTGGATCTGCATGGAGGGTTCCGATCGGGTCGAGAGGCTGAGAGGTTCTGAGGTTCTGAAGTTCAGCGGCTGAGAGGCTCTGAGGTTCAGAGGCCGAGCGACTTGGCGATGATGGTCTTCATGACCTCGCTGGTCCCGCCGTAGATCCGCATGACGCGGGTGTCGGCGTAGAGGCGGGCGATCGGGTACTCCAGCATGTAGCCGTAGCCGCCGTGCAGTTGGAGACAGTGGTCGATGACCCGGCTCGCGGTCTCGGTGCAGAGGAGTTTCGCCATGGCCGCGTACTCCGGGGTCAGCTCGCCGTGGGCGTCGCGCTCCAGGGCCTCGTACGCCATGAGCCGGGCGGCCTCGACCTCGGTGGCACAGGCGGCGAGGACGAACTTGGTGTTCTGGAAGGCGGCGACGGGCCGGCCGAAGACCTGGCGGTTCCGGGTGTACTCCTGGGCGAAGGTCACCGCGGCAGCGGCGGCGGCCGCCGCCTGGACGGCGATCACCAGGCGCTCGCGGGCGAGGTTGCGGCCGAGGTGGAAGAAGCCCCGGTCCCGCTCGCCCAGCAGATTCTCCACCGGCACCCGCACATCGGTGAAGGAGAGTTCGGCGGTGTCGGAGGCATGCAGACCGATCTTGTGCAGGCTGCGGCCGACCGCGAAGCCCTCGCTGGCGGTGTCGACGACCAGGATCGACAGCCCCTCGCGCCGGTTCTCCTCCGGGGCGGGCGAGGTACGGCAGACCACCAGGACGAGATCGCACTGGGTCCCGCCGGTGATGAAGGTCTTGGCGCCGTTGAGGAGATAGTGGGTGCCGTCCTCGGAGAGCACCGCCGTCGTGCGGATGCCGGCCAGGTCCGATCCGGTGCCGGGCTCGGTCATCGCGATGGAGAGCAGCAGATCGCCCGAGGCACAGCCCGGGACCCACCGCCGCTGCTGCTCCTCGGTCCCGAAGTGCAGCAGATACGGGAGGATGATGTGGGCGTGGGTCATCGCGGTGCCGACGGTGGCACCGGCGCGGGCGACCTCCTCGGCGAACACGGCACCGAAGTGATGGCCCGTCTCCCCGCCGCCGCCGAACTCCTCGGGCACCTCGACACCGAGGACGCCCAGCTCACCGAGGCGGCGGTAGAAGTCGCGCGGTACCGACCTCGCGGCCGTCCACTCCTGGATGTGCGGAACCGCCTCCTTGGCCAGGAAGTCCCGGACCGTCCGCCGGAACGCCTCGTGCTCCGCGGTGAAAACCGTGCGCGGCATCCTTGCCCCTCTCCCTGCTCCGAGGTAGCTCCTCCGAGGTTAGCTGGATTTCACTTTTACGCCCTGTAGGCCCACTGTCAAGGGATCGTTAAGCGAGCCGTGACCTGGACGCAGAGGTTAGCTTGAAATAACTTGAAGGGGATGCGAGCCCGCACCCCTCCCCTTCCTCCAGGAGCAGCCCATGCGTGACGCAGTGATCGTGGACGCCGTCCGGACCCCCGTCGGAAAGCGTGGCGGGGCCCTCTCCGGCCTCCATGCCGTCGATCTTTCCGCCCAGGTCCTGACCGCCCTCGCCGAGCGCAACGCGCTGGACCCGGCCACCGTGGACGACATCGTCTGGGGCACCGTCTCCCAGGTCGGCGAGCAGTCCGGCGTCGTCGGCCGGTTCGCGGCGCTCGCGGCCGGCTGGCCCGAGTCGGTGCCCGGCGTCTCCGTCTCCCGCGCCTGCGGCTCCTCGCAACAGTCCGTGCACTTCGCCGCCGGACTGGTCGTCGCGGGCCAGTACGACATCGCCGTCGCCGGGGGTGTCGAGTCGATGAGCCGGGTGCCGATGGGCTCCGCCCGCAGGGTCGAGGGCGCCGGGGAGGCGTACGGGCCGCGGCTCCTCCAGCGCTACTTCCCCGACGGGCGGGGCACCTTCGACCAGGGCGTCGGCGCCGAGATGATCGCCGAGCGGTACGGCTTCACCCGTACCCGGCTCGACCGGCACGCCCTGGAGTCGCACGCCCGCGCCGCCCGCGCCGTCGACGAGGGCCGTTTCACCGCGCAGATCACCCCCGTCACGGTGACCGGCGAGGACGGCACCGTGCGGGTCGTCGACACCGACGAGGGCATCCGGCGCGGCTCGACCCTGGAGCAGCTCGCCGCCCTCAGGACCCCGTTCAGAGCGGACGGGGTGGTGAGCGCCGGCAACTCCTCACAGATCTCCGACGGCGCCGCCGCGCTCCTCATCACCACCAGCGAGATCGCCCGGCGCCATGGCTGGCGCCCCCTCGCCCGGGTGCACACCGCCGTTCTCGCCGGGGTCGACCCGGTCACCATGGCCCTCGGCCCGGCCCCCGCCACCGCCAAGGCCCTCGACCGCGCCGGGCTGGCCCTCGGCGACATCGGCGCCTTCGAGATCAATGAGGCGTTCGCCCCGGTCACCCTCGCCTGGCTGGAGGAGACCGGGGCGGATGCCGCCCTGATGAACCCCAACGGCGGTGCGATGGCGATCGGCCACCCCCTCGGCGGCTCCGGCGCCCGTCTGATGACCACCCTCGTCCACCATATGCGCGACCACGGCATCCGCTACGGCCTCCAGGCCATGTGCGAGGCGGGCGGGATGGCCAACGCGACCATCCTTGAGCTGCTCTGAGCCGCTTCCCGGCCTCTTCCGGACGCCGCCCAGGAGAAGGGGGGTGCCGCCCTCGGGCAGCACCCCCCTTCTTGTGTACGCGGTGGACGCGGGGTCTCACCGGACGAGCCCGACCTCCGCCAGCACCTCCCGGGTGTGCGCGCCGATCACCGGCGCGGGCCGGGGCGTGCCCGGGGGAGTGCCCAGGAAACGGGGGGCGGGCGCGGGCTGGAGCACCCCGCCCTCGGTGAGATAGGTACCGCGCGCCACATTGTGCGGGTGGGCGGCGGCCTCGGTCAGTCCGTACACCGGGGTGACACAGGACTCCGTACCGTCGAAGAGGGCCGTCCACTCCGCGCGGGTGCGGCCCGCGAAGATCCCGGCGAGCCGCTGGGCCATCGCCGGCCAGCACCCCCGGTCGTGCTGGCCCGCGAAGAGCGGATCGCCGGTCAGCCCGAGCGTCCTCAGCAGCACCGCGTAGAACTGCGGCTCGACACTGCCCACGGCCATATGGCCGCCGTCGGATGTGCGGTACGTGCGGTAGAAGGGGGCGCCGCCGTCGAAGAGATTGACGCCCCGCGCGTCCTCCCAGCGGCCCACCGCCAGCAGACCGTGGACGAGGGCGAGCTGGACGGCGGTGCCGTCGGTCATGGCGGCGTCGACCACCTGACCCGTACCGGTGCGCCCGGCGTGGACCAGTGCGGTGGTGATGCCCAGGGCGAGCAGCATGCCGCCCCCGCCCATGTCACCGATGAGATTGAGCGGAACGGGAGGGTTCTCGCCGGCCCCGCCGAGCGCCCCGAGGGCGCCCGCCACCGCGATGTAGTTGATGTCATGACCGGGGGCCCGGGCGAGTGGCCCGTCCTGTCCCCAGCCGGTCATCCGCCCGTAGACCAGCTTGGGGTTACGGGCCAGACAGCGGTCCGGCCCCAGGCCGAGGCGCTCGGCGACCCCGGGCCGGAAGCCCTCGATGAGGGCGTCGGCGGTGTCGACGACGGCGAGGACGGCCTCGATGTCCGCCGGATCCTTCAGATCGAGGGTGACGGAGCGCCGGCCCCGGTGCAGTACGGGGTGGCGTGACGGGGCACCGGCCTCGGCGGGCCGGTCGACCCGGATGACATCGGCGCCCTGGTCGGCCAGGAGCATGCCGGCGAACGGGCCGGGGCCGATGCCGCCCAGCTCGACGACGCGGATACCGGCCAGCGGGCCGGTGGGAGGGGACACGGGACCCATGGGACTGCTCCTTCCGATCCTTCTCTTCGCGGGTGGTACGGCTACAGACCCAGGTCCTTGGCGATGATGGTCTTCATGACCTCGCTGGTGCCGCCGTAGATCCGGGAGACCCGGGTGTCCGCGTACAGCCGTGCGATCGGGTACTCCAGCATGTAGCCGTAACCACCGTGCAGCTGGAGGCACTTGTCGATGACCCGCCCCGCCACCTCGGTGCCGAAGAGCTTGATCCTCGCGGCGTCCGCCCCGGTCAGCTCGCCCGAGTCGTCCAGCTCGACGCCCCGGTCGACCATGGCCTGGAGGGCCTCGACCTCGGCGGAGCACTCGGCGAGGACGAACTTGGTGTTCTGGAAGGCGGCCACCGGTCTGCCGAAGACCTGGCGCTCCCGGACGTAGTCACGGGCGAACGCGATGGCGGCGGTGGCGGTGGCCACGGCGCCGACACCGATCGAGAGCCGCTCCCGGGGCAGGTTCCGGCCGAGGTAGGAGAAGCCCTTGTCCTGCTCGCCGAGGAGGTTCCCGACCGGCACCCGCACCTCGGTGAAGGAGATCTCGGAGGTGTCGGAGGACCTGAGGCCGATCTTGTCCAGCTTGCGGCCGAGGGCGAAGCCCTCGCTGTCGGTCGGGACGACGAGCAGGCTCAGGCCATGGCGCCGGTCCCCGGCGGTGGCCGGCGCGGTGCGGGCCACGACGACACAGAGTTCGGAGTTGCGGGCGCCGGTGATGAAGGTCTTGGCGCCGTCGAGGACATAGTGGGTACCGTCCCCGGAGAGACGGGCGGTGGTACGGATGCCCGCCAGGTCCGATCCGGTGCCCGGCTCGGTCATCGCGATGCACAGCATGAGGTCGCCCGAGGCGACCCCCGGCAGCCAGCGCTTCCGCTGCTCGTCGTTGGCGAGATCCAGCAGATAGGGCAGCACGATGCCGGTGGACACACCGTAGTGGCCGAAGGAGACGGCGGCGCGGGCGCACTCCTCGGCGATGACGACCTGGTACCGGTAGCTGGTCCGGCCGGTGCCGCCCAGCTCCTCGGGGATGTCGAAGCCCATCACCCCGAGCGTGCCGAGCTTGCGGAAGAGATCGCGGTCGACCAGGTTGTCCCGCTCCCACCGCTCGGCGTGGGGCTTCACCTCCCGGGCTATGAAGTCCCGGATCATCGCCCGGAAATGCTCGTGTTCCTGGGTGTACAGCGTGCGCTTCATGATGGGGGTCCTGTCATCGGGCGGTCGGGCGGGCGGGCGGTCGGGTTCTAGCGGGATCCGCCGTCGACGGTCACGACCTGTGCGCTGATGTAGTCGGCCTCCGGAAGGCAGAGCAGGTAGACCGCGCCCGCCGCCTCGGCCGGGGTGCCGGGCCGGCCGAAGGGATTGGTACGGGAGACGGCGGCGGCCAGCTGCGGATTGACGCCGACCTTGATCCGCCGGCCCTCGATCTCCACGAACGAATCGTCGTCCGCGGTCGCCTCGGTCATCCGGGTCAGGATGAAGCCGTAGGCGACGGCGTTGACATTGACCCGGTAGCGGCCCCACTCCTTGGCCAGGGTCTTGGTCAGTCCGATGAGCCCGGCCTTGGCGGACGAGTAGTTGGCCTGGCCGGGGTTGCCGTACTGGCCCGACACGGACGAGACGTTGACGACCTTGCGGTGGTGGTCGACCGGGTGCGCCTTGAGATACGGCTGGGCGGCGCGGAGGATCCGGAAGGGCGCCTTCAGATGTACATCGAGGATGGCGTCCCACTGCTCGTCGGTCATCTTCTGGACGACGGTGTCCCAGGTGTAGCCGGCGTTGTTGACGATGATGTCCAGGCCGCCGAAGGTCTCGACGGCGGTGTTCACGAAGCGCTCGGCGAAGCCGTCCCCGGTGACCGAGCCGGCGCAGGCGACGGCCCTGCCACCGGCGGCGGTGATGTCCGCGACGGTCTCCTCGGCCGGTTCCGCGTCCAGGTCGTTGATCACGACGGCGGCTCCCTCGGAGGCGAGCTTGAGAGCGACCTCGCGGCCGATGCCGCGGCCCGATCCGGAGACGATGGCGACCTTGCCGTCCAGGGTTCCCATGGTGGATGTGTCCTCGCTGTCAGGGGGTGGGGGAGGGGTGGTGAGGTGGTGTCAGCGGCAGCGCGGGGCGCGGGGCCGTGGTGGCGGTGTCAGCCGGCGGTGGCGGTGACCACGGCGGAACCCCGCAGGGTCACCGTGCCGTCGGGCAGCGAGACCGTGAGATCGAGACGGGCGAGGCCGTCCGCCACCGAGACGACCGTTCCCGTGCAGAACGGGGTGGTGTTGACCGGGGTGATGGCGGCGAACCGTACCCCGTACGAGCGGATGCGCTCCTGGGGGACCCAGTCGGTCAGCAGCCGCCCGAGGTACGCCATCGAGAGCATGCCGTGGGCGAAGACATCCGGGATGCCGACGGCCCGGCAGGCGTCGGTGTCGATATGCACCGGGTTGTGGTCGCCGGAGGCCCCCGCGTACAGCGCGAGCGTGGTGCGGGTGATCTCCGGGGCCCGCAGCGTCACGGAGTCGCCCGCCGTCAGAACCGTCCCCGTCATCGGCCCGCCCCGGGGTCGCGCACCACGACGGTGCTGGTGAGAGTGGCGATCGGCGCACCGTCGCGGGTCACCCGGGTGTCGCGCACGATGAACTCCAGCGCCCCGCCCTTCTTGGTGTACACATCCGTGACCTCGGTCGAGAAGGTCAGGGTGTCACCCGCGTAGGCGGTGGCGTGGTACGTGAACGCCTGGCCGCCGTGGAGGATCGTACGGATGTCCACACCGAGACCGGCGAGGAACCCGTCCCGGTCGGGCCGGTCCATGTCCAGACAGAAGAGAAAGGTCGGCGGGACGGGCAGATCGCGGTGACCGGCCGCCGAGGCGGCCGCCGGGTCGGTGTAGAGCGCCTCCGTCTGCCCGGTGGCCCGGGCGAAGAAGCGCAGCCGGCCCCGCTCGACCTGGACCGAGTGCGGTGGGGTGCGGGTGCCGATGACGGCGGGATCGATGGCCATGGGTCAGGACACCTTCTCGAAGAGCGTGACGACACCGGCGGTGCCGAGGCCGAGATTGTGCTGGAGGCCGAGGGTCGCGCCCTCGACCTGGCGGGCCCCCGCCTCCCCGCGCAGCTGCCAGGTGATCTCGGCGGTCTGGGCGAGACCGGTGGCACCCAGCGGATGGCCCTTGGAGAGCAGCCCGCCGGACGGATTGGTGACGACCCGGCCGCCGTAGGTGTTGTCGCCGCCGAGGATGAACTCCTCGGCGCCGCCCTCGTCGCAGAGGCCCAGCGCCTCGTAGCTCAGCACCTCGTTGACGGTGAAGCAGTCGTGCAGCTCCACGACCCGGATGTCGCGCGGGTCGACCCCGGCCCGCTCGTAGACCTCGGTGGCGGCGGCCCGGGTGACCTCGGTGCCGACGAGGGACATCGCGCTCTTCCTGTCGAAGACCCCGGGGGCGTCCGACCGGAGCGTCTGGGCGGCGACGGCGACCTTCGGGGAGAGCCCGTGCCGCCGGGCGAACTCCGGCGAGCAGACGATCGCGGCGGCGGCCCCGCAGGTGGGCGGGCAGCACTGGAGCCGGGTGAGCGGACCGGCCAATCGGGGGGAGTCCAGCACCTCCCGCTCGCTGATCGGGTCGCGGAAGACGGCGTACGGGTTGTTCGCGGCATGGCGCCGGGCCTTGACGGACACCTTGGCGAAGGTCTCCGGCCGCATCCCGTACCGCTCCATGTACTCGACACCGGCGGCACCGAAGTACTGCGGGGTCAGCGGGCGGTCCGGGTCGATGCCGTGCACCTCCTCCAGTACGGAGGAGAAGGCCGTCAGCGGGCTCGGCCGGTCGGTCCACTTGGCGCCGAGGGCGCCGGGCGGCATCTGCTCGAAGCCGAGGGCCAGCGCGCAGTCGACCGCGCCGCTCTCCACCGCCTGGCGGGCGAGCCAGAGGGCGGAGGAGCCCGAGGCGCAGTTGTTGTTGACGTTCAGGACCGGTACCGAGGTCAGCCCGAATCCATAGACCACCCGCTGGCCGCAGGTGGAGTCGCCGTAGACATAACCGGCGTACACCTGCTGGATCTCGTCATAGCGCAGCCCCGCGTCGGCCAGTACGGCGGCCATGGCTCCGGCGCCCAGCTCGTCGTAGGTCCTGGCTGCGCCGGGCTTGGCGAAGGGGACCATCCCGACCCCGGCCACCAGCACTCTGCGGCCCATGCGACCCTCCCTTCAGTAGGTTATTGCAGATTCACTTTCTTGCCGATCTCGCCCGGTGTCAAGGGGTGTTTGGCAGAAGGGATGGGGTGTGAGCGGTTCACCCGGTGGTTCGCCCGGTGATTCACCCGGCGGTTCGTTCGGCGGTGAGCTTCGCGGCGTCGCGGGCCGGGTTGACCAGCAGCAGCGCGGCCAGCGCGCCGACGATCATTGTCACGCCCAGGACCAGGAAGCCGTCCCCGTAGCCGAGTGCCACGGACTCTCCCGCGCTGACCAGCCGGCCGACGACCAGCGGGGCCACCACCCCGCCGAGGCTGTAGATACCGGTGACGATCCCGAAGACGACTCCGCGCTGCTTCGCCGGTACGACATCGGCGAGCCCGGCGAAGGCCACCCCGTACCCCGCCGAGTTCAGGCAGGAGCTGAGCACCAGCAGCACCATCTGCGGCACGCCCCGGTCCAGCGAGGAGAAGGCGATGGTGCACACACCAGAGGCCAGGACCATCGCCCCGGGCAGGATGCCCCGGGTCAGCCGCCCGCCCACCCCCCTCCTGGTCAGGGCGGCGGAGGCCACACCGACCAGGATCACCGCGACGGCCGAGCCCAGATAGGGGAGCGCGACCAGCCTCCCGGCCGTGATGGCGTCGTAGCCGAGCCCCTCCCTGAGGTAGAGCGGCAGCCAGCTGACCTTGACCGAGGTATTGGCGTAGGCGACGAAGAACAGCAGGGACATCCCGATGAGGGTGCCGGTCGAGAAGAGCCGCCGCAGCGGCACCCGTTCGGGAAGCGCCGCCGCGCCCGCCGGGCCATGGCCGCCGCCCCGGGTGTCCTCCGGGCCGGAGTCGCCGCCGATCAGCCAGGCCACGGTGACCACGGCACCGCAGATCGCGAGCACCCCGAAGGCGGCATGCCAGGAGTGGGTGAGGATGACCCAGGTCAGCGCGGGTGCGGCGATCAGCGGGCCGATGCCCGCACCGGCGACCACGATCGAACTGGGCACCGCCCGCTGATGGGCCGGGAACCAGGAGTGCGCCACCTGCATCGCCAGCGCCGTGGTCGGCCCCTCCGCGAAACCGAGCAGCACCCGGCAGGCGACGATGGTGGTGAAGCCGACCTGGGCGGCCATCGGCGCCAGACTCAGGGCCCACAGGCTCGCGATGATGGCGAGCAGCCAGCGGGCCCGCACCTTGCCCCCGAGCCAGCCCCCGAGGACCGACCCGACGGCGAAGAGCCAGAAGAAGCTGCTCTGGATGACACCGAACTCGGCGTCGGTCAGGCCGAGTTCCTCCTTCATGCCGACCCCGGCCAGTCCCACCACGACCTTGTCGGCGTAGTTGACCAGCATCAAACAGACCAGCAGGGCGAGGACGGTCCATGCCCTGCGCCGCACGGGGGCCGCGCGGCCCGAGGCCGTGCCCCCCGGCTCGGGTGCGGACGCTTCCTGCTGTTCGACGGCCATGACGGCCCTCCCTTGTCCAGCGGGGGGAATGTGGCTGGAAGTGAACCACCCCTAACTCACCTCGACAAGAGATCCGGCATCTATTGCCTGATGCTGGATGTATGAGTGAGTTTTCTCTAACGTGAGGGTGCTCAGGCCATGCGAGGAGGGAGCGGTGGGGGCGGTGGCGGGCCTGCCGTGCGGCGGGGGGCGATACGGCGGAGTCGGCCCGGCTCCCTCGTGATCCGGACGCATGAGTGAGCAGCAATTCACTTTCGTGGGCAGATCCACTCTCTTGCGGAGCAAGGATGCCGTAACGCACGGTGAGTCACTGGTAACAACACCGCTCGGATGCGGTATTTTGCCCAGGTGGCCGACAGCGAGGGACCAGCGGGAATGCAGACCGAGGAGCCGAGGCGGAGGACCGCGCGGAGACCTCCCGACCGCAAGGCCAGGATCGTCGCCGCCGCGTCCGGGCTCTTCCGTGCGCGCGGCTACCACAATGTCTCGCTGGCCGATGTGGCGACCGAGGTCGGGATCACCGCCCCGGCGCTCTACCGGCACTTCCGGGGCAAGCCCGATCTACTGCTCCATGTCGTGGACTCCACCGTCGCCACGGTCGCGGCGTCCGTGGCGGCCGCGCCCGACCTCGACACCTATCTCCGTACCACGGCGGCCGAGAGCCCCGACCGCCGTGGCGCGGCGGTCCTGTGGCAGCGCGAGGCGCGTCATCTGCCCGCCGACCGCCGCAGGGAGCAGCGCCGTGCGCTGAGCGGGGTCGCCGAGGGGATCGGCGCCCTGATCCACGCCGCACGGCCCGAAGCGGGCCCCGCCGACCGGCAGTTGCTGGCCTGGTCGGTGCTGGCCGTGTACGGCTCCATCTCCTGGCACCGCACCTCCCTCCCGCGCCGTCGCTTCGAGGAGCTGCTGTACCGGCTGGCGTCCGCCGCCGCCCACTGCCCGCTCGGTACCGGCCCGGCCGCCGGGCCCGTACCCGCCGAGGGCGGCTATACGGCTCTGGCGCTCTCCCGGCGCGAGGAGATCCTGGTCGAGGCGATCCGGCTCTTCGACGAGCGGGGCTTCCAGTCGGTCAGCACCGATGACATCGGCGAGGCGGCGGGTGCGACGGGCCCGAGCATCTACAAGCACTTCCCCACCAAGACCGACCTGCTGGTCGCCGCCGTGATACGGGGCGGCGAGGAGCGCCGGGCCGGCACCGCCCAGGCGCTGTCCCGGCCCGGCACACCGGGCGAGACCCTGGAACGGCTGCTGCGCTCCTATGTCGCCTTCGCCCTGAACCAGCGCCACTTGATCGGTCTGCTCATCGGCGAGCTGGACCAACTGCCGGAGAAGGAGCGCCGGGCGGCCCGCCAGGCCCAGCGCGAGTATCTGGCGCTCTGGGTGCGGCTGCTGGACCGGGTGCGCCCGGGTCTGGACCCGGCCGAGGCGCGGATCACCGTCGCCGCCGTCCTCACCGTCGTCGACAACACGGTCCGCACGGCGAACTCCGGCGACCGCCCGGACATCGCCGACCGCCTGGCCGAGATCGGTACGGCGATCCTGCTGGCGGAGGGCGAACCAGCTCCGGCGTAGGGCGAACCGGCCCCGGCGGAGGGCGTCGTAGGGCGTCCTGGGCGGATCCCCGGGCCCGGTGGTCGGACCGGTCGCGATGGGTCATGGTCCGGAGACGACGAACGACACCAGAACGGCACAGGCGATCAGGAGCGCCATCATGGGCCGGCCGCGCCCCGTGGCGGCGGACCAGCGAAGGGCGCGGGCGCGCGGCCGGCCGGGGGTGGACCCGCCCGGGGCGCCGACGGGGCGCCGGGCCCCCCACCGGGACGGCGCCGTCCGCGAGGTTGCCGGAGGACGGGGCCCGCTCCCGTACGACAGATCGGTCCCCGGGTGCCGGGACGGCTGTGGGTCCCGTGGGCGCGCTCGGGAGCGGCGGGGCCGTTCCAGCCCCGCGAAGGTCCCGGTCAGCCGGAGCAGACGGGCCACGATGGGGGCGGGCCGGCCGGTGAGGACCAGCGAGATGCCCCGGTCGGCGGCGGCCTGGTGCGCGCCGTACAGGACCCCGAGGCCCGCACAGTCCATCAGGGTGACCCCGGTGAGGTCGACCAGTATGACCCCGGGGCGGCACTCGACACAGAGACCGAGGGCGGCCTCCAGCCGGGTCCCCGTGTCGAGATCCACCTCACCCGTCAAGTACATGACAGCCCAGTGCTCGTGTGCGTCGAGCGGGCCGATGAAAACGGTGCGGTGGGTGAACGGTGTCGGTGTGGTCACGGCACATCCTTCCGATGGTGGCCGCCGGACCGGCCCCGCGCGTGGATGCGCAGCCCGCTGTACGGGCTCCGGTCGAGTTCCGGTGGAGAGGGACCTGTCCCAGGAGCGGACGGGGTTGTTGCGGCTCCGGTGTCTCCTCGTCAACCGGGCCGGCCGACTCGCGCGGAGCCTCCGCCCGCCCGTGCCGACCCGGTGTCCGGCCTGTCTTCGCCCATCGGTCCCGCGTACGCGGACCCGTGGCGCGAACCTCCCGCTCCGGGCCGCCGTCCTCCGCTCACCGATGTCACCTCAGCCGCTGGGATGCGTCCGTCTCACCCGGCCGATGCGACAGGTCTCTCTTACCGCACACTACCCCGACTCCCCGGATCCATGGGGTACACCGTTCCCGCGTCTGCCGTCGGGCTCCGCGTGGGAGGGGTCGCCCCGGGCTTGACCTCAAGTCCGCTTGAGCCCGGAGGCTTTGCCCATGCACAGGACAGTGACCCCATGGATCCGGCGGCACGCCCATCGACTCACCACCCTCGACCCCGAAGCCCCGCTGACCGATCTCCTGCCACTCGCCGACCTGGTGCGCGATGCCACGGTCGTGGCCATCGGCGCCTCGGCCCGTGAGACCCACGAACTCTCCGTTCTCTCCCACCGGCTCCTCCGGGCACTGGTCGAGGAGGGGGGATTCCGTGCACTGGCGCTGGAGGGGGACGACGCCTCAAGGGTCGGACTCGACACCTATGTCAAAACCGGGGCGGGGGACCCGAGAAGGCTGCTGGCCGGGGCCCGGTCCTTCTGGCGTACGGAGGAGATCCTCGGCGCCGTCCACTGGATGCGCTCCTTCAACCGGCTCCACCCCGACGACCCGGTCCGCTTCGTCGGGGCCACCGGCTCGGCCCCGGGGGACGCGCCCCCGCTCGACGGCCCCGCCGGTGTGGAGCGGAGTCTGGCCCAGGGGGTGATCCGATGGCATGACCACACGGGGGACCGGATCGTCTACTGGGGCGGTCTCGCGCACACCGCCGACGGAGACTCCCTGACGCTCTCCCCTTCGTCCCCGCCGATGACGCTCCGGAGCGCGGGCAGCCACCTCCGCGAGCGTTTCGGGGCGGGCTATGTCTCCATCGGCCTGACCTTTCATCACGGCAGGGCTCCCCACCCCGTTCCCGCGCCGCCGGCGGAGTTCGCCGAAGCGGTCCTGGGAAGTGCCGGACCGGACCCCTACCTCCTGGATCTGCGCGCGGGTGGTCCGCCTCCGGTACGGGCCTGGCTCGACGCGCCGGCCAGGACCCGCCTGCTCTTCCCCACCCCGGATCCCGGCGGCGACACGGTCCACCATCTCTCCGGCGGATCGCTCGCCGACTGGTTCGATGTCGTCCTCCACACCCCGGAGGTCACCCCGGTCCTCCCTCTGCGCCCGAAGGGCGTGGGAGGTGCCCCCACTCCCTGATCCAGCCAACTCCCTAGGGAGTTTCTTACGGATCAGGCTGGATCAGGGAGCGGGGTCTGGTGACGTGCATCGCAAGGCGGAGGATTGAGCCACTGCGGAGCATTGGTGATTGACGACAACGCGGCGAGGTGCGGTGCCAGGGCACGCGAGCCCAGCAAGATCCGAAAGAGACGACCTAGCGCTGTGACCGGAACCGGTCCGTGGCCGCCACCACGGCGCTCCGGGTGGTCTTCCCCAGTCCGTGCCCCTCGTCGCCTATCAGCACCAGCTCCGCGTCCGGCCATACCCGCGCCAGCTGCCAGGCGATGTCCGGTGGCCCGCTGATGTCCAGCCGCCCATGGACCAGCACCCCGGGAATGCCCGCGAGCCTCCCGGCGTCGCGCAGCAGCGCCCCGTCCTCCAGGAAGCCGGCGTGCCGCCAGTAGTGGGTGACAAGGCGGGCGAAGCGGAGCCGGAAGCGGGGGTCCTCGTACCGGGGGTCGGGGGAGTGGCCGGGGTGGGTGGCCACATGGGTGTCCTCCCACCGGCACCACTCCCGTGCCGCCCGCTCCCGTACCGCCGGATCGGGATCGGCGAGCATCCGGGCGTACGCGTCCACCAGGCTGCCGTCGCGCTCCCCCTCCGGGACGGTGTCACGGAATCTCGCCCACTCCCCGGGGAAGACCCGCCCCATGTCCCGGGTGACCCACTCCACCTCGCGGCGGGTGGTGCTGGTGACGCTGAAGAGCACCAGCCCGGAGAGGCGCCCGGGGTGCCGCTGGGCATACGCCAGGGCGAGGGTCGTCCCCCAGGAGCCGCCTATGACCAGCCACTTCTCGATGCCGAGATGCTGCCGCAGCAGCTCGATGTCGGCGATCAGATGCGGGGTGGTGTTGGCTTCGAGCGAGGTCTCCGGATCGCCGGCGTCGGGGGTGCTCCGTCCGCTGCCGCGCTGGTCGAAGAGGACGACGCGGTACGCGGCGGGGTCGAAGAGCCGCCGCCAGAACGGGCTCGCGCCGGAGCCCGGCCCGCCGTGCAGCACCAGGGCGGGTCTGCCCGCTGGATTGCCGCAGGTCTCCCAGTACACGCTGTTGCCGTCGCCGACATCCAGCATGCCGCACGCGTACGGCTCGATGGGGGGATAGAGCTCGGACATCCGACACACCCTCCTTGGATCTAACAGTGCTGTTACATTAACAGGGTGAAGAATCATCCCGAGACCGCCGCCATCGGCACCCTGCTCCGCCATGTCCTTGAGCTGCTGGACGGGGATGTGGCCGCGTTCTACGAGGAGCGGGGGCTCGCCGAGTACCGGCCCCGCTTCTCTCCCGTCGTCCGCGCGCTGCTGGCGGAGGGTCCGCTCCCGGTCCGTGATCTGGCCGCCGCGGTGGGGGTCACCCACTCCGCCGCCAGCCAGACCGCCGCGCAGATGGCCCGCGCGGGCCTGGTCACCCACACCCCCGACCCGCGCGACGCCCGCCGTCGTCTGGTCGGGCTCACCCCCAAGGCGCGGACCCTGCTGCCGCAGATCGAGGCGGAGTGGGCGGCGACGACCTCGGCGATGGCGGAGCTGGACGCGGAACTCACGATGCCGCTGGGAGAACTGCTGGTAGAGGTGGCCGATGCCGTACGCCGCCGTCCGTTCCGGGACCGGATCGCGGCGGCCCAGCAGCGCCGCTGACCACCCCTCACGAGGGCGACGGGCTCAGCTGTGGTCCTCCTCCGGGCCGACGGCCGGTGGCGGGCCCTGAGCGGTCCGCCGGGTGTGGACGAGCCATGCGGTCAGCGCGGCCTGGAGTTCCAGGGCTCCCTGGTGGTCCAGATGGACGCGGCGGTCGCCTATCTCGATGACGGCGGTCCGTGGGGTGAAGGTGTACCCGATGCCCCGCCGGGGCGGGAAGACGACCGGCTTCCCGGTGGCCAGGGCCCGCAGCACCGTGGCCGCGCGCGGGGGCAGCGCGGGCTCTCCGGGGCGGCGGAGCTGCCGAGGCGGGCGCGCCGGGAGGCCGAGGGCGCGGTAGAAGGTGCCGACGGCCGCCTCCAGCCCCTGCGGACCGCCCAGCCCTTCCGGTCCCTCCGGATCGGCGGGCCGGGCGTCGATGAACGCCTCCAGCAGCGGCGCGGACGGGCGGGGGGCGTGCTCACCCCAGGGCTCGGGGTGGAGTGGAACCTCGGCGACGGGCAGCCGTACACACGCCGGGGGGATCAGCGGGCGGAGGTAGCCGTCACGGCGGTAGCGCGCGTACTCCTTGCGGAGCCAGGCGATCTGCGACGGCAGGGGATGCTCCTCCCGGGTGCTCACGGGGGCGCGGGCGTGGGTGGCCCGCACCGGAGCGCCGTAGGGGCCCGAACCCCGGTGCGTGACACCGCTCTCCGTCACCAGCACGGTCCCCGACCATCTGCGGACATCGTGTCCGAGCCGGAAACCCACCACCATCGTGCCCGTGTCCACACGTGCCTCCGGTCCGTGCTGTCGCCGGTGAAGTCCACCGGCGACGGTAGCGAAACGGGCGCGCCGCCGCACCCGTGTCCAGGGCGCCGGGGACGGGGGCGGTGTGCGCGGGCCCGGCCGGGGCGGGTGCGGTGAGGAGGTCCGCCCCGGTGAGAGCAGGCCTCTCCGACGGCCGCCACCGACTCCTCTGCTCTGAACCACCGTCATCTTTCCTCCCCCCTGTGCGAGCGGCACCGGACCCCACCGGGCCGGACCGTCCGGTGCCGAAGACTCGCCTCGTCGAACATCTACACGGACAACGGGCCCGGGTGGACGCGTCGTTCCTCTCTCGGGCGATACCACTCGTTCGAGTGAATGCGAGGGAGAGAGTGCGGGAGGGGGCGCGGGGCGGAGTGCGTGCCGGGCCCCCCGGGAAGGCCCCGGTCAGAGAGTCGGCGGGGCCCCCTCCCGACAGGGCGCGAGCCCGATACGGGTGTAGTGCTCCGTGCCGAGGATCCGCCTCCGGCGCTCCTCCCCGAGCCGCGACAGGATCCCCGGCAGCGGCCGCTCCCTCGCCACCTGGCTGCGGTGCGCCAGGATCGCCCGCCACTTCCGGTCGAGCCACGGCGTCACATCCACGGCCGTGGTGACATACGTGTCCGGCACGCTCAGAAGGGACTTGCCCACCCCGGCCAGGAGCGGCGCCAGGTCGCCGACCCCGGACTCCGGATGTGTGGCCGCGTACAGCGCGCCCACCGCCCAGGCCTCCCCGGCCTCGGGATGGAGATGGCCGAGCGCGGCGGCCTCCACCGCGAGCAGGGTCAGCTGATGGGTACGGCGGTGGTCCGGATGCCCGGTCAACTGGCCGACGGCGTCATGCGTGATCACGACATCCGGACGGAACTCCCTGATCCGGGCGACCAGACGGGCGACGACCTCATCGAGCGGCGCGTCGAGAAGCCGGGCCCGCCCGGGGGCGGCGGCCGGGTCGCGGGCGTCCCCGTACCCGAGCATCCGTGGCACACCGGCACCGAGGACGGCGAGCGCGTCGGCGAGTTCGCCGGCCCGGGCGCTGTCCTCGGCCCAGGTGGCGGTGGTGACCGAGGTCCGCGCACCCGCGTCGGCGGACCGGGCGAGGACCCCACCGGCGAGCAGGGACTCGTCGTCGGGGTGGGCGAACACCCCGAGCAGGGACGGGGGAGGAGGCAGAGCCATGGGACGGGATCCTTCTTCCACGGGGAACGGGCCGGCGCACACTCTCCCCCGTCCCGCAGCGATGGTGCGACGTTCAATCAAGATTGCGCAGAAAGTGACATTTAGGATAATTTTGAAGTCATGCGTCGTGTGACGGTCGACGGCCGACTGGCACGCGAGCTCGGTTTCGTCGCGGTCCAGCAGGCCGACGCCGACGACCGGGGGCGAGCCTTCTCCCAGCTGATCGCCCCGGTCGTGCCCCATGACGCCTTCACCCTCGTGGGCTCCGACCCCGCGATCGGCCTGGGCTTCGGGAGCTTCAGCTTCTGGCACGGATTCCCGACCCCGCTGGTCAAGGCGCTGGTCCGCCACCGCCACCAGCAGGGCGGCCCCTGGCATGCCGGCGCGGTCGCCCGGGGTGCCGCCCTTACCCATGTCGTCACCGTCGGTGACCCCACGCTCTCCCCGGCCGACCGGCTGCGCGCCGAGGTGCTCGCGGCCCATGGGGCCCTCTCCGAACTCCGGCTGCTGCTCCGCGACGAGCGCGGTGTCTGGGGCATGCTCGCCCTGATCCGTTCCACGGGCGGCCTGCCCTTCGACCCGGACGACGCCCGCCTGGCCGCCCTGCTCGCGCCCGCGCTGATCGTCGCGGTCCGGCGGCATGTCCTCGCGGGTCCGCTGCTGCCCGCCGCCCCGGCGCTGCCGGCCGGAGTGATCACCATGGGACCCGACCACCGGGTCAGAACGGTCAGCCCGCAGGCGGGCGCATGGCTGGAACTGTTCCGTGCCCGTGGGCGGCGGGTCATCCCGGAGTGGATGCCCGATGTCTTTCTGATGGCGCTCTCCCTCTCCACCCGGAGCCCGGAGCACCGCAGGAACGCCTCGGCCCCGCTGGTCTGCTCCCCGCCCGCCGTCTGCGGCCGCTGGATCGTCTGTCAGGGGCAGACCATGGGCGTCGGGGGCGATATCGCCCTGGTGATCCAGGCCCCCGTCGGTGATCTCGTCCTGCCGTCGTTCTGTGCCTGGTACGGGATCACGCCCCGCGAACGCGATGTCGTCGACGCACTCCGTACCGGGGCCGCCACCCAGCGCATCGCCCACCGGCTCGACCTTTCCGTGCACACCGTCAACGACCACCTCAAGGCGGTCTTCCGCAAGACGGGCGCGGACGGTCGCGACGAACTCATCGCGGCGCTGGGCCACTGACCCGGGCCGCCTCCTTCCGCCCGCCTCCTTCCGCCCCGGCGCCCGACACCTGATGCCCGACACCTGATGCCCGATGCCCGGCGCCCGACGCCCGGCGCCCGCGCGGCCGCACCAGGAGACCGGCCGGCCGTCGCCCCCCCGAAACTCGGGATACCCCTCGCCGTCCCCCCGGCCGAGACTCGAAGAGCAGGCACGAACCCCGTACGGCCCGCCCGTACGGCGCCCCCGGCCCTCATCCGAGGCGGGCAGGCTCCCGGGTCCGGCGGCGGACGAAGCTCCGACAGCGCCCCGCCGCAGCACCGCGCCCCTGCCGCAGCCGCAGAGGAGATCCCCCATGGCCTTTCCCGAGCCGGACCCCGCCGCCCCCCGGCGGCCCCGCTCCGGCCCCGCCGACATCCGCCCCGTGCACACACATGCCCCCCGGCGCCGTCATGTCCTCGTCTCGGGTGTCTCCTCCGACGCCCACACCTGGAACCTCGTCTTCCTCCATCTGCTCCTCGAAGAGATGGGCTACCGGGTGACCAACCTCGGCAGTTGCGTCCCCGACGAACTGCTGATCGACACCTGCCGCCGACTGCGCCCCGACGCGCTGGTCATCAGCAGCGTCAACGGCCATGGCGCCCTGGACGGCGGCAGGGTGATCGCCCGCCTGAGGCGCCACCCCGAACTCCGGCGGCTCTTCGCCGTCATCGGCGGCAAGCTCGGCGTCGACGGCGGATCGGGGAACCCCGGCGCGCACGGCCCCCGGCTGCTCGCCGCCGGCTTCGACGCGGTCTTCGAGGACGGACAGGGCGTCGAGGACTTCCGCCGCCACCTCGGCCGGGCCGCCCCCGTGGCCCTGGCCCCGGGGACCGCGCACCCGAAGGCGACCGTGCCCCGCACGCCCTACGGCCCCCCGCACGACAGCCGGGTGCCCCGTCCCCGTACCGCCCCGGAAGGAGCGTCGTGAACCTCCCGCAGGGCCCCGGCCCCCGCAACGCCCACCACCCCCGGCAGGGCTCCGCCTTCGCCGCCGCCGTCGAGGCGGCGCGCCGGAGCGGAGAACTGGTGGTCCAGCCCCGGATGGGATTCCCCGACCCGAGGACGATGCGGCGCGGGCTGCTGGCGGTACGGGCCGCGCGCGCCCGCACCGTCGGCACCGTCACCCTCGACAGCTACACCCGGGTCGGCGACCACCGCCACGCCCGTGCCGCGCTCGACTCCGGGGCCGCCCTCAACGGCTACCCGCTCGTCGCCCATGGCGCGGACGCCACCCGGCGGATGCTCGGGGACCTCGGCGACGGAACGCCGGGCTTCGCCGTGCAGATACGCCATGGCTCGGCCGACCCGTACACGATCGTGCGGACCCTGCTGGACGCGGGGCTCGACGCCACCGAGGGCGGCCCGGTCTCCTACTGCCTGCCCTACAGTCGCACCCCGCTCGCCACCTCCGTCGACGCCTGGGCCCGCAGCTGCGAACTGCTCGCCGAGCGCTCCGGGGGCACCGCCCATCTGGAGAGCTTCGGCGGCTGTCTGCTCGGCCAGCTCTGCCCGCCCTCCCTGCTGGTCGCGCTCGCCGTCCTGGAAGGGCTGTTCTTCCGCCGGTACGGGCTCCGCAGCATCTCCCTGAGTTACGCCCAGCAGACCAGCCCCGCCCAGGACGCCGAGGCGCTCACCGCCCTGCGGACCCTCGCGGCCGAGCACCTCCCCGACGCCGACACCCATCTGGTCCTCTACACCTATATGGGCGTGTTCCCGCGCTCCCGGGGCGGCGCGCTGCGGCTGCTGCGGGCCAGCGCCGAACTCGCCGTGCGCGGCGGCGTCGAGCGGCTCATCGTGAAGACCCCGGCCGAGGCCCATCGCATCCCCACCGTCGAGGAGAACGTCCTCGCCCTGGAGGAGGCCGCCGACGCCGCCCGGCGCACACCGCGCGCCGCGCCCGCCCGACCCGGCGCGGACGAGGGCGAGTTCGGTGTCCTCGCCGAGGCCCGCACCCTGGTGGAGACCGCCCGCGCGCTCGCCCCCGACATCGGCACCGCCCTGGTCCGCGCCTTCGCCGCCGGGCTGCTCGATGTGCCGTACTGCCTCCACGCCGACAACGCCAATCGCGCGCGCGGCTTCATCGACCGGCGCGGCAGCCTCCAGTGGCGCAGCGGCGGGGCGATGCCGGTGCGGACCGCCGCCGGTGCCGAGGGGCGGCCGCTGCGGGCCGGGGAACTGCTCGACATGCTCGGGTACGTCCAGCGCGCCCACGACCGCGAGACCACCCCGGACCTCGCGCCCGGTGCCCCTGCCCTCGAACGCGAGATCCCGGCCCTTGTCCCCGGGAGACCGCCCCTGCGCCCCGGGACACCGCCCGCCCTACGGCCCGCCGTCCCGCGAAGGCCGCTCCCTACCCCGTGCGACCCCCTCCACACCTCACGCGACCCCCTCCGTCAGGACAGGTGAGACCCGTGCGACCCCCCGTACAACCCTCCATGAGCACCGCCGACCCCGTGACGGGGGACCCCGCGACGGCCGACCCCGCGCACCCCGGGTGGCTGCCGCATCCCCGGGGCCCCCTTGGTTCGGGGTCGGACGAAGGAGACACCCTGCCCACCGCGACCGGGGCCACCCTCGCCGTCGTCGGCACCGGCCCCCGGGGCATCGCCGTACTGGAGCGGATCGCCGTACGGCTGACCGAGGAGGCCGAGCGGGCCCGGCGCGCGGGCGTGCGGCCCGTCCCCGTGACCCTCCGGGCCATCGACGCCCATGAGGTGGGCGCCGGCCGGATCTGGCGCACCGACCAGTCCGGCTGGTACACGATGAACACCGTCGCCGGCCAGGTCACCATGTACTCCGGCGGCCCCGACGGCGGCCCGGCGCGCCCGGGGGCGGGCCCCTCGCTCGGGGAATGGCTCGCCGGGCGAGGGGCCCGCGACCGGCCCGGCGAACCGGTCACCGGACCCGACGACTACGCCCCCCGCGCCGCGTACGGCCGCTATCTGCGCTCCGTGCACCGCTCGATCGCCACGCATCTCCCGCCGCACGCACGGCTCGTCGCCCACACCGCCCGGGTCGACACCCTCGCACCGCTGCCCGGCGGCGGATACCGGCTCACCCTGGACCGCTCCCCGTACACCCTGCGCGCCGACGCGGTCCTGCTCGCCACCGGCCATCCGCACAACGAACCCGACGCCCGGGAGCGCGCGCTGCTGGAATTCGCCCGCCGCCACCCGGGAGTCCACTATCTCCGCGGCGACTCGGCGGCCGACCTGGAGCCCCGGCTCGGCGAGTCGGCCGTGCCGCCCGGTGCCCCGATCGCCGTACGAGGGCTCGGACTCTCCTTCTACGATGTGCTGCTCACCCTCACCGTGGGCCGGGGCGGACGCTTCGTCCGCGACCCGGGCGGCGTACTGCGCTACGAGCCCGGCGGCCGGGAACCCCGCATCCTCGCCGGATCGCGCGGCGGACTCCCCATCCCCGCGCGCGGACGGAACGAGAAGGGCCCCGGCCACCGTCACCGGGCGCTCTTCCTCACCCCGGCCGCGCTCGCCGCCGCCCGCGCCCGCCGCGCCGCCGCCACCGGGGGCGACCGACGGCTGGACTTCGCCGAGGACGTCCTGCCGGCGCTGCTGCGGGAGGTGGCGCAGATCTACTGGACGGCGCAGGTCCGGGCCCGCTTCGGACCCCGCCGCGCCGCCCGGTTCGCCGCCCTCCACGCCGCCGCCCTGCACGAGGGACGCGACCCCGCGCCGCTCCTCGCCCGGGAACGGCTCGGCGATGTCCCCCCGCTCGATCTGACCGCGCTCGCCCGGCCGTTCGCCGGGGAGGAGTTCGCCGGCCCCGGCGCCTTCCGCGACCGGATGCTCCGCGCCCTGGACCAGGATCTGGCCGAAGCCGCCCTCGGCAATGTCAGCGGCCCCCTGAAGGCCGCGCTCGATGTGCTGCGGGACATCCGCTCCACCCTCCGGGACGCCGTCGACCACGGCGGGCTGCTGCCCCGCTCCCACCGGGACGCCTTCGTGGGCGGCTTCCTCCCCCTCAACGCGCTGCTGTCGGCGGGCCCGCCCGCCGAACGGGTCGAACAGCTCCGTGCCCTGGTCCGCCGGGGCCTGGTCGAGATCATCGGCCCGGAGACGGTGTTCCGGGCCGACGAGGAGAGCGGCCGGTTCGCCGTCTCCTCACCCCGGGTACGGGGCTCCGCCCGCACGGCCGCCGTGCTCGTGGACGCCCGTATCCCCGCGCCCGATCTGCGCCGGGACACCGCACCCCTGACCCGATGGCTGCTCGCCCAGGGGCTGATCAGGGAGTTCGTCACCGTGAGCCCCGACGGGGAACGGCACCCCACCGGCGGACTCGACATCACCGAGGGCTGCGGGCGGGTCCTGGACGGGCGGGGCGAGCCGACCCCCGGCCTCTACGCCCTCGGCATCCCCACCGAGCACACCCGCTGGTTCACCCAGGTCGGCAGCGGCCGGCCCGGCGCGCCCACCCGCTTCCACCAGGAGGCCGACGCCGTCGCCGCCGCGATGCTCGCCGACCGCCCCGACGGGAGCCCCGACCGGGGCCCCTCCCGGCCGCCGCTCCACCGCCCCGTACGGCAAAGCCCCGCCGTGCTCCTTCCCGCCCCCGTGAGGGAGGCCCCGCGATGAACACCACCCCCGACCCCCCGGCACCGTGCCCCACAGCCGTCTTCCGGGCGGCGCGTGACACCCTGCTGCGCCTGCGCACCGACCCGGCCGCCGCCCAGCGGGAGTTCCACTGGCCGCGCCCCGCCACCTTCAACTGGGCACTGGACTGGTTCGACGCCGTCGCCGCCGACCCGGCCCGGCGCGACCGGACGGCGCTGCGCCTGGTGCGCGGAGCCCACCCCCGCCCCGAGGACGACACCACCATCGGCTGGGGCGAGCTGTCCCGCCGCTCGGCGCGGCTCGCCAACCGGCTCCACGGCCTCGGGCTGCGGCGCGGCGACCCCGTCCTGCTGCTCCTCGACAACGAGCGGGCGCTGTGGGAGACCATGCTCGCCGCCATCAAACTCGGCGCGGTGCTGGTCCCGACCTACCCCACCGCCACCGCCGCCGAACTGACCGAACGCGTCGAACGTGCCCGGGTACGGTGCGTCGTCGCCGGAGCCGCGCTCATCGAACGGCTGGGGGAGTGGCGCCCCGACGTCCCGCTCACGATCGCCGTCCCGGCCGCCGGACCCGGCTGGACACCGTACGAGGACCACCGCGCCGCCTCGGCTGCCTTCCGCCCCGACGGGCCGACGGGCGCCGACGACCCCCTGCTGCGGTACTTCACCTCCGGCACCACCGCCCGGCCCAAACTCGTCGAGCACACCCACACCAGCTATCCGGTCGGCCATCTCTCCGGCATGTACTGGAACGGGCTGCTCCCCGGCGATGTCCACCTCAACCTCTCCGCGCCCGGCTGGGCCAAGCACGCCTGGAGCTCCTTCTTCGCCCCGTGGAACGCGGAGGCCACCGTGGTGGCCCTGGACCCGGCCGCGGCGGCCCGGCCGGACACCGTCCTCCAGGTGCTGCGCACCCGCGCGGTCACCTCCTTCTGCGCCCCGCCGACCGTGTGGCGGGCCCTCCTCACCGAGGGACCCGGGCCGAGGCCGCCCGCGCTGCGGGAGGCGGTCTCCGCCGGTGAACCCCTGGACGCGGGGGTGCTCCACGCCGTCCGGCGGGCGTGGGGGATCGATGTACGCGACGGCTACGGCCAGACGGAGACCACCGCCCGGCTCGGCTGGACGCCGGGCACCCGCCCCGTCCCCGACCGCATGGGCCGCCCCCTGCCGGGCTGCCGGGCCCTGCTGATCGACCCCGGCACCGGGCGCGAGGTCCCCGACGGGACCCCCGGCGAACTCTGCCTCGACCTCGCGGAACACCCCGTCGGACTGATGCGCGGCTACGCGGACGACCCCGCCCGCACCGCCGAGGCGTTCGCCGGCGGCCGCTACCGCACCGGGGATCTCCTGGTCCGCTCCCCGGACGGAGTCCTGCGCTGCCTCGGCCGCACCGACGACCTGTTCAACTCCTTCGGCCACCGTCTCTCCCCCCAGGAGCTGGAGGCCGTCGTCCTGCGCTGCCCGGCCGTCCGCGAGGCCGCCGTGGTCCCCGTACCCGACCGGGCGGGCGGCCAGGTCCCGAAGGCGTACGCGGTCCTCGCGCCCGGTGTCCGCCCCGACACCGCCGCCGACGCGGTCTTCGCCCTGCTGCGGGCCGAACTCCCCGAGGAGAAGCGGATCCGTGCCCTGGAGTTCCGGGCCGCGCTGCCGCGCACCCCCTCCGGGAAGGTGCGCCGCACGGCCCTGCGGAACGCGGCCCCGGGGCCGGAGCACCGGCCGCGGCGGTGAACCCCGTACACCCGGGCGGTGACACTCCCGGCACCGCCGGCTCCCGGACACCGTTCGAACAGTCCTGAACCATCGGTCAGAAGGAGCCGTGGAGATCTATGGGGCACGGCCTCCCACCGTCCGGCCGGAACCCCTCGGTGCTACGGCGGCCGACGCCCTGCGATCGGCCCCTCTCGCCCTGCCCGCGAACAGCACACGGCACACATCTTCCAGCGAGGGAGTGGGACACGCATGGCGTCAGACTTACGGCCGGGTGGCCGGACGGGCCAGGGGCGGACGGTGCCCGCCGTCCGGTTCGCCGAGCGGGTCCGCGACGGCACGAGCTTCCGCCGCGACCAGCTGGGCTTCCTCCAGTGGGCGGTCAGAACCCATGGGGACGTGCTGCGCTTCCGGGTCTTCGGCCTACCGATGATCATGCTCAACCATCCGGAGGACATCTACCGGGTGCTGGTGGAGAACCGGGCCAACTACGACAAGGACGCCCTGCTCTACCGTCTGGTCCGCCCCGTGCTGAGGGACGGGCTGATCGGCAGCCCCGGCGGCGAGCCGTGGCAGCGGCAGCGCAGGCTGATGCAGCCCCTCTTCCGGCCCGCCGTCGTCGCCCGGTTCGCCGCGACCATGACCGACGAGACCACCCGGATGCTCGACCGCTGGGAGCGCGACCACCCCCGGGGCGCCGTGGTCGACGTCCACCGCGACTTCGGCGAACTGGCCCTGCGGATCGTCAACCGCTCCCTCTTCAGCGCCCGTGTCGGGGACGCGGCACGGGACTTCGCCGCCGCGTTCACCGAGGCCAATGACATCCTGGGCCGGTTCTTCACCTTCCCCTTCCCCCCGCTGTCGGTACCGACCCCCGCCCACCGCCGGCTGCGCCGGGCGATCGACCGGATGGACGCCTTCATCGCCTCCTTCGTACGCCGCCGGGCCGCCGAGCCCTCCGACGAGCCGGATCTGCTCGGTCTGCTGATGGAGGCCGCCGACGAGCGGGACGGCTCCCGGATGGCCGCCGAACAGCTCCACCACGAAGTGCTCAATCTGGTCGTGGGCGCCTATGAGACCACCACCAACGCCCTCTCCTGGATCTTCTGGCTGCTGGCGAGCCACCCGGAGGAGGCCCGCAGACTCACCGAGGAGGCCGACCGGGCACTCGGCGGGCGGGTGCCGGGCTTCGACGACATGGCGCGGACCCCGTACGCCCGCTGGGTCGTCGAGGAGACCCTGCGCATGTACTCGCCCGCCTGGCAGTTCATGCGGCGCGCCAAGGGCCCCGACACCATCCGCGGCTACCGGGTGCCCGCCCGTGCCCATATCTATCTCAACAGCTATGTCCTCCACCGCCACCCCGACCTCTGGGACGACCCCGACTCCTTCGTCCCCGAGCGCTTCAGCCCCGAACGCTCCCAGGGCCGCCACCGCCACGCCTATATGCCCTTCGGCGGCGGTGAACGGATCTGCATCGGCCAGCACTTCGCCCTCACCGAACTCCATCTCGTCCTGCTCACCATCGCCCGGCGCTACCGCTTCACCCTGCCGCCGGGCCGTCCCCCCGTCCGCCCCGAACCGCTGATCACCCTGCATCCGCGCGGCGGGGTGCCGCTGGAGGTGTGGCCCCGGTGAGCCCCCGCCCCCGCATCGGCGACGACACCGCCCTGCTGCCGATCCGCTGCCCCTTCCCGCCCCGGATCAGCCCCTGGGCCCAGGAGGCGGGCGCCCAGCTCGACCTCTGGGCGGCCCGGTTCGGCGCGGTGCGCGAGCGCACGGCCCGGGAGCGGTTCGCCCGCGCCGGCTTCGGCACCTTCGCCGCCGTCACCTACCCCACCGCCGATCTGGAGTCCCTCTGTCTGATGGCCGACTGGTTCGGCTGGCTCTTCCTCGTCGACGACCAGCTCGACGACGGCCGGGTCGGCCGCGACCTGACCGCGACCCGCGCCGCCGCGAGCACCCTCCTCGATGTCCTCGACGGTCCCGTACGGCCGGTGGGCGCCGGTGAGACCGGCGCCCCGCTGGTGCTGGCCCTGCGCGACCTCTGGTACCGCACCGCGCCCCGGGCCGGGGCGCACTGGCGGGACAGGTTCACCCGCCATCTCACCGCCTGCCTCGACGCCGCCTGCTGGGAGGCGGCCAACCGGGTCGCCGGAGTGATCCCCGGCGAGGCCGAGTACATCGAACAGCGGCGGCACACCGGCGCCATCCTCGTCTGCATGGACCTCATCGACATCGTCACCGGTGCCGAGATCCCCGACCGGATCCACGCCGGGCTGGAGTTCCAGGCCACCCTGCGGGCCGCGTCCGATGTCGTCGTCTGGACCAACGACTGGTACTCCCTCGGCAAGGAGACCGCCCTCGGCGAATACCACAACCTGGTCACCGTCGTCGCCGCCGAACGCGGACTGGGCCACCGGCAGGCCCTGGACCACACCGCCGCCGCCGTCAACACCGAGATCGAGCGGTACGGGGTACTGCGCGAGCGGCTCCTCACCGCCTTCCCCGGCCACCGTACCGCGCTCACCCGCTGCCTCGCGGGCATGGAGTCCTGGATGCGCGGAAACTTCGACTGGTCCCGCGCCACCCTGCGGTACACGGAGCGCGAACACGGCACCCCCGCCTATCTGGAGACCACCCTCGCCTCCTGGATCCCGCACACCCCCCGGACTCCCCACACCCCGCATACCCCCCAGGCCCCGCACACACCCCAGCGCCTGCACGGCGTCACCGGACCACGACCGAACGGAAGGTGAGCGGTGTCCGCGCCCGCAACGCACCGCCGGGAGATCCCCACCGCACGCGCCACCGGCCTCCCACCCGGCCGCGTCAGCTTCCGGGGCGACCAGATCCGCTTCCTCGAACGGGCCGCCGCCGAGCACGGCGACATCTTCCGCTTCCGGCTGCTCGGTGCCCCCGTGATCGTGCTCAACAACCCCGACCACATCCACCAGGTCCTCGTCGGTCACCGTCACCGGTACGACAAGGAGGTGATGCTCTACCGGCTGGTGCGCCCGGTGCTCCGCCAGGGCCTGATCACCAACCCCGGTGGCGCCTTCTACCTCCGGCAGCGGCGCATGATGCAACCCGCCTTCCGGCCCGCGGCGATACGCCAGTTCACCGCCGGGATGACCGAGGAGACCCAGCGGATGCTGGACCGCTGGGACACCACGCTCCGCCCCGGCCAGAGCGCCGACCTCAGCCAGGAGTTCAGCGAACTCGCCCTCCACATCGTCACCCGCACCCTCTTCAGCGCCCAGGTCGGCGACACCGCCCGGCGGTTCGCGGCGGCCTTCACCGAGGCCAATGACATCCTCGGCCGCTTCTTCCGGTTCCCCTTCCCCCCGCTGTCGGTGCCGACCCCCGAGCATCTGCGGCTGCGCCGGGCCATCCGCCGGATGGACGAGTGCGTCTCCGCCTTCGTCCACCGCGCCGAGGAGCCCGGCGGGCGCATCGACCTCCTCAGCATCCTCAGACACGCCGTCGACGAGTCCGACGGCCGGGGCATGGACCTCGAACAGCTGCACCACGAGGTCCTCAATATCGTCGTCGGCGCCTATGAGACCACCACCAACGCCATGGCCTGGACCTTCTATGTCCTCGCCGGGCAGCCGGAGATCGAGGCCGCGCTCCACGAGGAGCTGACGACCGTCCTCGGCGGACGCCCCCCGACCTTCGAGGACCTGCCCCGGGCCCCCTACGCCCGCCGGATCGTGGAGGAGACCCTGCGCATGTACTCGCCCGCCTGGCAGTTCATGCGCCGGGCCCGCGAGGAGGACACCATCGACGGCTACCGCATCCCCGCCCAGGCCAATATCTACATCAACTCCTATCTGCTCCACCGCCACCCCGGCTACTGGGACGACCCCGCCGTCTTCGACCCCGGCCGCTTCGCCCCCGAACGGCTCACCGACCGCCAGCGCCGCGCCTATATGCCCTTCGGCGCCGGTGAACGCGTCTGCATCGGGCAGCACTTCGCCCTGATGGAGCTCCAGCTCGTCCTCATGGCCATCGCCCAGCGCCACCGCTTCACCCGCCCGCCGGGACAGGCCCCGATCGTCCCCCGGCCGCTGACCACACTCCACCCCGGGAGCGGGGTCACCCTGCGGGTCTGGCCGCGCGCCCGGGCGGCGGGGAAGGACCCGGCATGACCACGGTACGTCCCACCGCCACGGAGCGGCCCGCCACCGCCGCCACCCCCGACCGGGGACGGCGGCGGGGCCGCTGGGCCCGCCGGCTCTGCCAGGCACTCGGCCCCATGTACAGCAAATTCGGACAGATCCTCTCCACCCGCTCCGACTGGCTGCCCCCGGCGGCGATCGAGGAGCTGAGCACCCTGCGCGACCGGGGCCGGACCATGGGACCGGCCCGGGTCACCCGCGTCCTGACCCGGCGTTACGGTCGGCCGCCCCATGAGGTCTTCGCCACCTTCGACCCCGTCCCCCTCGCCGGCGCCTCCATCGCCCAGGTCCACCGCGCCACCCTCCACGACGGCACCCAGGTCGCCGTGAAGGTCGTCAAACGCGGGGTCCCCACCACCCTCCGCGTCAACCTGGCCGTCCTGACCACCCTCGTCCGTACCGCACACACCCTGCTGCCGCCGCTGCGCCCGCTGCGGATGCCCGCCCGTATCGCCGAGATCACCCGGCTGCTCGGCGAACAGCTCAGCATGACCACCGAGCTGGCCAACATGACCGCCATCGCCCGGAACTTCGAGGGCCACCCCTTCGTCATCGTTCCCCGCGCCCACCCCGAGCTGAGCGGTGAGGGCGTGCTCGTCATGGAGTACATGGAGGGCATCCCGGGCGGTGAGGCCCACCGGGTCGACCTGCCCCCCGCCGATCTGGCCCGCAGGCTCCAGGAGATCCTGCTGACCATGCTCTACCTGGACGGAGTCGTCCACGGCGATCTGCATCCCGGCAATGTCCTGCTCACCCCCGACGGCCGGTTCATCCTGCTCGACTTCGGCATCACCGCCTACTACACCGAGACCGAGCGATGGGGCCTCGCCTCCTTCAACAGCGCCGCCACCCGCCATGAGTGGGACCTCGCCGTGCGCCGCTTCACCGAATTCTTCGTCCTCGCCGACCGGGACCCCCTGACCAGCCCCGGCTACGCCGACGAGCTGCGCGCCGTCCTGGTCCACCACTTCGAGACCGTCGCCGACCGCTGGTCGGGCACCGCCTTCTTCCAGGACGTCAACCAGGTCCTCGGGCGGCACGGCGCCGCGTACACCCCCAGCTACACCAAGGGCGAGCTGGCCATGCTCTCCTGCGAGGGCTACATGGCGCAGATCGACCCCGCGATGGACATCTGGGAGAACACCCGCCGCTTCGCCGACCGCCACTCGCCCGTCGTCCGGGGAGCCGTCAAGGAACGCTTCGACCGGTACTTCGCGGCCACCACCCCCACCTCGCTCGCCCTGCGCGCCCGCGCCCGCTCCTGTCTGGTCGCCCCCACCCATCTGGACCGGTACTACTTCCCCAGCGCCTATCCGCTCTTCGTCGCCGAGGCCCAGGGCGCACGCCTCACCGACGTGGACGGCAACGAGTACATCGACCTCGGCGGCGGCGGCGGTCCCGCGCTCCTCGGCCGGGGGCACCCCGCCGTCCGGGAGGCCCTCACCCGCGCGGCGGCCACCAGCAATGTCAACGCCCTCGCCCATGAGGCGGAGGTGGAGCTGGCCGAACTCCTGGTCGACGCCTTCCCCGCCGCCGACCGGGCCATCCTCGCCAACTCCGGCACCGAGGCCACCCTCCACGCGATCCGGCTCTGCCGGGCCCGCCGCCCGCACGCCCGGCTGATCGCCAAGCACGAGGGCCACTTCCACGGCTTCGCCGACCCGGCCTCCGTCAGCTCCTGGTTCCGGGTCGCCGGGCCGCCGCACGCCCCCGAGCCGATCGCCGGCTTCCCGGGCACCTCAGCCGCCGCCGTCCGCGACACCCTGGTCCTCCAGGCCGGCCACCCCCACAGCCTCGATCTGCTCCGCCGCCATGCCGCCGACGTCGCCGGGGTCCTGATCGAACCGATGGCCATCACCGCCGACGGCGCCGACCCCGGCTATCTGGCCGATCTGCGCGCCCTCTGCACCGAGCTGGACATCCCGCTGGTCTTCGACGAGGTGGTCACCGGCTTCCGGGTCGCCTACGGCGGGATCCAGACCCGGACCGGAATCGCCCCCGATCTGACCGTACTCGGCAAGGTCATCGGCGGCGGGCTGCCCTGCGGGGCGCTGGTCGGCACCGAGGAGATGACCGAGTACGGGCGGGGCACCGGCGACCCCTTCCGGGACGGCGAGGAACGGGCCTTCCTCGGCGGCACCATGAGCGGCAACCACCTCACCTGTGTCACCGGCCTCGCCACCCTGCGCCATCTGCGGGACCACCCCGAGCTGTACACCGCACTCGACCGGCGCACCGAGCTGCTCGCCCGGGGGCTGCGGAAGGCCGCCGACGCCCATGAGGTGCCGGTCCGGCTGCACGCGCACCACTCGATCTTCTCCCTCGGCTTCACCCACCGGAGGCTCCGCTACTACCGGGATCTGCTGCACGGACTCGACTACCGGGCGACGACCGCGCTCGCGTACTGGATGCGGACCCACGGTGTGTACCTGCCGGAGCTGCATGTCTTCCTGATCTCCGCCGCACACACCGACGAGGACGTGGAGCAGGTCGTCACGGCCTTCGACCGGTCGCTCGGCGAGATGCGGGAGGCGGGCCTCTTCACGGTGTGACACCGATGCCTATGCCGACGCCGAAGTACCGGCCCCTACCGACCCGCCACCGCCGAGAGGAATCCCGCATGAGCGACCGTACGCCCATGAGTACCGCTGCCGTACCGCCGTCCACGGAAGCCCCCTCCACCGACACCGGGGAGTTCTACGACACCCATCTGGACCTCGTCGGCGGCGCCGCCGACGGCAATATTCACTCGGGGTACTGGGCGGACGAGACCGACACCAGCGCGCTCGACCAGGCCACGGACCGGCTGACCGACCTGGTGGCGGCCCGCCTCGCCCCTGTGGCCGGGAGCAGGCTGCTCGATGTGGGATGCGGTACGGGACGCCCCGCGCTGAGGATCGCCACCGCGACCGGGGCCCGGGTCACCGGCGTCACGGTGAGCCGCCAGGAGAGCGCGCTGGCCCAGGCCAGGGGCCGGGCCTCCGCCGTCGCCGACCAGGTGGAGTTCCGCCACGCCGATGTGCTGAGCCTGCCCTTCGGCGACGCTGTCTTCGACGGTGCCTGGGCGATCGAATGCCTGATGCACATCGCCGACCGGGCCCGCGCCCTGGCCGGGATCGCCCGCACCCTGCGGCCCGGGGCACGTCTGGTCATCGCCGATGTGCTGCTGCGCCGGCCCGTCCACGGGGAGACCGCGGAGTTCGTCGCGCGGATGTGCGAGGCGTATCAGGCGCCGTCGCTGCCCGGCCCGGAGGAGTACCGGGAGGCGGTACGGGCCGCCGGGCTCCATCTCGTGGAGTTCACCGACATCGGCGAGCAGGTGCGCCGTACCTACGCGGCCTACGCGAAGGCCCTCACGGCCGCGGCACCCGGGGGAGGGGCGGCCACAGGAGCGGCGGCCGGGGAAGCGGACACCGACCCCTTTCTCTCCGCCGCGGCCGAACTCCCCCGCTTCGGCGCCCTCCCCGAACTCGGTTACGCCCTCCTCATCACCCGGCGCCCACAGCGGTGACACGGGCCACCACGTCGATGGGCCGACCACGTACAGGAAGCGCCCAGCGCCCTCACATCACCCGGTCCATGGTTGACGGGAAGCGATAAGTACTGCTCAATTGATGGCATGACTGCCGAGCAGCACCTGGTCACCCGCGACCACATCGACTTCGGTCGGGTGTGGTCCGCCGCGTGTCGCGCCTGACCCGGCACCAGGGCCGGCCGACCGGCCCTTCCCTCCCCCGGTAGCGCCGTAGCGGCCCATCCCTCCCTTTCGCGGCCCCCTTCCCCCTGCGCCGAGCGCGCGCCGCGACCGCGTACGGACAGCCCGGCGGGGCCCCGCCCCCGCCACCATCCGCTTCCCCGCCTCCTGGAGCGCCGTCGCACCCGGCGCCACCGAAGGATCGCTCCGCCGTGCCCGGCGCCGCCCGGGGCACGGCCCCAGAGGACTTGAGAGAGGGCCATCTCCCATGCCCGTGGAGTTTCTTGGCATCGCCGCCACCAACGACGGCAGTGAAACGACCCCGCGCTCCGGCGCCGCCTTCGACAAGGAGTACACCCTCCGACTCGCCCGTGCGCACGAGGACCACGGCTGGGACCGGGTGCTGTTCGCCTATGGTTCCGGCTCACCCGATCCCGCACCGGCCGCCGCCTATATCGCGAGCCGGCTGGACCGTCTCCAGATCCTCCTCGCCCACCGGCCCAATGTCTCGTACCCGACCTACGCCGCGAAGACCTTCGCCACCCTGGACCGGATCAGCGACGGCCGGCTCACCGTGCACTTCATCACCGGCGGCAACGACCAGGAGCAGGGCCGCGAGGGCGACACCCTCACCAAGGACGAGCGCTACGCCCGGACCCGCGAGTACATCCAGATCGTCAAGAGGATCTGGACCAGCGATGAACCCTTCGACCACGAGGGCGAGCACTACCGCTTCCATGACTTCGTCAGCGATGTCCGCCCGCTCCAGCGGCCCCGCCCGGGTGTCTCGTTCGGCGGCTCGTCACCCGCCGCGTACGCCGCCGGGGGCGCCGAGGCGGACATCTACTGCCTCTGGGGCGAGCCCCTGGCCAGGACCGCCGAGCAGATCGAGGCCGTGAAGGCCGCCGCGAAGGCCGCGGGCCGCACCGACGTTCCCCGCATCCAGGTGGCGTTCCGCCCCATCATCGCCCCGACCGAGGAACTGGCCTGGGAGAAGGCCCACCGCACGGTGGCCGCGATCAAGGCCCGCCAAGGGGCGGGCGGGTCGGTCACCGGGCGCCACAGCGGACCCACCCGGCCCCAGAACACCGGATCCCAGCGGCTCATCGCCATCGCCGAGGCGGGGGAGCGCTACGACCGTGCCCTGTGGACCCCGACAGCCGCCGCCACCGGTGGCGCGGGCAACTCCAACGCCCTGGTCGGCACCCCGGAGACGGTCGCCCGGGCGTTGCTGGACTACTACGACCTCGGCGTCGACATCCTCTCCGCCCGTGGCTACGACCTGCTGGGCGACGCCATCGACTTCGGCCGCGAGGTGATCCCGATCGTCCGCGAGGAGGTCGCCCGGCGCGACGCCGCACGGGCGGTACGCGGCCCCCAGACCCTGACGGCGGTGAACGGATGACCTCGGTCGCACAACCGCCACCGCCACCGGCCCCACCGGCTCCGGAGGCTTCGTCGGGCCCGACGGTCCTCCAGGTGACCGTGGACGACCCGAGGACCGGACCCCTGCTGCGCGAACTCGGCGACGAGTACGCGAGGCGCTACGGCGGGGACGCCCACGCCGAACTCGCCCGCTACCCCGACGAGGAGTTCACCCCGCCGTACGGCGGAGTCCTGCTGCTCCTCCTCGAAGACGGCGAACCGGTCGCGGGCGGCGCCTTCCGCCGGTACGACCGGACCACGGCCGAGCTGAAGCGGATCTGGACACACTCCGCCCACCGGCGGCGCGGGCTGGCCCGGCGGGTCGTCGCCGAGCTGGAGGCCGAGGCGATCACCCGTGGCTACCGGCGGATCCACCTGACCACCGGCCCGCGCCAGCCCGAGGCCCGGGGCCTCTATCTGACCACCGGCTACACCCCGTTGTTCGACACCGGGGCCGACCCGGAGACCATCGGCCTGCTGCCCTTCGAGAAGCAGCTGCCGGCCGTGGACCACCGGGGAGAGGAAGCGGGCCGGTGAGCCTCCCCGCCGCCCCGGCTCCCCGTACACCCGCCGCCGTCGCCCCCACCGGTGCCGCGCCGGCACCCGTACCGGCACTGATCCCCGTACCGGCACCGACCGCTCCTGGCTCCGGCGAGTGAGCGGGAGAGCCGGGATGGGACGATCCGCCACCGATGCCACGGCCGCACCCTCCCCGGCCACCGGCGGCGCGGCCCCGCCGGGCCCCGGGGACCCGGCCCTCCTCACGGTCGTCCCCGCCCGCCATCCCGCCCGCTGGGCGGCGGCGGTCGCCGTCACCGTGCTGGTCGCCCAGTTCGCCCATGGACTGGCCACCAACCCGGTCTGGGAGTGGGGTGTCTTCGGCGACTACATCCTGTCCGAGACGATCGTGCAGGCGGTCTGGGTCACCCTCCAGCTCACCGCCTACGCCACCGTGCTGGGCTTTCTCCTGGGCACCGTACTGGCCTTCATGCGGCTGTCGCACAGCCCGGTGCTCCGGACCGTCGCCTGGACCTATATCTGGATCTTCCGCTCCATTCCGATGATCGTCCAGCTGGTGTTCTGGTTCAACCTCAGTGCCCTGTACGAGAGGCTGGGCGTCGGCATACCGTTCGGCCCGGTGTTCTGGTCCGTCGACAGCAACAGCCTGATCGGCACCATCGGCGCCGCCGTCATCGGGCTGACACTGCACCAGGCCGCCTACGCCGCCGAGATCGTCCGGGGCGGCGTCATCTCCGTCGACCACGGACAGCTGGAGGCCGCCGCCGCGCTGGGCATCCCCCGGCTGCGGCAGATCCGCCGGATCGTCCTGCCCCAGGCCATGCGCGCCATCCTGCCCTCGGCCGGCAATGAGATCATCGGCCTCCTCAAGGGCACCTCGGTGGTCTATGTGATGGCCATCGGTGAGCTGTTCTACCAGGTACAGGTGGTCTACGGGCGCAACGGCCGGGTGATCCCGCTGCTGCTGGTCGCCACGGCCTGGTACGTGGCCCTCACCTCACTGCTGTCGGTCGCCCAGTACTCCGTGGAGCGGTACTTCGCCCGGGGCACCGACCGCACCCCGCCGCCCACCCCGCTCCAGCGCCTGCGCCGCTCGGTCCGCGCCCTGCGCGCCGCGAAGCCCCCGGGGGGGCGGCCGATGAGCGGGCCGGGGGCGGACACCGGCGAGGTGATGGTGGACATCCGGGGCGTCCACAAGAGCTTCGGCGCGCTGGAGGTGCTGCGCGGCGTCGACCTCCGGGTCCACACCGGCGAGGTCACCGTGATCCTCGGCCCGTCCGGCTCCGGGAAGTCCACCCTGCTGCGGACCATCAACCACCTGGAGAGGGCCGACCGGGGCTGGATCGGCATCGACGGCGAACCCATCGGCTACCGCCGCTCCGGTGACAAGCTGTACGAACTGAAGGAGCGGGACATCCTGAAGCAGCGCACCCACATCGGGTTCGTCTTCCAGAGCTTCAACCTCTTCCCGCATCTGACCGTGGTGGAGAACCTCGTCGAGGCGCCCGTCTCCGCGCTGCGCCGACGGCGTCAGGAGGCCGAGGAGAGCGCCCGCCGGCTGCTGGAGAGGGTCGGACTCGCCGACCGGGCCGACGCCTACCCGGGGCAGCTCTCCGGGGGCCAGCAGCAGCGGGTGGCCATCGCGCGCGCGCTCGCCCTCGAACCCAAGGTGCTGCTGTTCGACGAGCCCACCTCGGCGCTCGACCCGGAGCTGGTCGGCGAGGTCCTCGATGTCATCAAGGACCTGGCCCGCACCGGGACCACGATGATCGTCGTGACCCATGAGATCGGCTTCGCCCGCGAGGTCGCCGACACCGTGGTCTTCATGGACGGTGGCGTGATCGTGGAGCAGGGCCCACCCGGGGCCGTCCTGGACACCCCGCGGCGCGAGCGGACCCGCGCCTTTCTCTCCAAGGTCCTCTGACCACCCCATCCCACCCCACCCGCGAGGAGCAGGACCATGCCCACCTCGATACCCCGCCGCACCGCCGTCGCCCTGGGCGTGGCCGCCGCCCTCGCCATCCCCGCCTGCGGCAACCCCTCCGACGGCGGCACGACCGAGGTCAGGAACGCCCAGGGAGCAGGTACGAAGATCAACCTCAGCCCCGACCAGCGCCGTGTCACCACCGCCCGGGTCGACTCCATCGCCGCCCGGGTCCCCGCGAGGATCCGGGAGCGGGGAACCCTGGAGATCGTCGGATCGTCCGGCTCCTCGGCACCCCTGACCTTCTACGCCAACGACAACAGAACCGTCATCGGCGTCGAGACCGACATCGCCCATCTGGTCGCCCAGGTACTCGGCCTGAAACCACGTATCACCACGGTCTCCTGGGAGAACATCTTCGTCGGTCTCGACAGCGCCAAGTTCGATGTCGGCTTCAGCAACATCACCGACACCGAGGAACGCAAGGAGAAGTACGACTTCGCCACCTACCGCAAGGACAACCTGGGCTTCGAGGCGAAGAAGGGCAGCGGTCTGACCATCGACGGGCCCGAGGACACCGCCGGCCTGACCATCGCCGTGGCCAGCGGCACCAACCAGGAGAAGCTGCTGGTCGAGTGGAGCGAGCGGGGGGTGAAGGACGGCCTGGAACCGGTGGACATCAAGTACTACCAGAGCGCCGGCGACACCTATCTCGCCCTCCGGTCCGGCCGGATCGACCTCCACCTCGGCCCCCACCCGACCGCCGCCTACCATGCGGCCGCCACCGGGGAGACCGAGGTCGTCGGCACCCACTCCGGGGCGGGCGCCACCCTCCAGGGCCTGATCGCGGCGACGACCAGGAAGGACAACGGCCTGGTCGGGCCGCTCGCCGACGCGCTGAACGAGACCATCCGCAACGGGACCTACGCCCGGGTGCTGGCGCGCTGGGGCCTCTCCGACGAGGCCGTGACCACATCCGAGATCAACCCGCCCGGACTGCCCAGGACCACCGGTTAGCCCGCGCGGGCGCCGGGGACCGCCGCCCTACTTCTGTTCCCGCCGCGCCCCCGCCCCGTCACCCCCACCCACCGCACGCTCCCGAAGGGTCCGCCATGGCCACCGTTCTGTCCGTCTCCGGAAGCCCCTCCGCCACCTCCCGTACCGCCCGTCTGCTGCGCCATCTGGACCGGCGGCTCACCGCCCAGGGCCATGAGGTGATCCCCCTGGATGTCCGCACCCTCCCCGCCGAGGCACTGCTCGGCGCCGACCTCCGGCACCCGGCCATCGCCGGGGCGACCGCGCTCTTCGACCGGGCCCAGGGAGTGGTGATCGGCACCCCCGTCTACAAGGCCGCCTACTCCGGGCTGCTGAAGTCCCTGCTGGACCTGTTGCCCCAGTACGCCCTGGCCGGCAAGACGGTCCTGCCGCTGGCGACCGGCGGCACCACCGCGCATGTCCTGGCGATCGACTACGCCCTGCGCCCGGTGCTCAGCTCGATGGGCGCCACCCATGTCGTCCAGGGCTGGTTCACCCTGGACAAGGACATCACGGTGGGCGACGACGGCGCGGTGACCGTCGCCCCGGGCGCGGCCGGGGCCCTGGCGCAGATCGTGGACCAGTTCTCCGCGGCCCTCGACGGCCGTACGGCCCTGCTGTCGTGCGCCGGATGAGCGGCGGAACCATGGACCGCGGCCCCGCCGTCCGGGGGCAGTGGAGCCGGGGCGGAGCGGGCCGCCGTACGGAAGGTGGGCGATACCCCCTTGACGCGGCCCGCGAGCGGCCGGACACTCCAGAGCAGAATCCCTAGTGGACGGGTAGGACATGACGGAGCGTCCGGAGTCGCCCGCCGACCGCGCCGCGTGCGCGCCTCGGCCGCTTCTGCTCCTGACCTCCCGCCGCCACATCGATCTCCTGCGCGTCTGCAGCGCGGCGAGCCCTCCGCGCTGAACCGGCGGTGCCCACCGGCACCGCGTCCCGGTCGTGTACGCGTCGCCGCGCCCCTTCTCCGTGTGCGCCGCCCGCCGTACCTCCGCACCTCAGAAGCCGGACCCGGACCCAGGGAGACCCATGCCCGCCGCACCCCTGACCAGCACGCCTCCGACCGCGAAGCCGTCCCCCGCCACCCCACCGCCGTTCCGGGGCCGGATCGGCCACGACGCGCGCAGCGGCTACTACGCCGCGTCGCGCCGCTACCGCCTCCATCTCTCGCTCTCCTGCCCCCACTGTCTCCGCATCGCGGTCACCCACAGCCTGCTCGGCCTCGGCGAGGTCCTCCCGGTGATCCTGCTGCCCGCCGTGCCCGACAGCCCCGACGGCGGGTACTCCGCGCTGCGCCCCCTGTACGAGGCCACCGCGCACCGCCATCCCGGACCGGCCGCCGCACCCGTCCTGAGCGACGACTGGACGGGTCGGATCGTCAGCACCCACACCCCGGACATCCTCCGCGACCTGACCCGGCCCTTCGGCGCCCATGGCCCGGACCTGGCCGCCCTCCACCCGCCCGGGGCCCAGGAGGAGATCGAAGCCGTCGGACGCCTCTGCGAGTACGGCATCGACGAAGCGGCGCAGCACGCCGGACGGGCCGACGCCGACGCCACGGAGCGCCGGCGGGCGCTGGGCACCCTGCTCCGGGTCCTGGGCTCGCTGGAGCGGCTCCTCACCGTGCAGCCCTTCGTCCTCGGTGACGCGCCGACCGCCGCCGATGTACGGGTGTGGGTGGCCCTGGTGCAGCTGGACACCGTGCACCGCCTGCATCTGGACGCCGCCGCGGTCCATCGTGTCGCGGACCATCCACGGCTGTGGCTGTACGCGCGGCGCCTGACCGCCCACCCCGCCTTCGGCGGCAACCTCGACCTGGAGGGCATCGCCCGCCGGCACCACGGCCACTGCCGGGGGCTGGAGGCGGCGGGCGCGGCGGTCCAGATCATCGACTGGGCCGGGCAGATCCCGGACGGGGCCACCGGCGGGCCCTCCCCGCGGGCCATGGACGGCTTCATGAAACCGCAATACGCCCTCCACCTCCCGCCGTCCGGCTCCGCCTAGGCTCCGAGGGCAGGGGTCCTGCCAGGGCCCTGGCAGCGGCGGTGGCAGGCGGTGGGCGGCAGGTGGGGGGAGGAGCGGAGATGACGGTGCTGATCCCCGGCTCCCGTGCGCCCGTCCCGCCCACCGGGGCCCCCGCCGTACCGGACCGCCCCCCTCTGTACGCCCGGCTCCACATCGACCTGCGCCGGGTGGCCGGCGCGCTCTGTCGTTCCTGACCGGCCCTCCGCCGCCGGGCCCTCCGCAGCAGGGCCCGTGATCCTCGACGGTCGATCAGGAAGGCACCCTTGTCGTGTCCACATCTTCCCCTCTCCATCTCGCCGTGGCGCTGGACGGCGCGGGCTGGCACCCGGCCGCCTGGCGCGAGCCGGGCGCCCGGCCCGAGGCCCTGTTCACCGCCGGCTACTGGGCCGGCCTGGTGGCCGAGGCCGAACGCGGCCTGCTCGACTTCGTGACCTTCGAGGACTCGCTCGGCTTGCAGTCCTCGCACCCCACGGAGCCCGACACCCGCACCGATCGGGTACGGGGCCGGCTGGACGCGGTGCTCGTCGCCGCCCGCGTCGCACCGCTGACCCGCTTCATCGGGCTGGTGCCGACCGTGGTCGCCACCCACACCGAGCCGTTCCACATCTCCAAGGCCATCGCCACCCTGGACCATGTCAGCACCGGGCGTGCGGGCCTGCTCGTCCAGGTCTCGGCACGGCCGGACGAGGCCGCGCACTTCGGCCGCCGGACGCTTCCCCGGCTCGGCCCCGAGGACCGGGACACCCCCGCCGGACGGGAGCTGACCGCCTCGCTCTCCGCGGAGGCCGGCGACCATGTCGAGGTGGTGCGCCGCCTCTGGGACAGCTGGGAGGACGACGCGGAGATCCGCGATGTCGCCACCGGACGCTTCATCGACCGGGAGAAGCTCCACTACATCGACTTCGAGGGCGGGCACTTCAGCGTCAAGGGACCCTCGATCACCCCCCGGCCGCCGCAGGGACAGCCCGTCGTCAGCGTGCTCGCGCACCGGAACCTCCCGTACCCGCTGGTGGGCCGGGCGGCCGACATCGGCTATGTCACCCCGCACAGCACCGGACAGGCCCGTACCGCCGTCGCCGGGATCCGGGCCGCCCAGGCCGCGGCGGGGCGGGCGGAGGAGCCCCTGCACATCTTCGGGGACCTGGTGGTGTTCCTGGATGACCACCAGGCCACGGCGACCGACCGCAGGGCGCGCCTCGACGGTCTCGCGGGCCACCCCTGGACCAGCGACGCCGAGATCTTCACCGGGACCCCCGGACATCTCGCGGATCTGCTCCTCGCATGGCACCGGGCCGGTCTGAGCGGTTTCCGGCTGCGCCCCGGAGTGATCGGCCACGACCTGGAGCGGATCACCCGGGGCCTGGTGCCCGAACTCCGGCGCCGGGGCGTCTTCCGGCACGCCTATGAGGCGGACACCCTGCGCGGGCTGCTCCGACTCCCGCGCCCCGCCAACCGTTACGCCACCGCCTGACCGAGGAGGAGCCGTCCGACCATGAGCGAGCCGACCGAGCGCGAGCGGGCCGGGGGCAGGCCCCGGAAGCAGATCCATCTCGCGGCACACTTCCCCGGCGTCAACAACACCACCGTCTGGAGCGACCCCCGGGCGGGCAGCCATATCGCCTTCGACTCCTTCGCCCATCTGGCACGGACCGCCGAACGGGCCAAGTTCGACTTCCTGTTCCTCGCCGAAGGGCTGCGCCTGCGCGAACAGGGCGGACGGATCTACGACCTGGATGTGGTGGGGCGGCCCGACACCTTCACCGTCCTGACCGCACTCGCCGCCGTCACCGAGCGGCTCGGCCTGACCGGCACCATCAACTCCACCTTCAACGAGCCCTACGAGGTGGCGCGCCAGTTCGCCACCCTCGACCATCTGTCGGGCGGACGCGCCGCCTGGAACGTCGTCACCTCCTGGGACGCCTTCACCGGTGAGAACTTCCGGCGCGGCGGCTTCCTCCCGCAGGAGGAGCGCTACTCCCGGGCCGAGGAGTTCCTGACCACCGCCACCGAGCTGTTCGACTCCTGGCACGGCGACGAGATCGTCGCCGATCAGCGGTCCGGTGTCTTCCTCGGGGACGCACGGGCGGGCGCCTTCGTCCACCGGGACCGGCACTTCGACATCGCCGGCCGGTTCAATGTCCCGCGCAGCCCGCAGGGCCGCCCGGTGATCTTCCAGGCCGGGGACTCCGACGAGGGCCGAGAGTTCGCCGCGTCGAGTGCCGACGCCATCTTCAGCCGGCACAGCACCCTGGAGGCCGGCCGGGAGTTCTACGCCGACGTCAAGGGGCGTCTGGCCCGCCATGGCCGCACCCCCGACCAACTGCTCGTCATGCCCGCGGCGACCTTCGTCCTCGGCGACACCGACGCGGAGGCGCGGGAACTGGCCCGGGAGATACGGCGTCAGCAGGTCAGCGGTCAGACCGCGATCAGATATCTCGAACACATCTGGAACCGGGATCTGTCCGGCTACGACCCGGACGGCCCGCTCCCCGACATCGACCCGTACCCCGGCGAGAACACCGTCGCCCGGGGCCGGGCCAGTGTCCGGATGGTCCGCGATCCGCTCGCCGTCGCCCGCCAGTGGCGCGAGCGCGCCGCCGCCGGGAAGCTGTCGATCCGGGAGCTGGTCATCGAGACCACCGGCCGGCAGTCCTTCATCGGCTCCCCGGCCACCGTCGCCGAGGCGATCGACACCTTCGTCCAGACGGACGCCGCCGACGGCTTCATCCTGGTCCCGCACATCACCCCCGGCGGTCTGGACGCCTTCGCCGACACCGTCGTCCCCCTGCTCCAGGAGCGCGGGGTGTTCCGCCACGACTACACCGGGACCACGCTCCGCGACCATCTCGGCCTGGACCGGCCCCGCCGGGCCGCCGCCCGCGCCCGGCCGGGGAACCGGCGGGCGGCGTCATGAGATGCCCGGCCCGTACGGGTCCCCGCGCCCGCGCCGGTACCCGTATCCGCACCGGCGCCCGTACGCGCATCGCCACCCGCACCCGTACCCGCATCGGCACCCGTATCCGCATCGGCGCCCGCGCCCATCGACCGCTGAGGAGCAACACCCGATCATGTCCGGCATACCTCTCGGAGTCCTCGACCTCGTCCCGATCCCGTCCGGCTCCACCGCCGCGGAGGCGCTGCGCGACACCATCGACCTCGCCCGCTGGGCCGAGCGCTTCGGCTACAGCCGCTACTGGTTCGCCGAGCACCATCTCAACCCGGGCGTGGCCGGCAGCTCCCCCGCCGTCGTCCTGGCCCTGACCGCCTCCGCGACCTCCACCATCAGGATCGGATCCGGTGCCGTCCAGCTCGGCCACCGCACCGCCCTCTCCACGGTCGAGGAGTTCGGCCTGATCGACGCCCTCCACCCCGGACGGCTCGACCTGGGCCTCGGCCGCTCCGGCGGACGCCCCTCCGGGAAGACGGCCGAGACCCGTCCCTCCACCGTCCCGGTCGTGGACGGTCGGGCCCCCAACGGGCTGCTGATCCCGCCCCGGTTCTCCTTCGAGCACCTCCTCGGCGAGCCCCGGTTCCGGCTCCAGCACCGGCTGCTGCACCAGCCGGGCGCCGGCAGCCAGGACTACGGCGACCAGATCGACGACATCCTGGCGCTGCTGCGCGGCGACTACCGCTCCGCCGAGGGGATCGAAGCGCACGCCGTCCCCGGCGAGGGCGCCGACGTACAGCTGTGGATCCTCGGCAGCAGCGGCGGACAGAGCGCCGATGTCGCGGGCCGCAACGGCCTCCGCTTCGCGGCGAATTACCATGTCAGCCCGGCCACCGTCCTGGAGGCCGCCGAGGGCTACCGTGCCGCTTTCCAGCCGTCCGACCACCTTGACAAGCCCTATGTCAGCGTCTCCGCCGACGTGGTCGTCGCCGAGGACGACGCGACCGCCCGCGAACTGGCCACCGGTTACGCCCCATGGGTCCGCAGCATCCGCACCGCCGAGGGCGCCATCCCCTTCCCGACCCCGGCGGAGGCCCGTGCCCACCCCTGGACCGAGGCGGACCGGGACCTGGTCGCCGACCGCGTCGACACCCAGTTCGTCGGCTCCCCGGGACGCGTCGCCGACCTGCTCGAACAACTCCAGGAGGCCACCGAAGCCGACGAGCTGATCATCACCACCATCACCCATGGCCACGCCGACCGGGTGCGCTCCTACCAGCTCCTCGCGGAGGAGTGGAACCGCCGCTGAGCACCCCGGAGGACGGGGAGGGGCGGGCGGGGTCACCGGGCTCCGGGCGGTCGATTTTTGGCCATCCCTGGACCGTGTGACAACGCGGTTACCCGGTGATCGCTCTTTCCCGCCGGGGGTGGGGAGCGGGGCCACTCCCGGCGTTGCGCCGTCCGAACCCGCTGAGCATGGGGGAGTCAGCTTGTTCACCATCGGATGTCCGGGCCGGGGGGCCGTGACCGTCACCACGGCGCTGGTGGCGGCGGCTCTTGTCGCCGGACTGACCAGCACGACCACGTTCGCGGACACCACCGGACCCGGCGTCGGCGGCCCGGCCGCCACCACCGTCCCCGACGCCGCGGGGGGCGGCACCGGCACCGGGCTGCGGTGGGTCACCCTGATCACGGGTGACCGTATCGGCGTCGACGCCCGGGGCAGGGCGGTCTCCGTCGACCGGGCCCAGGGCCGCGGGAGGATACCCGTCCGGTCCTTCACCGACAGCGGGCGTACCTTCGTCGTCCCGGCCGACGCCGAGCGGCTGATCGCCCGGGGGACCCTGGACCGACGGCTGTTCGATGTCACCGGACTGAGTACGCCGGAGAGTCGCCGGGCCTACCGCAAGGGCCTGAAGGTCATCGTCGCGTACGAGGGCGGCGACGGCCCCGCCGCCCGTAAGGGGGTCCGGGGCGACGCCGAGGTCCGCCGCACGCTGCCGTCGCTCAACGCCGACGCGGTCACGATCCCGGAGCGGGACGCGGGCGGGCTCTGGGACACCCTGACCCGGTCCGCCGCCGAGGGGGCGCGGACCACCCGTACCGTCCCCGGTGTCGCCAAGGTCTGGCTGGACGCGGTCCGTACGGTGAACATGGATACGAGCGTGGCCCAGGTCGGTGCGCCGAAGGCGTGGGAGGCCGGGTACGACGGCACGGGTGTCACCATCGCGGTCGTCGACACCGGTGTGGACAGGAACCACCCCGACCTGAAGGGGCGGGTCGTCGGCGAGCGCGACTTCAGCGACTCCCCCGATGCCCGGGACCGGAACGGCCACGGAACCCATGTCGCCTCGACGGCGGCGGGCACCGGAGCGCTCTCGGGCGGGAGGTTCAAGGGGGTCGCCCCCGGGGCCAGGATCCTGAACGCCAAGGTGATCAACGACGAGGGCAGGGGCCAGGACTCCGGCATCATCGCCGGCATGGAGTGGGCGGTGGCCCGGGGCGCCCAGATCATCAATATGAGCCTCGGCACCTCGGACGCCCCCGGTATCGACCCGCTGGAGGCCACTGTCAACAGGTTGTCGAAGGAGAAGGGCGTCCTCTTCGCCATCGCGGCAGGCAACGAGGGACCGGTCCATACCTCCGTGGGCTCCCCGGCCAGCGCGGACGCGGCCCTCGCGGTCGGTTCGGTGGACAGCGCGGGCCGGATGGCCCGTACCTCCAGCCGTGGTCCGCGCATCGGTGACGGCGGCATCAAGCCGGACGTGACGGCTCCCGGTGTCGACATCACCGCCGCTTCCGCGCGCGGCAGCGCCACCGCCGTCCGGGAGAACGAGAGTCCGGTCGGCTATGTGACCATCTCCGGTACCTCGATGGCCACACCGCATGTGGCCGGGGCGGCGGCGCTGCTGAAGCAGCGGTACCCGTCGTGGTCGGGGGAGCGGATCAAGACCGTGCTCACCGCGTCCGCGAAGGACGGCGGCCACGGTGTCTTCGAGCAGGGCACCGGCCGGATCGCCGTCGACCGTGCCCTGACACAGAGCGTCGTCGCCGACCGGACGGGCCTCTCCTTCGGCCTCCATCGGTGGCCGCACACCGATGACAAGCCGGTCACCCGGCGGATCACCTACCGCAACCTCGGCAAGCAGGACATCACCCTCGACCTGGCCGTCAAGGCCGTGGACCCGAAGGGCAGGCCCGGCCCGGCGGGGCTCTTCGCCCTCGGCGCCGGCCGGTTGACGGTCCCCGCCGGCGGCACCGCGTCCGTCCCCCTGACGGCCGACACCCGGATCGGCGGCACCAACAACGGGATCCATACCGCCACCGTCGTCGCGACCGGCGGCGGGCAGACCGTCCGCACCACCGCCGCCGTGGAACGCGAGGTCGAGTCGTACGCCCTGACCCTCAAGTACACCGGCCGCGACGGCAGGCCCAGCAAGGACTTCACCACCTACCTGTATCCGCTCTCCGGCCCGGCCGACGCCCCCTTCGACGAAGCGGAGGGCAGGTCCTCCGCGACGCTCCGGCTGCCCAAGGGCGACTACACCCTGGAGACCACGCGGAACAGCGATTACCGGCCGGGCTTCGACAGCCTGATCCAGCCCCGGCTGGCGCTGACGAAGAACACCACCGTCACCCTCGACGCCCGCCGCGCCAAGCCCGTCTCGATCAGGATCCCCGACACCCGGGCCGAGCAGACCGGCAGCAGGATGACCTACGTCATCAAGAAGGGCGGCCGGTCCCTTGAGTACGCGCTCGACGCCCGGACGGCCGAGGACTTCCGGACCGCGCAGCTGGGCCCGGCGCGGCCCACCGGCGTCACCCTGAGGCAGACCTTCCACAGCCAGTGGGTGCGCGGGGCGCGCCAGTACGACGCCGCCTGGGGCGGTCCGGTCGAGCGGCTCGCCACCGGTGTGGACAAGAGGTTCAAGGCCGCCGACTTCGCGAAGCTCTCCGTGAACATGGGCGTCTCCGTCAAGGGCAAGCGGGCGGCCACCGATGTGGTGAGCGGACTGGACGGCTCCATCCACGCCAACAGCCACTCCTTCGCCCTGCCCGGCACCCGGACCCATCATGTGGCCACCGACGGGAAGCGCAACCCCTGGATCGTCTTCGCGCACCAGTTCGGCGACGACGGCGGTCCCGGGGCCGGTCCCGGCGCCGAGTACACCTCCCCGGTACGGGAGTACGCGCCCGGCAGGACCCACCAGGTGACCCTCGGCCGCGCCGTCCACTCGCCGATGACGCACCCGGGCAGCGGCGTCCTGCGCCGCGAGAACCGCATCCTGGTCGAAGTGCCGCTCTTCTCCGACAGCGGTGACAACAGCGGCGAGTCCGCGTACACCTCGGCGAGGACCACGCTCCACCGGGGCGCCATCAGGATCAAGAGGAGCGACCGGCCGCTGGGCGGTGACGCGGGCTTCGCCGTCCCCGCCGAGGCCGCCGAGTACACCCTGGCCACCTCGGTGAAGCGGAGCCCGTCGGTCTCCCGCGTCTCCACCCGTGTGGACGCGTCGTGGACCTTCCGCAGCACCCGCCCGGCCGGGAACGACGAGACGCGGACCCCGCTCTCGGCGGTACGGTTCGGTGCCCAGGTGGCGCTGGACGGCACGGTCCCGGCGGGCCGTACGGTCACCTTCCCGGTCACGGTGCAGGGCCCGGCGGCGGGCAAGGCGCTGAAGTCCCTGGCGGTCTCGGTCTCGTACGACAACGGCAGGACCTGGAAGAAGCTGACGGTGACCCAGGGCAAGGTCACCCTGAAGAACCCCGCCCGGGGGAAGTCCCTCGCCCTGCGCGGCGAGGCCACCGACACCAAGGGCGGCAGGGCGAGCGTGACCGTGTACGACGCCTACTTCGGCAAGTGACCGTGCCGGCCGCCGTCCGGTCACGCCGACCGGCGGTGGTTCACCAGCGAACGGGGAGGCTCTCCGGGGAGCGGTGGATCAGCGTCGGGCGCATCACGGGCGCGGGACGGTGCGGGTCGAGGTGGAGCGCGGGCAGGCGGCCGGTGAGCAGTTCGAGGGTGAGGCGGAGCTGTTCCCGGGCCAGCCGGGCGCCGGGGCAGCGGTGGGGGCCATGGCCGAAGGCGAGATGGCCGGGGCCCTGGAGGCGGGTGATGTCGAAGACATCGGGCCGTTCGTGGCGGGCCTCGTCGCGGTTGGCGGAGCCATAGGCGACCAGCAGGACGGCTCCGGCCGGGAGACGGGTTCCGGCGAGGGTGACGGGCCGGGTCGTGGTGCGGCGGAACGCCTGGATCGCGGTGTCGTACCGTACCGCCTCCTCCACCGCCGCCGGGATCAGCTCCGGTTTCGCGCAGAGCAGCTCCCACTGGTCACGGGCGGTCAGCAGATGCAGCAGGGCCGTACCGACCAGTGCGGTGGTGGTCAGCTCTCCGGCGAGCAGGAAGTTCTGGACCTGGGCCACGATCTCGTGGCGCTGGTCCGGGGTGAGCGGGGCGTCGCCGGGCGCGAGGGCGGTGACGAGCGCCGAGCACAGGTCGTCGCGCGGGGCGGCGCGCCGGTCATGGGCGAGCGCGTCGATCCGGTGCTGGAGGGCGACGACCTCCTCGGCCGCGCCGACCTGCTCGTCCGGGGCCAGCGGCCGGTACACCAGCGCTTCGGCGCGGTTCGCCCGGCGGACGGCGGTGTCCGCGTCGGCCTCGTCGTCGAAGCCGATCAGCCGTCCCACGACCCGGCCGGAGAGCGGGAGGGCGTACGCGGACATCAGCTCGGCCGTGCCGTGCGGGGGGACCGGGCCGGGGCCCGCGTCCGGGCCGCCGCCCGTGAAAGCGGCGACGAGCGACTCCGCGCACCGCCGGGCGTACGGCATCAGGGCCGACACCTGACCCGCCGACAGGGCCCGGTTGAGCGGTGCGCGGTGGCGGCGGTGCTCGGCCCCGTCGCTGGAGACGACGGTGGGCCGCTGTTCGAAGCCCCCGGCCAGGACCGCCAGGGCGGCCGGGCCGGGGAGGACATCGGGACGGAGGACATCACGGGAGGAGAAGTCATCGGGGCGCAGCAGCACCTCCCGTACGTCCTCGTCCCGGGCGACCAGCCAGGCGTCGCACTCCGGGACGGGGAGGAGCCCCTCGGTGCGGCGTGCCCGTGCGAAGAGGGGGTAGGGGTCGCGGTAGAGGGCGTCCAGGGCGGTGTGGTCGACGGTCGGCACGGGCGACTCCAGGTGCGGGTCCGGCAGGCGGGTGTCAGCCGGGCCATGGTTCACCAGGAGCGCCGGGATGCGACAGTCCCCTGTCGGACGTCGGTGTGTCCGGCGGTCCCCCCCGGGAGCGTCACCCGGCCCGGCCCTTCACCCCTTCGAGGCCGCCCGCACCGCCACCCCCACCGGGACCCCTTCCCCCACCGCCGCGATCACCGACGCCGCCGACTCCGGGTCCCAGCCGCCATAGAGTTCGATCAACTGCACGGAGTCCGCGAACTCCGCCGCCACCGCCGCGCCCGAGGACGGGTCCGGTACGGCCACGAAGGTCGAGGTGCTCGGTCCCTCCACCCGGACGAAGCGGTCCTCGGCCGGGTCCGCGCCCGGCTGGACATGGAGGAAGAGCTGACGCAGCGGCTCTCCGTCCGTCGCGCGCTGCTTGTAGCGGGCGACGTCGAGGAGGGACTCGAAGCCGAAGAGGACCGTCCCGACCCGGGCGCGGCCCCGGACCGCCGCCTCGACCGCCGCCAGCCAGGGGAAGCCCGTCGCGCCGCAGAGTTCGACGGTGGTCACGCCCCGGTCCACGTACTCCGCCGCGAGAGCCGCCGCCGCGGCGGGGGTCGGCGCGGTGAGGATGTACCGCGCGGCGCCCTCCGGGCCCGTACGGACCGGAGCGGGCGGGGGCCCGTCCCCCGGCCCCGGTTCCCCGGATCTGAAGATGATCGCTGAGTCGCCGGCCATGTCCGCCCCTCCGTCGCGGTCGTGCCGCCGGGATGCCCCCGGCCGCCTGTGTCTCTCAACATCCCTTCCCGGGCGCGGATTCCCGTACGCACCGGCGCGCGTGTCCCGGCGCGCACCGGGCCGTGCTTCCGTGAACCCGGTGCGCGGGCCTCCACGCCCCCGGCGGGCCGGTGCGCGCGCCGCACGGGGGGAAGCCATTGCGGCGGGGTGGGCGGGGGCACGGTCTCCGGCACCCCGTTCCGCCGGAAGTATCCGACGTACCCAGGAGGTTCGACATGGCCGTACCGGCAGCAGAGCCCGGCCCGCTCGCGCGGACGTGGCTGTTCCGGCACGAGTGGGGCTTCAACAGCTCGCCCGGTGACAGCGACATCCTCACGTATGCCAAGGCCCTGCTGATCTGTGCCCGGGGCGACGGTGTCATCACACGGGAGGAACGCGACTGGGTCCTCGGGTACATCGCCGCCTTCTCCGGCGATGCACCCGGGCTGCTGGAGGAGATCGCCGCGTATCCCGCCGAGGACGATGTCGTCGAGCTGGTCACGGGTTCGGAGATCGTCGACCACAGCCGCGGCGCGCTGATCTTCGACGCGCTGCGGGCGTGCGACGCGGACGGGGCGCTCGCGCCCGGCGAGATCGAGCGGATCAAGCAGGCCGCGGGCGCGCTCGGGATCGGCGAGGACACCGTCGACCGGCTGCGGGAGCTGTACCAGGAGGAGAAGGCCACCCGGGGCGCCCGTATCGCTCTGCTCTACCCCGGGGGATCCCCCAACTAGCCGGAGCGCGAGGACCCGGCCGGGCCGGTGGGCCCGGCCCGGTACCTCACCGGGCGGGCGGTGCCACCGCGCGGAGGAACGTCCGCGCCACGGCATCCGGGGCGAGGTCGGCCACCTGCGCGGGGGCGCACCGGGAGGCGGCATGGTACGCGGATGCGTCGTCGAGCAGCCGCGTCAGCGACTCCCAGAGCTGCTCCGGACCGTCCTCCAGGTCGACCGTGCGACCGCCCTCACCGATCAGGGCGGGCAGGTGCCCGAGGCCGTACCCGACCACCGGAGTGCCGACGGACAGAGCTTCGGAGGCCACATTGCCGAAGGTCTCCGGCTCGATCGAGGGGATCAGGGCGGCGGCGGAGCCGGCGAGGAAGGGCTGCACCTCGTGCCAGGGCATGGCGGGCAGGATCTCGACCTCCGGCAGCGCGGCGGCCAGCCTCCGGCACTCCTCCACCACCTGGTTCTGCATCCCGGGCCAGAACTCGAATCGCGCATGGGCCAGCACGATCTGGACAGGGCGCCCGATACCGGCCTCGGGGTAGGCGCGCAGGAGCGGCACGATGCCCTTCTGCGGATCGGCCCGTGCCAGGGTGCGCACCGGTCCGGTCGACCGCAGCCGCTCGCGCTCGTCCCGGCCCGGGGGAGCGCTCCGCAGGGGCAGCGCGTTCGGCAGTACGTACCAGTCGCCGGAGTCGACACCGGCGCGCGCCGACTCACCGGCCAGGAAGTCGCTGACCGTCAGCACCGCGTCGGGCCGGTGGCCGAGGCTCTGCCGCATGGCGTCGTCCGCCCGCAGGAAGTGGACCATGAGCGCGGTCCGTACCCCGGCGGGAGCGGGGCTGAGATAGCCGAGGCCGGCGACGGCGTCCACCCAGCACACCAGATCCACCCGGTGCCGGCGCAGCAGCTCCTCGACCTCCCGCTCGACGGGGGTGGGGTCGGTGAGCAGATGCAGGATCTCGTCGACCACCATGGGCCGCGGCAGCGTCAGGGAGGTCAGCCGCAGCAGGTCGGCGTCATCGGCCCCGGTCGGCGGGCCGGCCGCCACGATCAGGGCGCGATGCCCGAGTTCCCGGAGGCCGTCGGCGAGGGAGTCGATCACGCGCTCGATGCCCGCGGGTTCGTCGGGGCTGTGGGTCAGCAGGACGAAGGCGATGTTCATCCGGTGCTCCCCGGCGTCGGACGGGCGATCAGGACGACACCCTGGTCGCCGATGGCATGGGGCCGGCGGGCGAAGTGGCGGCGTACCGAGGGGGCGATGGCCGTACGCAACTCCTCGGACCGGGGATGGTCCTCGAACCAGAAGTTGACGAGGGTCGACGCGGCGGCCCGTACCCGTTCCTCCGGATCGGGCTCGGGGAAGTGGAGGGCGGCCTCGGTACGGTGCAGCGCGAAGTCGCCGAACCCGTGCCGGGAGAGCGCCTGCGCGGCGGTGGCCAGGAGATAGCCCTGGTGGTCGTGGTCCTCGCCCACGAGCGTCAGACAGCTCTCGTTGAGGATGCTCACGAGTTCGTTGTCGGCGGAGCCGCCGATCAGGACGACCTTCGCCTCGGGGTGGGCGGGGTCGCAGACCCGGGCCAGCTCGGCCACGGACCGCTCGATGTCGTCCACATAGGGCAGGATCCACGACGCGAGGACGGCGTCGAACGACGCGTCCGAGAAGGGCAGCGACTCGGCATGGCCGGGCAGGATCTCGATGGTGCCGATCCCTCCCGTCTCCGCGCTCTCGCGCAGGGTGGCCACCCGGCTCCGGTGGGGTTCGACGGTCGTGCAGTGTCCGAGCTGCGCGGCGATGGCGCGGGTCAGCTCACCGGTCCCGCCGCCGACATCGAGCACACGCCGGTTGGGGAGCACGGCGGAGCGCACGGCGGCGACCTCCTCCCGCCGTTCGAGCCTGCTGGTGAAGTCCAGCCAGCCGGTGTGGCTCAGGCGGTGCGGTCCCCGGTACTCCGCCGGCCAGCGGTCGAGCGGGCCACAGAGCGGATGGTCTCTCACCCCCGCCGCATCGAGGCGGGGGGCCGCCGCCGGGCGGGTGGCCGGGTGCGCGTTCATGGGTGTCCTCCTCGGTCGGATGTCTGCTCTGGGTGGCGTGCGCGGTGGGGGCCCCGGGCGGCGCCGGATGGTCTCCGGCTCCTCCCGGAGCGCCCGCGACCGTTCCGACAGGGCTCTAGGCCCCGAAACCCGTCGCCATGAGTTCCTGGCGCGCGGGGCCATGGGTCTCGAAGACCCCGTTGAAGGCGGTGGAGGTCATCACCGCGGCGGTGCGGACGCCCCGCATGCTCATGCACAGGTGCTCGCCCTTGGCGATCACGGCCACATCGTCGGAGCCGGTCACCTTCCGTACCTCGTCCGCGATGTCGCGCACCAGCTGTTCCTGTACCTGGAGCCGGTGTGCGTGGCGCTGGGCGATCCGTGCGAACTTCGACAGGCCGAGCACGGAGCCCCGGGGGTGGTAGGCGATCGTGACCGAGCAGGAGAACGGCAGCAGATGGTGCTCGCACAGCGACCAGACACGGATGTCCGACACCATGACGAGCTGCCCCTCGGTCCGCTGGGGGAAGGTCGTGGAGACCACCCCGGGGTCGAAGGTGCTGAACTCACGCCACCACCGGGCGAACCGTGCGGGTGTCTCCTTCAGACCGTCGCGCTCGGGGTCCTCCCCGATCTCCACGAGCAGCCTGCGGGCGATGTCCTCCAGGGGATCCCGCAGCTCCTCGCTCTCGGGCAGGAGTTCCCGTTCGTGTGCCGTGGTCATCGCTTCACACGCCTCTCCTGTCGCCCCACACGGCGACATGCAGTCGGGTTGTCAGATTCCAGCCGCGTGCCACCGTCTCGTCGCCGAGGGCGGAGAGCCGCCGTTCGACGTCGTCCGCCGTACGCCCCTCGGGCATGATCCAGACAGGTGAGGTCCCGTACCGGCGCTCGATCTCCGCCACCTCGTCGAGGTCGGCCGTACCGCGGCAGACGAACTTGAAGGCGGTTCCGGGCACCTCCGCGAGCGCCCGCAACGCGTCGGGCACCAGCCGGCGCGTCGCCGGGTCTCCCGCGTGGGCCAGTTTGGGCGACACATTGAAACGCACGCCGAGCCGGATCAGCTCGGCGGAGGGCGCGACCGTACCGTTGGTCTCGATCTCGACCAGGCAGCCGTCGGCGCGCAGCGCCCGTACCAGCGGCAACAGCCGTTTCTGCTGGTTGAGCGGCTCGCCGCCCGACACGACGACCAGCGGCACGGCGAAGGCGCGGAGTTCCTCGTACACCTCGCGCCAGGGAACGGCCCGCAGCTCCTTGCCGGGGTCGTGGGCCACACCGGTATCGCTCCGGCCGGTCCAGTCCCAGGTGTACGGGGTGTCGCACCACCGGCAGGACAGGTTGCAGCCGCCCAACCGGAGGAAGGCGCACCGCCGGCCCAGGGAGGGACCCTCGCCCTGGACGGTCAAGTGGGGCCGAAGACCTCGTTCACGACGAGCTTCGCATCCACCACGGCACCACCTCCCCCCACCGGCCGGGCGGGGCTCACGGCCGGTACTCCGCCGAGGAGGTGGGGGTCTCGGAGATACGCACCGCGCTGAGCTCGGGGTAGTGGGGCAGCCACCACTCGTAGAGCCACCGGGCGAGGTTCTCCGCGGAGGGGTTGCGGTCCGGCAGGACATCGTTGAGGTGCTGGTGGTCGACCTGGGTGTCGAGCCAGTGGCGGAACTGCGCCAGCTCTCCGAAGTCGCGGACGAATCCCGCCTTGTCCAGCGCGTCGGAGGGTGCGCTGAGTTCCAGCTCGACCACGTAGTTGTGGCCGTGCAGCCGGCCGCAGGGATGGCCCTCCGCCAAGTGCTCCAGCCGGTGACTGGCGGAGAAGTGGAACTCCTTGCTGATGGTGAAGCCCATACGAAGCCTCCAGGTCCTCTCGTGTGCTCCGGGCGCCCCGGCGCTCCGGTCGGCCGTCCGGGACGGGGCCGGCGAGCGGCCCGGGGGAGCGGGACGGAACCAGCATGTGGGCGTACGGGCAGGTCATGCATCACGGCCCCGGCCGAGACGTTGACGGCACCCGGACCGAGACCCGCCGCGGACGACACCGTGAGAAGACGCCGGGGCACTGTCCGTCCGGCGCGCGTTCACGGCCTGGCGGGGGCCGCTTCCGTACCGCCCGCGTCTCGGTGCCCGGGGGGTGTGTCCCTCGGTGCGCGGGCGGGCGATTCTCGGAGGGGGCCGTGATGCGCCGGTACACCGCGGTGCCCCACCGTCGGACACGGGTCGGTACCCGCCGCTGCCCCGCCGCCGGGAGCGGCCGGCGCACCGCGCTGCCCCACATCGGGGACGTACCGCCCGTCCAGCGTCCCGCCCTTCACACCCCGGGAGACACCCCATGGGCCACAGCCAGGAGAAGCCCGATCCCTTCCGCGTTGTCGTCGTACTGTCCGGAGGCATGGACTCCACGACCCTGATGGCGCACTACGCCGCTCTGCGGAGCGATCTGATCGCCGTCACCGTCGACTACGGTCAGCGCCACCGCCGGGAGATCGAGTCGGCGGCCACGATCGCCCGCCACTTCGACGCCCGCCATCTGGTGGTGGACCTGAGCGGTCTGGGCCGGCACCTCGGGGGATCGGCCCTGACGGACTCCCGCGTGGACGTCCCCGACGGGCACTACGCCGAGGACTCCATGCGCTCCACCGTGGTGCCCAACCGCAACGCCGTGCTGGCGAACGTCGCCGTATCGGTCGGGGTCGCCGAGCGGGCCGCGATCGTGGCCCTGGGCATGCACGCGGGAGACCACTTCGTCTACCCCGACTGCCGGCCCGCCTTTGTCTCCGCCCTGGGGGAACTGGTCACCGTGGCCAATGAGGGGTTCCCCACCCCGCGTGTCGAAGCCCCCTTTCTCACCTGGTCCAAGGCCGACATCGCCACCCACGGCACCCGGCTGGGCGCCCCGCTGGGCGTCAGCTGGTCCTGCTACAAGGGGGCCGAGCGCCACTGCGGCACCTGTGGGACGTGCTACGAACGCCGCGAGGCGTTCCGGGACGCGGGGGTCGCCGATCCGACCGACTACACCGACGCCGTCACCGAGTTCGCCGCTCCATGAGCGGTGGGGAGGAGGCCCCGGAGAGCAGCAGGGGCCAGAGTCCGGGGACACGGAACACGGTGTCGAACTCCGTCCGCCCCTGGATGCCGAGTTTGCGGTAGGCGTTCGTCAGATGGATCTCCACCGTGCGCTTGGTGATGCGCAGATCCTTCGCGAGGACCGCGTTGGTCCTGCCGCGCAGGGCGCCCACGAGGACCTGCCGCTCCCTCGTGGTCAGACGGGACACCGCCCGCAGGGCCACGCGCTCGGGAGACCCGCCGTCCAAGGAGGCCAGACGGTCGCGGGTGCGCAGCGCGAGCGGGGTCGCGCCGCACTGTTCCGCGAGCGAGAGCGCCCTGCCGAGCATGCGGCCGGCCTCCTCCCACCGGGGTCCCCCGGCCACCAGCGACCCCAGCTCGTACAGCGCTCGGGCCAGGGGAAGACGGGCCCCCTGCTCCTCCAGGAGCACCACGGCCGCGCGCAGCCTGCCCTCCCCCTCCTCGCCGCCCAGCGCCGCGCCGAGGACGTGCAGCGCCTCGCCCCGCGCGCGGTCCGATCCCGCCCGGGCGGTCAGCCGTACCTGCTCCTCGGCCCATCGACGCGCCAGGGCGGCCCGGCCCAGCTCGCGCATGAGGGTGGATCCCTGGATCCTCCAGGGCAGCGCACCGGCCGCGATGCCGGCCGATTCCGCGCGCTGCCCGGTCTCCTCCATATCGCGCGACGCACCGGGCAGGTCGCCGGCGGCGAGGAGCAGCCGGGAGCGGGCCAGCAGCACCGGACCGTACTGCCAGCCCGGTGGCAGGGACCCGGCGCGCAGATGGTCGCGGAGCAGTCTGCGCGCGGCCGGCTCGTCACCCGCGTCGAGGAGGACATCGGCGAAGGCGCCGACCACGCTCAGCCGGACGGGGTTGTGGGGTGCGGTCCCGAACCGGTTCAACTCCTTGAGGCACCGGGCGAACCGGTCGGCCGCGTCGGGCAGGTTCCCCTCGGTGAGGGAGATCCGGGCCCGCACGGAGAGCAGCAGGGCCTGGTGGAGGGTGTGGCCCCGTCCGTGCTCGCAGTTCTCGTGCCGCTCCGCGTGATGGGCCGCCAGGTCGTGGCGGCCGTGCCACATCAGTACGGTGAGCGCGGCCAGCGGGGCGATCGGATGGACGCAGACATCGTCCTCGTGGGCCAGCAGCCGGTCCGCCTCCTCGGCCGGCGCGGCGGGGCCGTCACCGCCGAGACACCGGCCGAAGAGGGCGAGCGCGGCGACGGCGGGCCGGAGGCCGTCCGGTGGGGCGGGGGTCCGTGACCCCCCTTCCGGCGGTGGGGAGCCCATGGCCAGGAGGTGTTCCGCGCGCTCCGCGACGCGGGCCGGGGCGAAGCCCTCCTCGTTCACCAGGGCCCGGTGCAGGGGTGCCCAGGCCGCCGTCCCATGTGCGGCGTTCACCGGGGCGATGGCCTCCAGTGCCGCCGTTCCCCGGTCGTCCGGGGTACGGAGGTAGAGGGCGCCACCCAGCCGGGCCAGGAGCTTCGACCGTGCCGCGTCCCCCGCGACACCCCGGATCGCGGTGACCGCGCTGTCGATGCCGCGGGGCGGGTCGGCCCGTAGCCTCAGCTCGGTCAGTTCGACGAGTGCCTGATCGCGTTCCGTGCCGACGGCCGTCCCCAGGGCCTGTTCCATGTGTTTGAGGGCGTCCTTCTCCCGGTTGTCGGCGACGGCGATCCGCCCCGCCTCCAGGAGGACGGCGGTGGACCAGGACCGGTCGAACGGGACGGTGGACGCGGTGAGTTGGGTGGCGATGTCCTCCACCGGCGCGTGGGTGCGGCGGAGATAGGCGGCCGCTTTCAGATGGGTGGCGTCGCGCGCCATGCGTGTCATGCCCGCGAGGACGGAATTCCGCAGGATCGGATGGCGGAGCAGGAGATTCTCGCCGTCGTCCTCGACCAGACGCATCCGGACCAACTGATCGGCCGCGCTGAGACCATCGGTCACACCGAGATCGCACAGATGGGCCAGGAGATGGGGGCTGGCGGCCTTGCCGGTCACGGCCGCCGCGGCCATCACCTTGGTCGCGTCGGGGCTGCTGCGGGCGAGTCTCCTCATCATCCGCCCCGTGGCGGCCGGCAGGACGGCCTGGTCGATGGCCTTCTGGTCGAGCGCACCGCGCGACCGGGTCCCGAGGCCCCGCAGCAGCTCCGTCAGCAGCAAGGGGTTTCCCGCGCACACCCGGTGGCAGGCGGCGGCGACTGCGGGTGAGGGCTTCTCCCCGGTCATCGCCCGTACCAGAAGGGCGGTGTCGGAGACGGTGAGGCCCCGGAGGTGGAGGAACCGGGAATCCAGCAACAGCTCGGTGAACACCGCCTCGGACGCCGCCGGCCGCCAGTCCGGGTAGCACATCACCAGCAGAACGGGCAGATCGGAGCAGGACCTCAGCAGGGCCGTGAGCGCGGACGGCGCCTCGGCGTCCATCAGGTCCCCGTCGTCGACGGTGATCACCAGCGGATTCCTGCGGGTGGCCGCCACCATCGCCTCCCGGACCAGAGGTAGGGCATCGGCCGAGGCCGACGGGGTGCCGGAGGAGCCCCCGGGGATTCCCCGGCCGCCGATCCCTCCGCCGCCCCCTTCGTCGGCCCCTCCGGCGGCCCTTCCGTCGGTCCCCGGCCCTCGCTCCGGGAGGGATCCGCCCGGAGCCGGGTTCAGCCGGTCGACGAAGGCCGCCAGGCTCTCGCGGGCGCACCCCCGGTAGGTGAAGTGCACGGATGGGCATCCACGGGCGCGGGCGCCGGTGCCGAAACGGCGCAGCAGGGAGGTTCGGCCGATCCCCATCTCCCCCATGACGGTGATCCTCGCCGGGGTGCCGGCCGCCCGGGTCTCTTCGAGAGCGGTCAGCAACAGCCCCAACTCGGTCTGGCGGCCGACGAACCGTTCCCCGCCGTCGCCGTCACCACGCTTCACAGACGGAGCCCGTCAGGACAGTCGCACACCGATGGTGGACAGGGACAGGTACAGGTACAGGGAGGGGACCTCTTCCCACACGGTGGCCGAGGCATGTCATACCGAATCCTCCTTCATGAGGTGCACCACATCACCGGACCTCCGGAGAAGCAGCTCTCCGTGCCTGCGAACGCCGTGACGGGTCACCATGACCATCGTGGGCCCGCGCGGGACGGGAGGTCCAAGACTTTGCCCCTATGCCTGCCATCACCCAGGGTGATGGGGCATCAACCGTGCGGTGGGGTTCTAGTTCAAGGGTCGCCCGCAGGTGCCGTCGCCCCAGGCCGTGGTCTCCCAGCAGTCGTCGTCCCCGCTGTTCCCGGCGTCTCCGCCGGCGAGGATCCAGTCCCAGATGGTGGTGATGGGCCCGGAGCCGGTGGGTACCCCGGGCACGGCGGCGGGGGGTGCCGGGTCTCCCGCGGAAGCCGGTCCCGCCGGGGCCGCCAGGACCGCTGGTGCCACCGGTGTTGCCCCCGCCGTGCCCGTACCGGCCCATCCGAGGCAGGCCAACGCCACGATCCCGACGGCCGCGCACCGAACAGTCCCCCGTGCCCTTGATGCTCCGCTCATTGACTCCCCGCTTCCATCGCAACAGGTCAGCGCCGCTCCGGTCGCCCCCGGCGGCATGATCACTTTGCCACCCCGTCGCCAGGGCCGATAGCTGTGTCATGAATCATCTAGGTGCCATGCAGGTTGAGGAGGGATAGGAGAGGAGAGGGCGATGACCGTGGGAGAGGAGCCGGATCCGCCCGGGGCGGCGGAGCTGGACGAGGGTACGGTCCTGCTGTACCGGTGGGCCCTGGAACACCGCGGGCTCACGGCGGACGCCCTTCCCCGGGCGGCCGCCGACACCGGTCTGGACGAGCCCGGTTGCCAGCGGGCCGTACGGACCCTGACCCGAGCCGGACTCCTCCAGGAACTCCCGGCCCCGGACCCCGGCGACCCCCGCGCCAGGGCCTGGCGCGCGGTGAGCCCGCAGACCGCCGCCGCCCGGGTGCTCGCCGACCGGGACTCCGAACTCCGGGCCCGGGAGGACGCCCTGCGACAGCAGCGGACCCGGCTCCAGCGGGAACATGACGCGCTCGCCGCGCTCGTCCCCGTCTACCTCCGGGCCCGGCAGGCCGTCTGTCCCGAGTCCACCATCGACCACCTCGCCGACCAGGACGCCGTACGGTCCCTTCTGAACGAGGTCATCGACAGCTGTACGAGCGAGATCATCGTCTCCAAGCACGGCCGTGCCTTCCCGCCCAACGCCCTCCGTGAGGCGCTGCCCCGGGATCTCGCCCTGCTCGCCCGCGGTGTCCGGATGCGCTGTCTCTACCAGCACGCCACCCGGTACGACCTACCCACCCGTACCCATGCGGAACAGCTCCTCGCCGCGGGCGCACAGATACGCACCATGCCCGAGGTCGTACCGCAGATGATCCTGGTGGACCGGGCGATGGCCCTGCTGCCCGCGGCGACGAGCGGCGCCCTCGTGATCCGTGAACCCGATCTCGTCGCCTACCTCATCCGGGTGTTCGAACGCGATTGGGAGAACGCCACCGTATTCGGTACCGGCCCCCGCGCCGCCCACGAGATCTCCGGCACCATCAAACGGAGCATCCTCGTCCTGCTGGCCAAGGGCCTCAAGGACGACGCGGTCGCCCGCCGCCTCGGCATCTCCCTGCGGACCTGCCGCCGCCATGTCTCCGAGATCCTCGAAGGGCTCGGCGCGCAGAGCCGCTTCGAGGCAGGGGCCATCGCGGAGCGCGAGGGACTGACGGTGCACGCGGACGGCGGGGCGAGTGGGCCGGTGGGCGGGGAGCCCGCCGGACCCCCGGCCCAGGACCGCCCCCGCTGTCCGGCGTGCACCACCTCCCTGCCCACCGACGGGTGACGGGCGCTGTACGGCGCTGCTTCCGCCCCCGCCCCAGGGCACGGCCCGGCTCATCCCGTGCGGACCGGTTGTCCGGCGACGAGCGGATGGTCGCGCTCGACCGGGCCGAGGACGGCGGCGCCGCCGGGCGAGCCGAGGTCGTCGAAGAACTCGCCGTTCGCCCGGTGGTAGTCCGTCCACTCCCCGGGCACGTCGTCCTCGTAGAAGATCGCCTCGACCGGGCAGACCGGCTCGCACGCGCCGCAGTCGACGCACTCGTCCGGGTGGATGTACAGGGATCGCCGACCCTCATAGATGCAGTCGACGGGGCATTCCTCGATACAGGCCCTGTCCTTGACGTCCACACAGGGCTGGGCGATGACATAGGTCACGGATGCTTCCCTTCGCTCGTGTCGCTGTCGCTGCCACCGGCACCGTCACCGTCGTTCTCCTCGGCCCCGCGCATCAGCTCGGCGAGTTTGAACGCCTCCTCGATGAGCGTCTCGACGATCTTCGACTCGGGTACGGTCCTGACGACCTCGCCCTTGACGAAGATCTGCCCCTTGCCGTTGCCGGAGGCGACGCCGAGGTCCGCTTCCCTGGCCTCGCCGGGCCCGTTCACCACACACCCCATGACGGCCACGCGCAGGGGGATGTCCATGCCCTCCAGCCCGGCCGTGACCTCGTCGGCCAGCTTGTACACATCGACCTGGGCGCGCCCGCAGGACGGGCAGGACACGATCTCCAGGCCGCGCTGTTTGAGGTTCAGGGCCTCCAGGATCTGGAGGCCGACCTTGACCTCTTCGACGGGCGGCGCGCTCAAGGAGACACGGATGGTGTCGCCGATGCCCTGGGACAGCAGCGCCCCGAACGCGACGGCCGACTTGATGGTGCCCTGGAAGGCGGGGCCCGCCTCCGTCACACCGAGGTGCAGCGGGTAGTCGCACTCCGCCGCGAGCTGCTTGTACGCCTCGACCATGACGACGGGGTCGTTGTGCTTGACGGAGATCTTGATGTCCCGGAAGTCGTGCTCCTCGAAGAGCGACGCCTCCCACAGCGCGCTCTCGACCAGCGCCTCCGGGGTCGCCTTGCCGTACTTCTTCAGCAGCCTGCGGTCGAGCGAACCCGCGTTGACCCCGATGCGGATCGGCGTGCCGTGGTCCTTCGCGGCCCGCGCGATCTCACGGACCTTGTCGTCGAACTGCTTGATGTTGCCCGGGTTGACCCGTACGGCCGCACAGCCCGCCTCGATGGCCGCGAAGACGTACTTCGGCTGGAAGTGGATGTCCGCGATCACCGGGATCTGCGACTTGCGGGCGATCGTGGCGAGGGCGTCGGCGTCGTCCTGGGTGGGGCAGGCGACGCGGACGATCTGGCAGCCGGACGCGGTGAGTTCGGCGATCTGCTGGAGGGTCGCGCCGATGTCGGAGGTGCGGGTCGTGGTCATGGACTGGACCGAGACGGGGGCGTCGCCGCCCACGGGTACGGTCCCTACCTGGATCTGACGGCTGGTACGTCGTCGGGCCAGCCTCGGCGGCACCGTCGGCACTCCGAGAGCGACAGACATGACAAATCCCCAAGATGGTCGGCCGGTCCGGGGGGACCGGGTTGCGAGCGGTCGGGTTACGGGCGGTCGGCTCACGGGCGGTCGGCGGGGTCGTCGCCGTGCGCGTGGCCGCCGACCGCCCGTCGGGACGGCCGGTGTCAGCCGGCGGCGAGGGAGGCGGCGGCTCCCCGCCGGGCCCGCCGTCCGGAGGGCAGGGCCGCCAGCAGCGCCCGGGCGAGATGGCGGGGTGTGAGGCCGCAGGCCTCCAGGACATCGGCCCGTGAGCCGTGGTCCAGGAAGCGTTGCGGGAGGCCGAAGACATGCACCGGCAGACCAGGATCGGCCTCGCCCAGGGCCTGGGCGACGCACGCCCCGGCGCCGCCGGCCCGTCCGTTGTCCTCGACCGTGGCGACCATCAGATGGTCGAGGGCGAGCGCGGTCAGCCCGGGCGCCACCGGCTTGATCCAGCGGGGGTCCACGACGGTGACGCCGACGCCCCGCCCGGCCAGCCGTTCGGCGACGTCGAGACAGGTGGCGGCCATGGCGCCGACGGAGACCAGCAGGATGTCGGGGCGCTCGCCGCGGTGCAGGACGTCCAGGTCCGCGCGCACCTCCACGGCCGGGATGTCCGCTCCGCTGGAGCCCTTGGGGAAGCGCAGGGCGGTGGGGCCGTCGTCGCAGGCCACGGCCTCCCGCAGGGCACGGCGCAGGGTGGTGGCGTCGCGTGGCGCGGCCAGCCGCAGGCCGGGCACCAGATTCAGCAGCGACAGGTCCCACATGCCGTTGTGCGAGGGGCCGTCGTCGCCGGTCACCCCGGCCCGGTCCAGGACGAAGGTGACCGGGGCCCGGTGCAGGGCCACATCCAGCAGGAGCTGGTCGAAGGCCCGGTTGAGGAAGGTGGCGTACAGCGCGACGACCGGGTGCACCCCACCGAGGGCCAGCCCCGCGGCGGTGGTCACGGCGTGCTGTTCGGCGATGCCGACGTCGATGACGCGCTCGGGGTGGCGGCGGGCGAACTCGCCGAGCCCGGTCGGGTCGAGCATGGCCGCGGTGATGGCGACCACGTCCGGCCGGTCGGCGGCGAGGTCGGCCAGCTCGCTGCCGAACACGGACGTCCAGCTGGGCGCGGACCCCGGTTTCCGGGCGGCGGCGGCGCGCACGGCGTGGAAGTGGTCCGTCTCGTCCTCTTCGGCGGGCAGGTGGCCGCGGCCCTTCGAGGTGACGCAGTGGACCACCACGGGCCTGTGCAGGGCGACGGCCGTACGCAGTGCCGTCTCCACGGCCTCGATGTCATGGCCGTCCACCGGGCCGACGTAGGCGAGCCCCAGATTCTCGAACAGGGTGGGCCGGGCGTCGCCCGTGCGCAGGCCGGCGAGGTGTCCGGCGACGGCGCCCACGGTGGGGGCGTAGGAGCGGCCGTTGTCGTTGAGGACCACGACGACGGGGCGTTCGGGGGCGGCCGCGATGTTGTTGAGGGCTTCCCAGGCCATGCCCCCGGTGAGCGCCCCGTCGCCGAGTACGGCGACCACGGCGCGGTCGCTCCGCCCGAGCAGGGCGTTGGCGCGGGCGAGGCCGTCCGCCCAGGAGAGGGAGGTCGAGGCGTGCGAGTTCTCGATGACGTCGTGCTCGGACTCGGCGCGGCAGGGGTAGCCCGACAACCCGCCGGTGCGGCGGAGCGTGGCGAACGCCCCGGTGCGGCCGGTGAGGATCTTGTGGACATAGGCCTGGTGGCCGGTGTCCCACAGGATCCTGTCGCGGGGGGAGTCGAAGACGCGGTGCAGGGCGATGGAGAGTTCGACGACCCCGAGATTGGGGCCGAGATGGCCGCCATGGGCGGTGCAGCTCTCCACCAGCAGCCGGCGGATCCGCGGCGCCAGTTCGCGGGCCGCGTGCGGGGACAGGGCGCGCAGGTCCTCGGGCCCCCGGATCTCCTCCAGGCGTGGCATGGCGCGCCCCTCTTTCTCCGGCGGCGGATTCATCGCACCCCACCGGGTGCGGGCGAGACCTCGCCGGCCAGCGGTGTCTGCGGGACACGGCCGGTGACCGGGTCGGCCAGCCGGCCGGGCATGGAGAACACGACGTCCTCGGCGATGCCCCGCTGGAGCTGGACCCGGTCGAAGCCGAGTTCGGCGAGCCGGACGACGAGCCCGTCGACAAGGATCTCCGGGGCACTGGCCCCGGCGCTGACGCCGACCGACGACACACCCCTCAGCCAGTCCGCTTCGAGGTGCCGCTCGTCGGGGACCAGATGGGCGGCGGCGCCGTGGTCGCGGGCCACCTCGACCATGCGCAGCGAGTTGCTGGAGTTGCGCGAGCCGACGATCAGGACCAGGTCGTTGTCGCGTGCGAGGTCCTTGACCGCGTTCTGCCGGTTCTGGCTGGCGTAGCAGATGTCGTCGCCGGGGGTGATCAGGTCGGTGAAGCGGGCGCGCAGGGCCTCGACGACGCGCTCGGTCTCGTCGAACGAGAGGGTGGTCTGGGTGAGGACGGCGACCGGGGTGTCGTCGGGCAGGTCGAGGCGGCGTACGTCGTCCTCCGTCTCGATGACGAGGATCCGGTCGGGGGCCTCACCGAGGACGCCCTCGACCTCCTCGTGGCCCTCGTGCCCGACGAGGAGGATGGCACGGCCGTCCCGGGCGAAGCGCACCGCTTCCTGGTGGACCTTGGAGACCAGCGGGCAGGTGGCGTCGATGACCTCAAGCCCCCGGCCGGCGGCGGTGGAGCGGACCTCGGGTGAGACACCGTGCGCGGAGAAGACACAGACCGCGCCCTGCGGGACCTCCTCCTCGCTGTCGACGAAGACCGCGCCCCGTTTTCGTAGTTCCGAGACGATGTAGTGGTTGTGCACGATCTCCTTGCGTACGTACACCGGCGCCCCGTGCAGGTCCAGCGCCCGCTCGACGATGCCGATGGCGCGCCGTACACCCGCGCAGAAGCCGCGCGGCTGGGCCAGGACGACCTCGGCTCCGCTCACGCCGCGTCACCCCCGGCCGGTGCGGGGACGGTGGCGGCCGTCCGGCGCGGGGTGTGCGCGTCCAGTCTCAGGCGCAGCCGGCGCGGGTGGTAGACGGTGGCCAGCGGCACCGGGCGGACGTCCATACCGGGCTCGCAGGTGACCCGCCAGCGGCCCAGGATGGTGGCGAGCCCCAGGGCGGCCTCCGTGCGGGCGTAGAGGTCGCCGATGCACTTGCGGGCGCCGGTGCCGAACGGCACGAAGGCATGGCGGGAGGCGGGTGCGACACGCTCCGGCAGCCAGCGGTCGGGGTCGAACTCCCCGGGGTTGTCGAAGGCGTCCTCGTACTGGGCGACCGCGGCGGGGCTGAAGACGATGGTGGAGCCGGCCGGCAGCTGACGGCCCGCGAGTTCGGTCGGGGTGGCGGTGAGTCGGGTGAACAGCCAGGCCGGCGGGTGCAGTCGCAGCGTCTCGGAGATGATCCGGTCGGTCAGGGAGAGGCTCGGCAGATCGTCCCACCGCGGGGCGCGGCCGTCGAGGACGGAGTCGATCTCGTCGTAGAGCGCGGCCTCGATCTCCGGGTGCTGGGAGAGGAGGTAGAAGACCCAGGTGAGGGTGCCGGCGACGGTCTCGGTACCGGCCGCCATGACGGTGATGACCTGGTCGTGGATCTCCTTGTCGCCGAGCCGGCCGCCGTCGTCGTCGCGGGCGGCGAGCAGGGCGGCGAGCAGGTCGTCGTGCTCGGTGTCGGAGCTGCGGTAGTCGTCGATGAGCCGCTGGGTGGTCTCGTGCAGGAAGTCCAGGTTGTTCTTGTAGCGGCGCTGGGACGGCAGGGGCAGCCGGCGGATCGAGGCCGGGAGGAACATCTGCCGGAACAGGCCGTTGAGCACCACATCGAAGGAACGTTCCACCTTGGCCGCCAGCTCGGGGCTGACGGGTGTGGAGTACAGGGTGCGGCCGACCGTGCGCAGGGCCATCCCGTACATCTCCTGGAAGGCGTCGACGACCATGCCGTCCTGCCAGCGCGACGTCGTGTCCGCGATCTCGGCGTGCATGGCCTCCGCATACCGTTTGAGCTGGCCGCGGGTGAACGCCGACTGCATCAGCCGGCGCTGGCGGCGGTGGTCGGAGAACGGGCAGGTGACCAGGCCGTTGCCGGCGATGTCCCGGGCGCGGTCGTAGAAGACGCCGCCCTTGTCGAAGACGCGGTCGTTGGTCAGCACGTACCGCAGCAGCTCGGGGTGGGTCGGGACATAGGCCGTGGTGGGGCCGATCCTGATCTCGACCAGGTCGCCGTGGGCCGACAGCGAGGTCATGAAGTCCACGGGGTGACGCATGATCTGGAGGGCGTGTCCCACGACGGGGAGCGCCCCGGGCGCCGTTCCCGCCGAGAAGGTGTTCTGCTCGGTCATTCGAATCTCAACTTCCCGTCTTTGCCGATCTGTTGACAGCTGCTCCGCTCGCCGGCCGGCTGTGCCTCCGCGACGGCCGGGCGCGGGCCGCTCGGTCCTGCTGGGCGCCGCCGCTAGCGGGCGGTGCTGCCGAGCTCCTCCAGATAGCCCTGGGCGCCGGCGGCGAGCGCGAACTCGGCGTCGTAGCGGCCCGAGGAGCGGTGCCAGTCGTAGGAACCGCGGATCACGGTGCGCACGGCGTCGTTGCGGTAGCGCTCCAGGGCCTCGCGCTCGGCCCCGTCGAGCCGGTAGATGTCGCCGACCTGCGGCAGGCAGGACTCCAGCAGCAGGTACTGCTCCAGACGGGCGCGGACCTCGCCCTGGATGTGGGTGACGCTCCGGTCCTCGGACCAGCCGTGCTCCCGGCGCAGGATCATGACCATGTTGTTCTGCTCGCCGCGGGCCTCTTCCTTCTCCAGCGAGGCGATGTCGTTGAGCAGCAGATTGATGTCGACGGCGATCTGGAGCATCGCGGAGAGCACGGCACTGTCGAAGACCCGGTGCGGCACCTCGAAGCGGCCCGCGCGCTCGGCGAGGTCGACCGTCGGCTGCACCCCGATGGTCTGCCGGCGCACCGCCAGATACTGGGCCGCGGAGTTGTACGGGGTGTCGCGGAAGCGGCTCTCCGCCTCGTCGACATAGCCGTCGAAGTAGTTGCGCCAGTGCCGGGCGCTCCGCGTGCACCAGGCGGGTGTCATGTTCTCGCTGGTGCGCCGCCAGATGTCGGCGAAGCCGTGCGCGATGGGTGGCGCGGTGTCGGGAAGGGGGCCGTTCAGCGCCGCCGCGACCGAGTCGGTGAGCCGTTTGGTCTCCTCCGGGTTCTCGCCGCGCGGCCCGTCGAAGAGGTCGTCGAAGAGGAAGAACCACGACATCAGATCGACGCCCAGATCCAGGTCGGCGCCGGTGGCATGGGGGTAGAAGCGGGAGGCCAGATCGGCGTAGCCGCCGCGCAGATGGCGCTCGGCCGCCGCCTCGGACTTGATCAGCCCGAGCGAGCGCGGCCAGCCGAGCTGGTCGGCCTCGGCACGGGCGTGGTCCGGGCTCTGCCGGCCCGGCAGGGGTATGTGGAAGTCGACATCCTGGGGCATGGGGGAGTCCTTGGGGGTGGGTTGCGGGGAACAGCGGGCATGGTGGTGCCCTGGCGGGAGTGCCGCGCCGATCAGAAGGGGGATCGAGCAGAAGGGGGATACGGACAGGGGGGAGGGGGCCGGCCGGTCTCAGATCTCGCGGTCGACGACGAACCGGCCGAGCGCGAGGAGTTCGTCCCGTGCGCCGGTGTCCAGCTCGACACCGCGCAGCGCGTCCTCGGCGAGCGCCATCCGCCGGGCGGCCTCGGCCAGCGCCCAGTCCCGGCCGCCGGCGTCCGCGATCAGCGCGGCCACACGCCGCAGTTCCTCCTCGTCGGGCTCACCGGGGGTGGTGAGCCAGGCGGCCAGCTCGTCCCTGAGCGGACCGTCCTGGTTCAGTACATGGCTGACCGGCAGGGACTTCTTGCGGGACCGCAGATCGGAGTGGACCGACTTGCCGGTGACGGCCGGGTCGCCCCAGATGCCGAGCACATCGTCGATGAGCTGGAAGGCGACGCCCACCTGGTCACCGTAGAGCGCCAGCGCGTCCACCGTCGCCTCCGGCGCCCCGGCGAGGACGGCGCCGATCGCGGCACTCGCCGAGAGCAGTGCGCCGGTCTTGCCGGCGGCCATGTCGACGCACTCCTCGACCGTGACATGCGAGCGCTGTTCGAAGGCCAGGTCCTCCACCTGGCCGCGGATCAGATGCCGGGTGGTGCGCGCCAGCAGCCGGGCGGCGGGCGCCGCCGTGGGCAGCCCGGTGTCCAGCAGCACCTCCTGGGCGAGCGCCAGCATCGCGTCACCGGTCAGGATCGCGCTGGAGGCACCCCAGAGCCGCCACACCGTGCGGCGGTGGCGGCGCTCCTCGTCGCCGTCCATCAGATCGTCGTGCAGCAGGGAGAAGTTGTGCACGAGCTCCACGGCGACGGCGCCGGGCAGTGCGACCTCCGGCTGTGCGCCGACCGCCTCGGCCGACAGCAGCGCCAGTGCCGGCCGTACGGCCTTGCCGGCGTCGGCGCTGGTGGGCGCGCCGCTCACGGTGATCCAGCCGAAGTGGTAGGCCGCCTGGTGGCGCGAGCGCTGGTCGAGCCGGTCGACGGCGGCGCGCAGTGCCGGGGTGATGGTGACCCGGCTGTGGCTGAGGCAGGCGGGGGCGGTGCTCATGCGGCGGACTCCGCCCGCCAGGGGGCGGTCGGATCGTCGAAGATGCTGACGACCTGGCGCATGATGCGCCGTTCGGCCGGGTCGAAGGCCCGCTTGGCGTGGACGGTGCCGAGCTGGTCCCACATGACGATGTCCCCGGGCTGCCAGGTGTGGGCATAGGTGTACTGGGGCTTGCCCGCGTGCACCAGCAGTTCGTCGAGCAGCCTGCGGCTGTCGTCGGGGGCGAGGTCCACGATCCGCTGGGTGTTCAGGGTGCTGATGTAGACCGACCGGCGGCCGGTGCGCGGATTGCGGGCGATGAGGGGGTGGATGGTGGAGGTGCCGTCCTCGGGCTGGATCTGTGCGGTGTTCTCGCCGAGGGACACCTCGCCCTGGAGCTCCTCCTCGATGGTCTCCTCGTACCCGGTGCGCAGGGCATGCCGGACCCGGTAGGAGTGCAGGCGCCGGCGCTCCTCGGGCGTCAGCGACTCGTACAGGGCGTACATATCGGTGAAAAGCGTCTCCCCGCCGCCGGAGGAGGGCACCTCCATGGCCTCCAGGAAGCCGACCTGGGAGACACGGGGGCGGAAGGAGTAGTCGGTGTGCCAGCCCATCCACCCGGCGTCGCCGACGCCGATCCTGCGACCGTTCTCCAGCAGATGGGAGACGATCAGGATCTCATTGTGGTCGGGGTGGGCGCCGCTGGTCAGACCGGTCTTCGGGATGTGCCCGAAGCTGCGGCCGAAGGCCAGGAACTCCGGGTAGGAAGGGGTCTCGTGGCCGCGGAAGACCAGGACGAGGTGCGCGTCGAGCGCTGCCCAGATCTCCGCGTACCGGGTCCTGCCCATGTCGCCGGTGACATGGGCGCCGTGGACGACGGCGCCGAGAGGGGCGCCGGGTATCGGCTTGATGTCCATGGGCGTTGCCGCCTTTCGCAGGGGGGTGGGGGGTGGTCAGCGCAGTTCGAGACCGGCGAGGTCGCCCGCCGCGCGCCAGCGCCTGAGGATGTTCACGAACTCCACCGAACCGCCGCCGTAGCTGGAGTTGAGCAGGGGCAGTCCGCTCGGGTCGCCCTCGTTGTTGTAGAGGCCGGGCGTGCAGTTCTCCAGGAAGTCGATGCTGTCGGTGGCGAGCCGGAGGATCTCCTCGACCCATTCCTTCTCGCCGGCCTCGGAGGCCTCCACGACCCGGTGGCCGCGCTCCTCGACGGACTTGACGATATGGGCGAGGTGGCGGGTCTGCTCGCTCAGCATGTAGGCGATGTTGACGTGCCGGCCGGCCTGGATCTTGGACAGGATGAAACAGTTGGGGAAGCCGTTCACCTGGAGTCCGTGCAGGGTGTGCGCCCCGTCCGCCCACTTCTGCGACAGCTTCAGGCCGTCGCGGCCGACGATGTCGTAGCCGGCGCGATCGGTGTACGGGACGGCGAACTCGTGCTCGTAGCCGGTGGCGAAGATCAGGCAGTCGAGCGGGTACTCCCGGCCGTTCGCGACCACCCCGGCCGGGGTGATCCGCTCCACCCCCTGCCCCTGGGTGTCGACCAGGGTCACCTGCGGCCGGTTGAAGGTCTGGAGATAGCCGTCGTGGAAGCAGGGCCGCTTGCAGTACACGCGGTAGTACGGCTTGAGCGCGGCGGCGGTCGCGGGATCGGTGACAACGCTGTCGACGCGGGCGCGCAGCTCCTCCATCTTGAGGAAGTCCGCCCGCTCGGCCGCGAGCGCCCGCTCCCTCGGGTCGCCGCCGGTGTCTCCGGTGGGCAGGATCGCGGCGGCCAGCTGGGCCGTGGTCTGGGTCCAGCGGTCCTGGACCAGGTCCTCGTCCTGCGGGATGCCGGAGGTCAGCGCGTGGAAGTTCTCCATACGGCGCTGCTGCCAGCCCGGTTCGAGACCGCTCGCCCAGTCGGCCGGGGTGGGCCGGTTGCCCCGGACGTCGACCGCGGCCGGGGTGCGCTGGAAGAGGACGAGCCGCTCGGCCCACTCGGCGAGGTGCGGGGCGAGCTGGATGGTCGTGGAGCCGGTGCCGATGACGCCGACCTTCTTGTCCTTCAGCTTGGTCAGCCCGCCGGTGCTGTCGCCGCCGGTGTAGTCGAAGTCCCAGCGGCTGGTGTGGAAGGAGTGCCCGGCGAAGGTGTCGAGCCCCGGCAGCGCGGGGAGTTTGGGCCGGTGCATCAGTCCGATCGACATGGCCACGTACCGGGCCCGGATCAGATCGCCGCGGTCGGTGCTCACCAGCCACCTGCCGGCGGCTTCGTCCCAGCGCAGCCCGGTGACGGTGGTCTGGAAGAGGGCGTCGCGGTAGAGGTCGTACCGGTGGGCGATCCGCTGGAGGTGGGCGAAGATCTCGGGACCGGTGGAGTACTTCTCGGTGGGGATCGCGCCGATCTCTTCGAGCAGCGGCATATAGATGTAGCTCTCGACGTCGCACCGGACCCCGGGGAAGCGGTTCCAGTACCAGGTACCGCCGACGTCGCCGGCCTCGTCGATCAGCCGGATACGCTCCAGGCCGGTCTCCTCGCGCAGATGGGCGCCGGTCAGCAGGCCGCCGATGCCGGCGCCGACGACGGCGACATCCACCTCGTCGGTGAGCGGCTCGCGCTCCCGCCGCTCGGTGTAGGGGTCCCGCGCGTAGCGGCCGAAGTCACCGCGCGCGAACTGATAGGTGCGACCGGTGGTGCGTTTGTCGCGTTCCCGCCGGTACTTCTCCCGTACCGCCTCCAGATCGATGGTCAGTGTTTTATCACGACGGTCGTCGCTTTCGGCGCGGGCCACGGTTCCTCCTCGGGGGAAGGGGGCGGAAGGGAGAGATGGCGCCCTACATCGTCGAACTGATCGCGCAGCCGCAGCGGCGCGTCGGAGTTGCTGAAGAGATAGAAGCGGTCGGAGCCGAGGGCCTCCCAGACGAGTCCGGCGACCTCCTCGGCGCTCACCGAGGTGTCGCCGCCCGCACCGCGCGGGGCCGTCAGGCCCTGGACCATGGGGGTGTCGACCCGGCCGGGACAGAGCACCGACACCCGGATCCCGGTGCCCCGCAGATCGGCGCGGAGACTGCGGGCTACGGCGAGGTCGGCGTGTTTGGAGGCGGCGTAGGCGGCGCTGCCCGCGCCGACGACGAAGGCGGACATCGAGGCGGTGTGGATCAGATGGGCGGGCCGGCCGCGCTCCAGCAGCCGGGGGACGAAGGCACGGGCCACCAGGACGTGGGCCCAGTGGTTCACCTCGAAGACCTGCCGCATGTGCGCCAGCGGCACCTCCCACAGGGGCTGCCCCACGGGGCCGAGGACCCCGGCGTTGTTGCACACCACGTCGATGTCGCCGAGGTGGTCGAACGCGGTGTCCGCGAGCCGTTCGACGGCGTCCGGGTCGGTGAGGTCGGCGGTCACCGGGGTCACCCGGGCCCCCTGCGCGGTGAGTTCGGCGGCCCGGCGGTGGAGTGCCTCGCCGTCGATGTCCGCCATGATCACGCCGCCGCCGGCCGCCGCGAAGCGGGCACTGAGGGCGAGGCCGATGCCGCTGGCCGCGCCGGTCACCACGGCTGTCCTGGTCGGTAACTGCACTGGGCTGTCTCCGCTTCTGCGCGCGGGTACGCCGAAGGACGGCGCGCCGTGGCCGACGAGAAGGTCTGGATGAGATCGAGCCGTTCGGGGAACGCGGTTGTCAGCTGGGGTCCGGGAAGGCGGTTGTCAGCTGGGGTCGGGGGACGCGGGTGTCAGCTGGGGTCGGGGAGCTTCAGGCTGATCATGAGAACGGTCACCGAGGAACAGACCAGCAGGGCGAGGACGAGCACGGCCGCCGACACCGTCGACAGCGAACCGTCCAGGGAGATGTAGAGGGTTCCGCCGACGGTCGCACCCAGCGCGGTCGCCATCTGCTGGCTGGTCACCAGCACACCGCTGCCCATGCCGGCCTGTGCGGAGGGTACGTCGGCGAGGATCGTCCGGAACAGCGTCGGGCCGATCAGCGCCGCGCCCGCGCCGAAGAAGCCGATCCCGACCAGTACGAGCGCCAGGGAGGGATGGGGCCAGCCCAGCCAGAGCACCAGCGCCAGCAGTAGCAGGCTCGCGGACTGGACGACGGCGCCCAGGGTGACGATCCGGCTCCCCAGCGCCGCCGCGATCCTCGGGGTGAACTGCGCCACCACGAAGAACGCCACGGCGAACGGCGCGAGCCCGCCGCCGGAGGCGAGTCCCCCGAAGCCGAAATGGCCCTGGGCGATCAGCGCGTAGACGAACAGGAAGGCGCCGAAGCCGGCCGAGAAGGGCACCATCGCCATCAGCCCTCTGCGCATCCCCGGATGGGACAGCACCGACGGGGAGAGCAGCGGTGAACCGCCCCGCGCCTCCAGTCCGCGTTCGACCCGCGTCAGGGCCACCGCTCCCGCCGCCGCGACCGCGAGCAGTGACCACAGCCACAGCGGCCAGCCCAGTTCGGGGCCCGCCACGACCACGGCCAGGACACAGACCATGGTGGCGCCGAACAGTGCGGTGCCCAGCGGATCGAAGCGCGGCCTGGTGCCGGCCCTGGTCGCGGGGACGCGCCGGACGGCCATCAGCGCCGCCACTCCGATCGGCACATTGATCGCGAAGACCGCCCGCCAGCCGATGCCGGCGATGTCCAGCGAGACCAGCAGCCCGCCCAGGATCTGCCCGATGACCATGCCGAGGCCCGCGGTCGCCCCGTACAGACCGATCGCACGGGCACGTGCCTGGCCCACCGTGGCCGCCTGGATCGTCGCCAGCACCTGCGGTACGAGCATGGCGGCGGCGGCGCCCTGGAGCAGCCGGGCCACGACGAGGAACTCGATGGTCGGGGCGAGCCCGCACAGTGCCGAGGTGACGGTGAAGGCCGCGAGCCCGTAGGCGTACAGGCGCCGCCTGCCGAAGGCGTCGCCCAGCCGTCCGCCCAGCACCAGGCCGAGGGCGTAGGTGAGGCCATAGCCGGACACCACCAGCTCCAGTGCGGCGGGGCCGCCGTGGAGGTCGTCACTGATCGAGGTCAGGGCCACATTGACGATGGAGGCGTCCACGATGGAAAGGGCGTATCCGGTGAGCACCACCACCAGGGCGATGCCGCCGAGCCCTGCGGGGGCCGAGGGCTCCGGCGTCGCTTCGGGCCCCTTCGGAGGGGGGAGGCTCTCGTGCTTGGTCATGCGCTGCTGCCTACCCGGGCGTTCGGAGGGGACGGTCGAGGCGTGTTCGGGGGTGATGAGGTCACTCGGCGGTGGTGGGGGTGCCGGTGATCTTCGACAGGACTCCCTTGGAGGCGTCCTTCGCCGACTCCGGCCAGGGGGTGAGGGCATTGAACCCACGGGGCGAGGAGGCGGGCTGGATACGGGTGTCCATCGACATCCGCATGCCGGCCGGGTGCGCCGAGACGTTCGGGATGGACTTGTGGCACATAAAGGCATGGAAGATGATCACGTCGCCGGGTGCCATGGCCGAGAACAGCAACTCCTCGTCCGCGCCGAACTCCTCCGCCGGGATGCCGCGCACGGCGTGGCCGAAGCGGCGGAAGTTCTCGGTGACGACATGCTCGCGCGGGCCCTTCCGGTGGCTGCCGTCGGCGAGGGCGACACCGCCTATTGCGCGGGTCGTCGGGAGCAGCGGTATCCAGGCGGTACGGAAGTCCTTGTTCGGGCCGATGTAGAAGCCGTCCTGGTGCAGCGGGGTCAGGAAGCTCGGCTCGGCGGAGCCCGCGGCGGAGGGGTAGTAGCGGATCGTCGTCGACTTGAAGACGAAGACCGGCTCGCCGAAGACCTTCTCCCAGACCTTCCGGGTCGAGGGGTGGTTCCACAGCTCGTCGTACCTGACGTAGTCGTGCATCGCCACCTCGTCGACCGCCTCGAAGGAGTCGATGGCGAGGGTGTCGAGCGTGGTGCCGGGGGCGGCGTGGCCGAGTGCGATCAGGCCCTGGAGCATCTGCTCGGCGGCGGTCCGCACGAGTTCGCGGTCCAGGGCGCCGCGCAGATAGACATAGCCGTGCTCGTCGTAGAACCGGTGGAGGGCGTCACGGTCGTCGAGAAGGGGCATGCAGTCGACATATTCACTGAAAGTGTCCGTCATGGTTCCTTGTCCTCGTGACTGTGCGTGGGGGAGGGGGCGTCAAACACCATCCGGGCAGGCCGACGGCTTCGGTCGTGCGCTGCGTGCCGCCTGTCACCCTGAACGGTGGACGGTTGTGTCTGTCGCTCGTGCCATGCCACTCAGAAGGTGACGGGGATCTCGTCGAACCCGCCGGTGATCCGGTGTTCCTGCCAGCGCAGTGACTCCTCGGGCACCGCGAGCCGCAGCTGGGGCAGCCTGCTGAACAGCCGCTCGAACACCGCCGTCAGCTCGATCCGGGCCAGTACGCGGCCGATGCAGTGCCGGGTGCCGTGTCCGAAGGCCAGGTGCGACTTGGGCTTCTCCCGGGCCAGATCGAACAGATCGCCCTCGGGGAACGCCCGGTGGTCGTAGTTGGCCGCGCCGATGGCCAGCATCACCGCGTCCCCGGTCCGGATCACGGTCTCGCCGACGGTGATGTCGCGGTGCGCGTAGCGGGGTATCAGCGCGTTGGAACCCTTGCCGCCGACGCCCAGGCGCAGGATCTCCTCGACCGCGGCCGGCGCGAGGCGGGGATTCTCGGCCAGCAGGGCACGCTGGGCCGGATTGCGCAGCAGCAGCAGGGTGCCCAGGTCGATACGGACAATGGTGGTCTCGTAGCCGAACAACAGCACGGCGTTGCCCAGCTGGGCGATGTACGCGTCGGACAGCGTGCCGTCCTTTTCGGCGATCAGCTCGGAGAGGATGTCGTCGCCCGGCTCGATCCGCTTGCGCGCCACCAGTTCCGTCATGTAGTCGACGACCTGCTGAAAGGTGTTCGCCGAGTGCTGACCGTCGCTCTGGTCGAAGGTGCCCCTCGCCCACTGCCCGAACCGCTCCCGGTCGGCGAGCGGCACGCCGAGCAGATCGCAGACCGTCATGGTGGGCAGCGGGAACGCCAGCGCGCTGTGCAGGTCGGCGGGCCGGGGGCCGGCGGCCAACTGGTCGAGCAGCTCGTCCACATGCCGCTCGATCCGGGTCTTCATCAGGCGCATCCGGCGGGTGGAGAACCGGGGCACGAGCAGTTCGCGCAACTGCGGATGGTCGGTGGCTTCGGTCCGGTGGTCGTCCCCGGCCATCAGCGCCATCATGGTGCTCCTGGCGGTGCTCTTCGCCGACTGCTCCGGGAAGGGGTTGCTGAGACCGAGCCGGCGGTCGGCGAGGAGTGCTCGTACCTTGTCGTAGTGGGTGACCAGCCAGGCGTCCTCACCGGCGATCCGTACCCTGGAGATCGGCCCGTCCTGCTGGAGGGCGAGCATCCGGGGCGCGATGCCGATCACGTCCGGATTGTCGAAGGGTAATCCCGGAAGTTCCTTCATGGGGCCTGCTCTCGTGGCGTCGTGTGGGGGGAGTCGTCGGACGTCCGGGCACACCGACGCCATCGGCCGCGTCGGGTGCGGTGCGCCGGTTCACGGTCGCGCCGGAGCAGCGGCCGCCGCTTCGGGGCACGGCCGTTGCTCGTGTACGGGTGGTGCGGACGTGCGAGTCGTGCAGACGTACGAGTTGTGCGGGTCGTGCGGGTCGTACGGAGCCCGGTCGAGTCCGGTCCGGTCGCGTCGAGTCCGGTCGGGTCTGGCCTGGTCGAGTCCGGTCCGGCCTGGTCGGCGGGAGGCTACAGAGACGACCCGACGAGCAGCGCCAGATCGATGAGGCGGTTCGAGTAGCCCCACTCGTTGTCGTACCAGCCGACGACCTTGACCTGCGAGCCGGAGACCCGGGTGAGTCCGGCGTCGAAGACACAGGAGGCCGGGTCGCCCACGATGTCGGAGCTGACCAGCGGCGCGTCCACGGCGGACAGCAAGCCCTTGTACGGTCCTGCGGCCGCCGCCGCGTACGCGCTGTTCACCTCGTCCACCGTGGTGCCCCGGAGGGTGGTGACCGTGAGGTCGGTGACCGAGCCCGTGGGGACGGGCACCCGCAGGGCGAAGGCGTCCAGCCGGCCGTCCAGCTCCGGCAGGACGAGGCCGATGGCCTTGGCGGCACCGCTGGAGGTGGGCACGATGTTCACGCCCGCGGCCCGTGCCCGGCGCAGGTCCTTGTGCGGGGCGTCCAGGAGGTTCTGGTCCTGTGTGTAGGCGTGGACCGTGGTCATCATGCCGGTGTCGATGCCGACGGCGTCGTGCAGCACCTTGGCGAGGACGGCGAGACAGTTGGTGGTGCAGGAGGCGTTGGAGACGATGGTGTGGCGCTCGGGGTCGTAGTCGCCGTCGTTGACGCCCATCACCACCGTGATGTCCTCACCGCTGGCCGGCGCGGCGATGATGACCTTCTTCGCTCCGCCGTCGACGTGTGAGCGCGCCTTCGCCGCGGCGGTGAAGACGCCGGTGGACTCGATCACGATGTCCACCCCCAGGTCTCCCCAGGGCAGGGCGCCGGGATCGCGCTCGGCGAGGACCTTGATCGTCCGGTCGCCCACCCGGATCGCGCCCGGCTCGGCGGTGATCTCCTCGGGGAAACGCCCCAGGATCGAGTCGTAGGCGAGAAGGTGGGCCATCGTCGGGACGTCGCCGAGGTCGTTGACGGCGACGATCTCCAGATCCGAAGTCCGTGCGGCCGCCGCGCGGAAGACGTTGCGACCGATGCGCCCGAAGCCATTGATGCCGATTCGCACAGTCATGGGTGGGTTCCTCACCTAGCGCTCTACAGATCCAATGACGCGCCGTTGCGCCGAGGTGCATGCGCACCGTGCGCCTGGACGAGGCGCACGGAACGCGATCGATCATGAGCTTATATAAGTCTGCGATACATTTCCAGGGTGGATCCTACTCAACGTGCCGCTAAGAAAGCCGACTTGGATGTCGGTGACCTCACCAGAACGATCGAGAACTTCAATCGCTACTACATCCGGTTGCCCGCGGTGCAGAAGCTGTCGTTCACGACGCTGTCCGTGCTGGACACCCTGGCCCTCGGTGTTCCGAAGCGGTTGACCGCACTCGCCAGAACCGAGCAGATCAGCCAGCCGGGCCTCACGCAGCTGGTCACTCGGCTCGAACGCGACGGTCTGGTGGAACGCCGCCCCGACCCGGCGGACGGACGGGCCGTCCTCGTCCACATCACCGACAGCGGCCGGGAGATCGGCCAGGCCCGGCACGAGGACCGGGTCCGGCACCTGATCCCGTTGATCGCCCGGCTGACCCCCGCCGAACGCCGGGCGATTGCCGCGGCGCTGCCCGCCCTGACCCGTCTGGCGGAGCTGGGGGCCGAAGCCGGGCAGGACCCGTCCATTCCCCGTACGTAGATGCTCGTCCGGACCGCTCCGGGCCCGCCCGGCCGTGGGCAGCGGCCCACCGCCGGGCGGGGTCGACGGCCTCCTGCCTCCTGCGCGAGGCGGGTCCGACCGGGCGCGGACCCGGCTCAGCGTGTGGTCACCCGGAAGGTGCTGAGGACGGCCTTGTGGTCGGTCGGCCAGGTCCAGGTGGGCTCCCAGAACCTGTCCCGGCCCGACTCCTCGACCCGCTTGTTGCGCACAATGCTGCTGGACGGCCCGACGATCACGCTGTCGAGCAGCCGGATGCGCCGGTCCGGGTGGTAGAAGACGAAGTCGATCCGGTCCCGCTCGTCGGCCTTCGGGGCCCAGGTGAGCTGACCGACGTCGGCGCCCGGGTTGTCGCTCGGCCAGGTGAAGCCCGGCCTGCGGACGGGGTCCGGGTGGATCACGCGATAGCTGTCGCGGAAACCCGCGTCCTCGATCGCCTTCGTGGTCGACCACCGGACCACGGCGCCGTTGTGGTCGAAGAGGTTCCGGGTCCGGTGGTTCCAGTCCCGGTGGGAGGGCTCGTTGAAGTCACCGGCCAGCAGGGTCAGCCGGCCCTTGGCCCGCTCCTTCGCGGCATCCGCGAGCACCGTCCTCGTCACCTTGGTGCGTCCCGAGGCCGCGTTGAGCCGGGTGATCAGGCCGACATCGGTGATCGGACCGGTCGGGATCTCGCCCCAGCCGTACTCGGAGGTCTCCAGGGGCGCCGGCGTGCCGCCGCCGTAGCCGCGCGGCAGATAATTGACGTAGTAGCGGTACTCCAAGTGCCCGGAGTAGGCCGCGACCTCGGTGCCGTCGACCGAGACGACCGCCTTGGACCAGGACGGGAACGACGCGTGCTCGATGATCGGGTAGCGCGAGATCACCGCGGGATCGACCGGGTTCCTGTTGTCGAAGTAGGTCAGCCCGCGCTCGGCGAGATCGGCCAGGAGATGGGCCACCCGCTCCGGGTTCGACTCGCTGAGCATCACCACGTCCGGCTCGACCGCGGCGATGGTATCGGCGATACCCGCCCGTCCGCCCGGCACCCGGCTGCCGCCGAGCCAGATATTGAACTGCATGACCTTGAGCGTCCGGCGCGAGGGCCCGCGGTGCCTCCGCCCGCCCTGCGGGGCGGCCTCGGCCGTGCCCATCGCCAGCACTCCCGCTCCGACGGTTGCGCCGACCATTCCGAGCAGCTCGCGACGCTTGACCATCAGTGACCTCCAGTATGACCCGCATCCATGGCCCGGTCACGGTTCGGCACGGGCCGGGACACAGTGTTGAGGCGTCTCGTGTATGAGGCATGAACCCAGGCGCAACGCCAGATGTTGAATGATCAATAGCGCTCGCGCCATGAGGGGGCGCCTCGGGGCCTCACCGAGCGATGAAGGGCTCCTGACCGGAAACCTGCTGCTCAGGCGCCCTTCCCGCGTGGCGGTCCCGCCGGCCGCCGCGGTGACCGGCCTCGACGATCCGATCGCTGCGGTGGCCGCGCCCCACACCTGCGCCGTCCATCGCCTCCGTGCCGAGGTACTTCCGGCCTGCCCGGCTGCGTGAGGGCACCTGGCACCCCCGGCACCCGTGCCCGCTCAGCCCGGCCGCCGCGTTCTGGGCCCACCTGTTCCACCTCGCCCTGGACCAGGACCGGGCGGCCTGACCTTCCCCACCCCGGCCACCGGAACCGTATCCCCGGCAGAACCGGGAGTGGTCAGTCGAGGAGGCCGGGGTCCGGGTCCGGCCGATCGTGGTTCCGGGGTCCGCCCGGAGGACCGGTCGTGCCGAAGCGGGTGCGGTACGCGGACGGGGTGATGCCCAGGTGGCGGGCGAAGGCGCGGCGGAGGGTCTCGTCGCTGCCCAGGCCGCTGATGCGGGCCGCCGAGGTGACGCTGTGTCCGTCGAGGAGGAGCTGTTGCGCACGGTGGAGGCGGACGCGTTCGAGCCAGCGGGCGGGTGTGGTGCCGAGTTCGGCCCGGAAGAGCCGGCTCAGATGGCGGGGGCTGACAGCGGCGCGCGCGGCCATCGCGGGCAGGCTGTGGTCGGTTCCGGGGTCGGCGAGGACATCGGCGATCAGTGAGCGCAGCAGGTCGCCGCGGGCCGGCGGGGTGGCGAGGGCGGTGGAGAACTGCGATTGCCCGCCGGGCCGTTGCATGAAGACCACCAGCTCGCGGGCGACGGCCCGGGCGACGTCCGGGCCGTGGTCCTCCTCCACCAGGGCGAGGGCGAGATCGATTCCGGCGCTGATGCCCGCCGAGGTGACATAGCGTCCGTCGCGGATGTGGATGGCGTCGGGCTCGACGCGCGTCCGGGGGTAGCGGCGGGCGAGCGCCTCGGCATGGCGCCAGTGGGTGGTCGCGCGGCGTTCGTCGAGCAGGCCCAGCTCGGCGAGGACGAAAGCGCCGGTGCAGACGGACGCGACCCGTTCGGCCCGCTCGGCGAGGGCACGGGTCGCGTCGAGCAGCCCGTGCTCGATCGGCTGCTGGGCGAGCCGGTCGCCCCCGGCGATGATGAGGGTGTGCGAGCCCCCGGCTTCCGCCGCCGGCACGGTGCCGGTCAGCGCGAGTCCGGCGGAGGTGGTCACCGGGCCGCCGTCCGGCGAGACGAGTACGAGCTCATAGGGCGGGGCGAGCCGGCCCGCCTGGTGCAGCACCTCGCAGGGGCCGCTGACGTCGAGCATCGTCACACCGTCGAAGACGATGAAGGCGACCCGCCGCGACCCCGGCCTCATGTCCGGATCTGTGGGTCTTCTGGCTGCGAGGACATGGCACCAGCGTATGCCGCCGCAGGACAGTGAAGGCACATCACCCATCGCCCATCACCGATTCGGCGGTGGAAGAGCCATTCCAGTGAACAGACACGGAGGAGTCATGAGCGAGACGATCGCGGGGGTGCGGATCCCGGACAGTGCCCTGGCGCGCGAAGCGACCGAGCTGGTACGGGAGGCGGTCGAGCCACTGCTGTTCCACCACTCGCGCCGGGTGTTCCTCTGGGGTGCGCTGCGCGGGCGCGAGCAGCGGCTCGACTTCGACCCGGAACTCCTCTACGTGGGCGCGATGTTCCACGACCTCGGGCTCACCGAGCGCTACCGCCGCACCGGCCGGCGCTTCGAGATCGACGGCGCGGACGAGGCCCGCCGGTTCCTGCACGCCCACGGCATCACGGGCGAGACGGCCGACCGGGTCTGGAGCGCCGTCGCCCTGCACACCACCCCGGAGGTCCCGCTGCACATGGCGCCGGAGATCGCCCTGGTCACGAGGGGAGTGGAGCTGGACGTCCTCGGTATCGGCTACACCGCCGTGTCGGATGAGCAGCGGGCCGCCGTCGTGGCGGCTCATCCGCGCCCGGACTTCAAGAACCGGATACTCGCCGCCTTCACCCAGGGCGTCCAGGACCGCCCGGACACCACCTTCGGCAATGTCAAGGCGGATGTGCTGGCGCACTTCGTGCCCGGCTTCGTACGCGGCGACTTCGTCGAGGTCATCAAGGAGTCCGACTGGCCGGAGTGAGGGGGGCGGGCCACCCCGGCCGGGTCGCGCGGGCCACCCCGCGGCGACCCGCCAGAGCGACGACCGAAAGGGCCGGCACCCGCTGAGCGCGGATCAGCCGCGGGTGCCCCGAGGGAGGACATCATGGAACCGGAGCTGAGGATCCCATCGCTGCACTGTCCCTTTCCCGACCAGGTCCATCCCGACGCCGACGAGATCGACCGCGCCTCCCTGAGGTGGCTCGACGCATTCGCCCTCATCACCGATCCCGCCGTCCGCGCCCGCTTCGGCCGGTCGAGGATCGGCTGGCAGGCCTCCCGTACGACACCGCGCGCCGACACCGAGCTGGTGCAGCTTCACTCCGACTGGCAGATGTGGCTGTTCGCCTTCGACGACATCCGCTCGGAGGAGGCCGAGGCAGGGGCCCGGCCCGGTCCGATGGCCAGGAGTCTGGTGTCCTTCCTGCGGATCCTTCAGGACCCCGGGACGCGGGTGGACGAGGAGGACGCCTTCACCACCGCACTGCGGAGTCTGCGGCGACGACTGGAGGCGGTTGCCGGCCAGGTGCAGGTCGACCGGTTCGTCACCTCGGTGCTGGGCTATGGGTTCGCCCAGGTCTGGGAGGCCGCCAACAGGGCGGACGCGGTGTGGCCGACCGTCGAGGAGTACACGGCCATGCGTGTTCACAGCGGCGCGGTACCGACCTGCCTGGCACTGATCGACGTCGTCGGCCGATTCGAACTTCCCGCCGCCGAGTTGGCGCGCCCGGAGGTGAAGAGGCTGACCACCAAGGCCGTCAACGTCGTCTGCTGGGCCAATGACATCCACTCCTACGAGAAGGAGAGCATCCGCAGTCATCACCCGGTCAACCTGCCGACACTCCTGCTCCGCCGCGACCGCGGCACGGTCCAGGAGGCGATCGATCTCGCCGCCAGGATGCACGACGCCGAAGTCGCCGCCTACCGCGCACTCCGCCCCCGGGTCCCGGCGGGAGCCGAACTGGAACGCTACCTGGACGGCCTGGAGTCCTGGATGCGCGGCAACCTGACCTGGTCGCTGTCGACCGGCCGATACCACCGGACACCCCGCCGCTGAGGCCGCTGTCCCGGAGGTCGTTGGAGAGAGACGGTTGCCGGTCGGGCCGGAGATGATCACTCCGGCGTCCGGGTTCCGGGTGGCGGTGTACCGATCTCCCTTTCGCCGCGAGGGAAGGGGCGGACGGCCCGCTCCTTCCACCGCACAGCGTCAAACGGCAGCACGACAAGGACAATGCGACGGCACAGAATAACCGGAGTGCCCCTTCGTCGCGGCCGGGCTCCTTTCCCGGTCAGTTCACCGGGTCGCCGGGGGAGACCGGATGGGCCTCCAGTCCGGGAGCGGCGAGCACTTCGGCGATGAGTTCCGGGGAGCCGCCGACATAGGTGCCGGTCAGGTCGACATCGCCGCCCACGCACCAGGCGCGGTCCTGCGGCCACCACAGGTCGGGCAGTTCGACCCAGATGTCGTCGTTCCCGGTGGCGGGCGAGGTGACCTCGGCGAGGGGCCCGGAGAGCAGTACCCGGTCCCGATGGGGGGTCTCGAAGGTGGGGACGCCGTCGAAGTCGAGCCACCCGTAGCCCTCCCACAGGCCGAACCAGCAGTCGTCGGGGGTACGGGTGTGACGGGTCAGGAGCGGAATCAGGACCTCCGCGATGGCCTGAGGGGTCGGGCCCTCCCACGGATGCTCGTCCCAGACGCCGGGCAGGCCGTGGTCGGAGGAGTTCCGGTGGAACTCCTCCGCGCCGATGACCTCGTGCCAGCGGGTGGTGGGCGCCACCGTACGGCCGTACGCGGCGGCCACGGCCGACCAGCGCACCGGGCGCTCGTCCAGGGACGCGGGGTGCAGGATCCGCGCGTAGGCGGGGTGGCCGGGGACGGCGACGCCGGCCACCGTCCCGAAGTCCTCCCCGGTCGGGCCGTGCTCGGCGAGCCAGCGGGCGGGGGCGAGATCGGCGGTCCGCATCACCCGCAGCCGGCCGTAGAACGCGGGGGCGGGGTCCCGGTGCACCGGACGATAGCTGTCGTCATCCATCCGTACAGTCTGCCAAAGCGCCCGGTCAGGGCCTGGGAGGGGGCCGGCAGGTGGCGCCGGCGGGGTGGTGCGGCCGCCCCGGAGCGAGGCCTCCGGGAGATGGTCTTCGGGGCGGGCGGTCAGGCCTTCTTGACCACGCTGGACTTGAGCTGCATGGCGCCGAATCCTTCGATCCGGCAGTCGATGTCATGGCCGTCCACCCCGTCGATCAGGCGAATGTTACGGACCTTCGTGCCGGCCTTGATTCCCGAGGGGCTGCCCTTGACCTTGAGCGCCTTGACGACGGTCACGGTGTCCCCGTCGTTCAGCACATTGCCGACCGCGTCCTTGACGACGCGCTCTCCGGCGCCGCCGTCCCCCTCCGCGCCACCGTCCGCCGCCGGAACCCACTCGTGTCCGCACTCCGGGCACACCACGAGGGCGTTCATCTCATAGGTGTACTCACATGAGCATTTCGGGCAAGGGGGAAGGTTCTCGATCATGCGTCCAGAATAGCCCGACCCCGGGCGGGATCCCCGGGTCCGGGCAGCGGGGTCGGTCGAAGGGCCACCCCTTCTATCAAGGCTGAGCCGTACGGTCGGATCACTGCCGAAAGGCCGTGGCGACCCGGAGCGGGTCCGCATACGCTCATCCCTCACCCCCGCGACGTTCAAGGGATTCTGCTGATGGGCACAGGCGTGCTGTCTCCGGTCCGCTCATCCATACGGGTTCTGGCCGGGCTGGTTGCCATGGGAGCGGCGGTGGGATGTACGGCCGCGGACGGCACGGACCCCCAGTCCGCCCGGCCATCGGCACCGGCGGCGAAGCCCCGGCCGGCGTTCTCCACCGCAGAGCTATCCACCCTGGCGCTCCGGGAAGGTGAGGTGCCCGGCGCCCGCCCGGGAGACATCCCCGTCGATGAGACCCCCTTCGGGGAAGACCCGTCCGACCTCCCCTCTTTCCGGCCTGAGTCGGACCCGGACTGCCGGACCGTCAATCGGACCAACTGGGGCCTCGACGCCACCGACATCATCCACCAGACCATCAACTGGAAGAAGTCCATCCACTCCTCCACCATCAGGCTCACCTCCTTCGACGGGGGTGAGACCGAGCGGCGCTTCGCCCGGCTCAAGACGGCACTGCGCTCCTGCGGCACCTATCGCGGCGAGAGCTGGGCCGGCGACTACACCGGCTCCATCGAGAGCCAGAAGGCCCCTGCGGCAGGGGACGAAGCCGTCCAGTACAAGCGGTCGGTCACCTTCCCGCTCAACCCGGACGACGGCGGAACCGGTGAGACCATGACCACCTCGTCGATCGTGACCATCGTCCGGACCGGCAATGTCATCGCGACCTATGGTCACGACAAGGACGCGTTCCCCACCGCCCTCATCACCCTCCAGACCCAGCGCATCCGCAACGCCCAGCGGCCCTGAGCCGCCCCACCCGCCGGAGCTTCATGGTCTTCCGGGCTGCCCCGCATGCTCCGGTCCGGGCTGAGTGCGGCGGTCCGCGATGGTCCGGGACAGCGGTGGACGCCGTGGGAACCGGACGGCGGCGACGAGATCGCTCCCGGTGCCGCTGGTGGAGGGAAGGACGAGAAAGCCCTCGGATCCGAGGAGCGGCCCGGCGCCGGGCGGCTACCGCGCTCCGGATGTTCCGGTGGTCTCCGAACCGCCGGGGCCCTCCGGCACCGCCGGCACGTCCCGGCCGACGGCCATGGACCAGCGCACGGACGACGGAGCCCGGACGGAGATGATGCCCGCCTTCTCCGCTCCGCCGAGGGTGAGCTCGTTGTGCATGCTCGACACCTCACCGTCGAGGCATTTCAGCGTGAACTGTGAATCCAGTGGCTCGACCGTGATCCTGAGCGCCCCCTTGCCCTGGCATCGCGCCGTGACGATCAGGGCATGCCCTTTCCGGCCCTTGTCGAACTCGAAGGTGGCGCCTCCCCGTATCTCGTTCTGGCGGCCGGCCAGGGTCGCCGATCCGTCGAGCTCAGGGCTCCGAAGGGGACCGGTGTGTACGGTACGGGCGGGGGCGGCCGACGATGCCGCGGGCTTGGCCGCCGGGGAAGCCTTGTCGCTCTGGCGCGGCTCGGCGGGTGAACAGGCGAGGGAGAGCGGCAGTACGACCGCCGCGAGGACGCCCACCCTCATGGTGCGGCGTGTCATGGCCGCGCGGATCGCGGGACGTGGCGCGATCAATACGGATGCGACTTTGGTTGCGAGCATAACAAAATACCCCATACGGAATATGCTTCAGGGTGGTTCCCCTGTCTGACGGGAACATGATTCTGCGGCAGGGGCCCGCCCGGAACAAGATCATCTCGGCGCGATTAACCGGCCACGGCGCCGATCGTCGGGTTCCCCGCTCCGCTCAGCGGCGGTAACCGTCTGCGGAGGTCTCGACTGTCGGGTGTGTGGTCAGCAGGTCTTCCGGTAGGACAGCCCGGGCATGTGCACGGCCCATTCCTGCCTGGTCAGCCCACCGGAGCGGGTACAGGTCGCCCGGACGAGAGCAGGGAGGCTCACATCGTACGAAAGTGACGATGTGTCCGCCGTCGCAACCCGTACCTCGCCGCCCACGATGGCGAGATCTCGTATGGGGCCGGGTGCCTTGGCCACGATGGCGCCGTCCAGTCGGGGCGCGGCTGTTTCCCAGACGTGTACCGAGCCTTCCTTGAGGCCGACGGCTATCTGACTGCTGTCGGCGGAGAACGCGAGAGCCGGCCGGTCGATCAGGTTGTCGGGGCGGCTGTTCTCCTGTTCGTGAGTGAGCACGGCGAGACGTTCCGCGGTTCCGCGGCCCCAGAGGGTGACCCGTCCGGAGTTGTCCCCGACCGCCAGATACCGGCCGTCGGGGCTGAAGGCCGCGCTGATCAGACCTCCTTCCCCCGGGGTCGCCGGCCGGGCGCGGCCTGCGGCCAGCGGATGGTATCGGCCGTCGCCGGTCAGTACGGTCCGCAGGTCGGGCGCCAGGAAACTGTTGTGGGCGGTGATGTCGATGTCGGCGGCGAACAGCTGACGGCTGCCGTGTCGGGTGGTCCGCCACGCCGTCAGACGCATGCGGTCGTCATTGCCGATCACTGTGCCGATGGAGGAGACGGTGACGAAGGTCCCGCCGGGACCGACGACAAAGCTCTGCGGGAAGGGAAGCCTCGCCGTCCAGAGGGTACGGCCGGTGGCCGTACTCACCACACGCAGGCCTTCCTCCATCTGACTGGTGGTGTAAGCGAGGGCGTCGCCGTGTGGCGAGAAGGCCAGTGCCGGGCGGCACCCCGTACACACACGACCGGGGAGTCGGTGCATGAGTGCCCCGCTCCGGGCGTCGCGCAGTATCAGGCGCCCGTTCTCAGAGGCGACCGCGAGGCGGCCGTCCGGGCTGAGACGGGTCTCCCTGGCCCGGGGCCGAAGGGGCCTGCTCTCCAGCGCCCCGCCGAGGAAGAGAGTGCGCACGATCGTCCCTGTCGTGCCTTCCCCGTAGCGGATCACCCCTGCGTGTTCATCGACGCGGATGTCACCAGCCGTGCGGCTGACCGGCGGGCTGGTGTACACCGGGCGCCCGGGGCGACGGGTCTGCCAGATCCGCACGGTGTCACCGGTGTGCGCGGCCAGCCAGCGGCCGGACGTGCTGAACGCGAGGTTCACGGCGTCCCGGGCCGGGACGCGGGGGCGTTCACGGCCGGCCTTCAGGTCCCAGGTGCGCACGCCGTCCGGCATCGGTACGGCGACGGCCCGGCCGTCCGGGGTGAAGGTGATCTCATTCCTCGTACAGGCTGACCGCGCCAGGTCCCGGGGTGGCGCGTGGACGGCCCGGCCGGTCAGATCGTGAACCCTCAGGAGGTTTTCCCGACCCCGGGTGCACCAGGCCACCAGCCGGTTGTCGCCCGTGACGGCGTACGGAGCGTGTTTGCCGATGAAGGCGCCCCAGGTGGTGAACAGCAGCTTTCCCGTATGCGCGTCGCGCACCTGGAGCCGGCCTCCTTGGGAGGCGGCGGTGAGGAGCCTCCCGTCAGGGCTGAAGAAAATCCCGACGATACGGTGGGCGCCCTCAGGGATGCGTACTTCCCGCCCGCCGGAAACACGGCGCACCATCAGATCGTCTCCGTCCGGGAGGGCGACGGAGCGGGTATCGGGCGCGAGAGCGAAGACCGGCTCATGGATTCCGGGGACCCGGTCGTCCGCGATGCGCCGGTGGGAAGCGATGTCCCAGCGCATCAGCCGATCCTTCACCGCGACGGCCAGGGTCGTTCCGTCGGCGCTCAGCCAGTGCTTGACGGGCCACTGGTCGAGCGTGGCGGTGAAGAGGTCGTGGTCGCTCTGTCCAGCTCCGGCCCGCACGGCAGCGCGGGTCTCCGGCAGATCGGCGATGCGGTGGGCCGCCACCCCCAGGCGTAGCGCGACGCGTGGGTCGGTGGTGCGCAGGGTGGCGGCGACGGCGGCGATCCGGCGGGCCTCGGACTCGGCGCGGCGCTTCTCGGTGACCCGGCTCTGCTGCCAGGCAGCGGTGCCCGCGAGTAGGGCGATCACCAGCAGCACGGCGAGCAGGCCTGTCAGGCTCCGGAGTCTGCGGACGGCCCGCCGCGCTGCTCGTTCCTCTCGTTGCCGTGCTTCGACCCCGGCCGTCAGGAAGGCGCGCTCGCCGTCGGTGAGGTCAGAGGCATCCGTGAACGACTCCCGGGCCAGGGTCAGTCGTACGCCTCGGTAGAGCGCGCCCGGGTCGCGGCCCAGGTCGTGCCAGGTCTGGGCGGCCTCGGTCAGGCGGCGGTGGGTCCGTAGCCGTTCGCGGTCCTCTTCGATCCATGTGTTGAGGCGGGGCCAGGCGGTGATGAGGGCTTCGTGGGCCAGGTCGACGGTGTCGTCGTCCAGGGTGAGGAGCCGGGCGCGGGCGAGTCGTTCCACCACGAGGGTGGTCTCGGCCGGGTCGCCGAAGTCGAGTTCGGAGCGGGTGATGGGTCGGCGGGTGTCGGGGGTGCCGTCGCCGGGGGTGATGAGCCGCAGGAGAACAAGCCGGGCCAGTCGCTGTCGTTCGTCCGAGAGGGTGGCGAAGACGTCCTCGGCGGTGCGGGCGATGGCTCCGTGGGTGCCGCCCGCGGCTTCGTAGGCGGCCAGGGTCAGGGTGCGACCGCGGCGGCGGCGCCAGGTCTCCCGCAGGGCGTGGGACAGCAGCGGCAGTCCGCCCGGTTCGCCCTCCACCTCGCTGATCAGCCGGGCGGTCACCTCCCGTTCCACGATCAGCCCGGCCGCCCGCGCGGGGCCGACGACGGTCTCGCGGAGTTCGGCCGGCGTCATAGGCCCGACCAGCAGCGCCGCATCGGTCAGCGCGTCCGCGAGACCGCGGTGCTCGGCGCAGCGGCTGGAGAAGTCGGCGCGGACGGCGATGATCACGCGCAGTCCGCTGCCGGGGTCCCGTGCGGCGAGGAGCCGGTCGATGAATGCAGCGCGCTCGGTGGGGTCGGTGCAGAGGGTGAAGACTTCCTCGAACTGGTCGACCACCAGCAGGGTGTCTCCCCGGGGGCTCCCGCCGGGCCCGCTCTGCTTCGGGACCAGCGCCGCCACGTGGGTCCGCAGAGGGTGGCCGCCCGGGGTGAGGATGCGGATCGCGGCCAGACCCTGCCCGTTCTCGCGGAGGGCGGGGACGAGGCCGGCGCGCAGCAGGGACGACTTGCCGCTCCCGGACGGTCCGAAGAGCGCTGTGAACCGGTTGCCGCGGGTGAGTCCGGCCGCCACCGTGACGAGTCTGTCCCGCCCGAAGAAGCGGTCGTGGTCACCCGGCTCGAAGCGGGCGAGCCCCTGATACGGAGAATTGGTCGCGCCGTCGTCCGCGGGCGCCTGTACCGTGAGCGCGTCCGCGGTCTCGTGCCAGCGCCGCTCTCACCCCCCTACGTCGCCGCCACATGCCTGAACGTAGGCCAGGGCGACCTCCAGTGAGGGCAACTGTTTCCCGGACGCTGCCCGCGAGAGCGTGACCGCCGAGTACGCGACCTCGCGGGCCATGGCCCGGTAGGTGAGGCCACCGCCCTCCTGACGCAGCAGGCGCAGATCATGAGCGAACCGCTGCACCGGACCGGCCGCAGGGTCGACAGGCCCCTCACGACGCCCCAATGTGCCCACTCCTTCCGATGAAGCCGGTACCCGGCCGAGGCTAAGAACCTGCCGAAGACGTGTACAAGCCCGAAACCGGCACGCCCCGGGCGTGATCCGGTGCCCGGCCGCACGTGCCACGCCCGGTCACGGTCGACGGCGTGCTGGCCGATCGGCCAGAGGTACTCGCCGGGCGCCGGCAACCCGATCACTCACGGGCGTTCGCGGCCTTGCCGGCATGGCCGCCGGAGCGGAAGGGCGACACCACTTCCGGCACTCGCCCGGTCCGGGCACACGAACACCGGGTGACGGCCCTTCCGGTGGAGGGCCGCCACCAGACGCCGGGAGCCGAGTGGTTCGGCGATGACCTGCTGCTGAGCAGCCCCACCGCAGAGCCGGGGCGACTACGCCAAGGAGCGCTCGCTCATCCGATGGTGAGCCGGCGGCTCCAGCCGCCCTCGTGCACATGCGGGCCGGTCTCACCGTCGCGGGTGACGACCCGGATGCTGATCTGGTCCCTCCTCCCGCATCTGTCTGACAGGCATGGAGCGGAAGTGGGCCGGACCGTGTGTCGCGACGGGTTCGCGAGTTCGGCCTCGGTGGTCTGGTGGCCGTACGACTCCGCGCCGATCTGGGGGAGGGTGCAGCGGGGAAGAGGTAGCGGGGTCGGTGATGGCCGCCAGAGCCTGGATCGGCGTATATCTCGTCCCACTCGGTGAACGGCGCGACCGTGGTGGCCTTGCGCTCCTCGCGGTCGGTGAAGATCTGGAGCAGCGGCTTCGCGCCCTTCTTGTCCAGGTTCAGGTAGTCAATTCATCCGGGCGGAGCCCGCAGAGCTTGCTGCGGTGGGCGGTCAGGGCCGACAGCCGACGGCCCGCCTCGCCTCCGCGAGCCCGTTGACCAGCGCGGAGGTGGTGCCGTAGAGGCCGGCATCCCGGCCTCGGCGAAAGCGGTGCCCATCCCGATCAGCAGATGGGACGTGCCCGGGTCGGAGTCCCCGATCAGGACCAGGGGGGCGGCCCTCGGCGACCCAGGGCGAGGGCTGGGATCGTGGAAGCCGGGGAGGCACTGGTCCGGGCACCTGGCGGCGGCGGGACCGTTACGCATCGCAAGCACCCCAGCCGGCCCTCGGCGGAACCGGCGAACTACTCTCCCTTCCCATGGGTATGGACCTCACCGTCCTGGTCGTCGACTGGGCACACCTGGAAGGGATCGCGGCGGACGACCGGCTGGACAGCCTTCGGGAGGCGGTGTACCCGGACAAGGACCCCGAAGGCCCTGACGGGGACCGGGACCCGCTGGACGGGGGATGGGTCCGGCCCACCGAGCCGTACCGGTCCTGGCTGGGACGGTACGAGTTCCACGGGACCCTCGGCTCCTACAAGGCGCACTTCTGGACGGCCCACGCCTGGGACCACGTGCGCGAGGCCGTCCCCGCCGGCCCCCGCGGGCTGTTGGACGACTTCCTCGGCGGGCTGATCTGGTGGGGCCCCGACCCGCACCAGGACCTGGAGCACGTCGACTCCGGCATGTTTCCCGCGCCCGAAGGGGCGGAGCGGCGCGACCTTCTCATCGCCCGCGACCCCGACACCACCGCCCGGCTCGCACACACCTGGCAGCAGGCCCGGTCGGTGCTGGCTCGGGTTCACGAGCCGTACCGGCTCCATGGACCGCGGGACAACGGCTGGATCACCGACGCCACCGGGTTCAGCAGGCTGGTGACGGAGTGGGGTGCTGTCACCGACGAGGCGTACCGTCGTGGCTGGGGCGTCATCGGTCTCCCCTGGTGAACCGCGACCGTGAAGGAGATGTGGCAGTGGCAGGCAAGCCGCTGAGGATCGATATCGACGGCCCGGATGTCGACATGTGGGCCGACGGATCACGGCTGACGTACCGGGGCGAGCCGTTCACCGGGGAGGTGGCGGAGTACTCCGGCGATGATTTCGTCAGTCTCGACGAGTACGTACAGGGCCGGGTGCACGGCTCCAGCCGTGCATGGCACTACAACGGGCGGCCGGAGTCCGAGGGCGTGTGTGTGGGCGGCCGGGCGGTGGGGCTGTGGCGGGCCTGGCACGAGAACGGCGTGCTCGCCTCCGAGCAGTGGTTCTCCGACGACGGCTGGTCCCTCCTGGAGAGCCGCGCGTGGGACGAACAGGGGCGGCCGGTGCGGAACCGGAGCGGACGCCACCCGCACCCGGAACAGGTACCCGGGGACGGCGCCGGTGCCCGCGCGCGTACGGAGTTCAGCCCGCCGCCTCCGCCGTGAGCCGCCGGGTGACCGACTCGATGAACGCGGCGGCCTCGACCTCGCCGATCCGTTCAGGTTCCGTGTCGTTGTGGCCGAGTTCGTGCCGTCGCAGGTACTCGGTGGGCTCCCAGCGGAGGTTACGGGTGAAGGCCTCGTCCCAGGTCCGGTCCTCGTCGTCCACCCGGCGCCGGACGATCCCGCGCGGACTCGAACGAGGCTTGTCTGCGTCGGTCTTCGCGTAGTAGGTGATCTCGCCCTCGGCGTCCAGGGCGTCAAGGGTCGCCCGGTCCAGGGTCGTGAACGGCGTGGCGGCTGCGTTGCTCTCCACGGTGCCGAGGCGGATCATCACGCCGGTCAGGTCGAGGAACTCCTGAAGGAACCAGCCCCCGCCCCGCCCGACCAGGAGCAGCAGCGGCTCGTACGGATCGGGAAGCCCGCCGGGCACGGGGGCGCCGGTGTCGCGGAGGACCGCCCACCGCAGCGCGGCGCGGCAGGCCAGCCGCAAGGACTGGGGCGCCAGATCCGCGAGGGTGCTCTCGGCCTCGGCGGCAAGACGGTCGGACAGGCTGAGGTCCAGGGCGATGCGGTCGCAGACGTCGAAGAACGGCCACGCCTCCTCGGCGCCCTGGGCGCGGGCCCACAGCGCGGTCCGGCGCAGGAACTCGCGCATGAGCAGAGCACGCGAGTTGGCGTGCGCGAAGGCCGCGGCGTCGTCGCCCCAGTCCACGGCCCGCAGTTGTCCCAGCACCGCGTACGCGGTTCCCTCTCCCATATGGCACAGCCTTCCTCCGTGAGCGCCGGATCAGCGGTTCCCGGTGGCATCGACGCTATCGCGGAGCCCGGCCAGTCCGGTCACCGGAACCACGGCGGCCGCCGGGAGCCCCGCGAGCTCGCGCAGCGCCCGCGACGGCGTGAGTCCGCGGTCGTGCGCGTCCCGCAGCCGCGCCGGCCACATCCGTGCCGCCCGGTACGTGTTGTCGTCGTCCACATCCGCCGGGACGAAGCCCGCCGCGCCCTCCCGGTCGGCGGCCCACAGCCAGCCCAGCGCATCCTCACCCCGCCGCACGGGTGTCTCCCAGCCCAGCGCCTCCTGAATGCCGCGCAGGGCGCCCGTCAGCCGGGGCGCGTTCGCGGCGTACGCCGCGGGCTGGGGGTTTCCGCGCAGGTTGTGGGTCATGCAGGTGTCGGAGTACGTCTCCAGGTCCACGGTGGTGAAGTCCGCGAGGGCCGAGACGCCCAGCAGGAACGGACCGGGGACAGGAACGAGACCGCCGGTGCCGGTGACCGCACCCGTACAGCGGACCAGGGCGTCCGCCGACCCGATCCGCCCGGGGCGGATGCCGGATATCACCGCCCCGGCCAGTGCCCCGACGCCGGCATCGCCGCCCACGCCTGTGTCCAGGCGCACATCACCTTGGTAAAGGAGGCTCTTGGGCTTGCCCCACTCGGCGACCGACAGACGGGCGGTGCACTCCCCGGTGGACAGACCATGCCGCACCAGGACCGCGTGCGCGACCCGTAGCGCCCACAGACAACGCTCCACATCGCCACCCGGGGCATCGAACTCGCCCCAGCACCAGCGTCCGACCACCGTACTCGCGATCACTTCGCTCCTCCCTCCGGCTCAAGCCACCCCACCAGCAGTTCACCCAGCAGGCCGCCGCCTGGGAGTACGCCGGCCACGCCGGTAACCGCACCCGCACCGAACCCTTCACCCCCCCCGGCACCACCCTGGCCTCCGCCCTCGCCGAGATCATCCCCGCCCTCACCTCGGCGGGCCACCCCCAGACCGTCAGCATGGACGGCAACCGCATCACCTGCGGCAACCACCTCCACCTCCGCTACGGACACGACCACCTCTGGCACCCCTACCAACCGGACGGCGAAACACCCGCCGGCCCCCCATGCCCCACCCCCACCCCCCACCGCCTGACCCCACCCGTCCACCCCGGCGTTCTCCGCCACACCCACTACACCCGGCTCGCCCGCCGCTCAGGCCGCTCCCGGTGGCGAGCGCAACGCGTGCGGCAGCCGGACAGAGAGCGGGAGCACCAGAGGCGGCGCAGTCTTGAGCCTCCGGTCCGCTCAGAAGCGATCCACCGGAAGCGCGTCCGCGGACTCCGCCGGAACGCCGCGGCGCTGGCCTCCCGGGGGAGGAGGGCAGCGGACCGCGATAGCCCCCGCTGCCCCCGGATCGGCCGCCCCGCCGCCGAGCAGCGGGTGAAGCCCTCCGGCCAGGCGGCGGAGGAGCTCTGGCCGTCCCGCCGGGCAAACGGCGCCCGGGCCGTGCCTGTTCCGGGCGCCGGCCTCAACCGGGCGCGCCGGTGCGCGCATTGCTTTCCTCCCGCACACTGTGACGCCCTATCGTGGCCATGAGGTGCTGCCGGCCCAGCAGTTCCCGCCTGGACCATGGAGTGTGCCCGTGTCTGTGATCGTGCCCCGCGGATCCCGGAGCGCCCTGGTCCTCCTTGTCGTCCTGGCTCTCGGTACGGGCGGCTGTGCCATCGACACCGTGGAAATGGAACGGGGCCGGGGCGCGGATGGCGGCCGGGGGTCGTGGACGGCCACGGCCGTCCCGGCGCTGGGCGCCTTTCACGCCGCCCCGTCGGTCACGGTCGGCCTGACCGTGCGCTACGGCAGAACGCCGATGCGTGCCACGGTGCGGACCGGCCCGGACAGCGAGTGCCGGGCCGAGGTCACCTTCGACGGGCGCGGCACCCTCCGGCTGATGAGGACTGGTGACGACACCGTGTACATGATGATGGACGAGGCCCACATCAGGGGCGGCGCCCGGGGCCACCGAAGCCCTGAGGAGACGGAGGCCGAGGTCAAGATGTTCGCGGGCCGCTGGGTCAAGGCCGTACCTTCGGCGCCCGTGGTCAAGATGGCCGCCTGGATGTGTGGCCTGCGCACCCAGATACCCCAGGCGTCGGTGGACGTGACACAGATCCCGGTACCCACAACGGTCACCGAGAACGGACGGCGGTTCCTGGCCCTTGCCGCCCGTGCCAGGGGCATCACGAAGGAGATCCACATCACCATCGGAAAACCCGCGGTGCACAAGCTCCGGGTGACCGGCGGTGACACTCCGTTCACCGCGGTCTTCTCCCAGGACGACAAGCCGGTCGGAGCGTTCCACCCACCCGCCGGGGACGTTCTCACCGCGCCGTCCGACCGGGCCTGAACACCACCGGTCCCATCCCCGGCCCGCACCATGAACAGCACCGCTCGCAGCCGGATCGCAGGACGATCGATCGCGGGCCGGGAGCACCGCCCGTCATGAGGCCGCCTTCACCGGCGCCGGGCGGCCCAACCCGGGTGCCCTTGGGCGCCACAGCCCGGCCGCTTCCGACGGGATACCTGCCGGTTACGGCTCCCACCAGGGTGTGACGCCCTCGGCGACGACGAAATCGTGGAAGTCCATGTTGGACATCTCCAGGTTGCACGCCATCGACCCGACAAGACGGCTGGGAAGAACAGCACAGCGTCCCGGCGCGCTGTCGAGGTCGACCGCGGTCAGCGGCCGACCGGGCTCGGAGAAGGTCCGGGCGGTGGCGAGAGCGACCAGGGAAGGTCGCGCGGACGGCGCGACGAGCGCGGGAACCTGGCCCGGCACAAGATCCCGGTAGGCCAGGTCGTCCACCACCAGCGCCTCCAGCGGATAGTGGTCCGTGTCGATGTCGCCGGGATCCCGGTCCGTGCCGATCCACCCCTCACCGTCGGTCCCGCCCAGGTCCTCCAGCAGAGCGTGCCAGCCCGGCTCGTCGGCGAAACAGGTACGGACCAGCAGGGCGGAACCGGTGGACGGCAGCAGAGGGAAACCGGACCGGACCGCAACAACCCCGGCGGAGCAGGCCGGGCGGTCACCTTCCCCCGGGTACCTTCCGCACCGGTCCATACCCCGCACCAGCTCACCGAAGCCGAGCCACCCGCCCAGCACACCCGCCAGCACCCCGCCCAGCCGCTCCGGCGCCACCCGCACACCACGCCCCGGCATCCCCGCCAGATCCACGACCAGCGGCGCGCCCCACTCATACGATGCCGGGGCATCCGCCAGGACGAGGACCGGCCGCACGGGGCCGCCGGGTACGAGTGCCGGAGCGCTGCCACCGCGGAGGCGGTCCCACCGGGCGTCCTCCACCATGCGCAGGCGTACACCGCTCCCCTCCAGGTCGAGTACGCCGCCTGCCCGGTGGCCGCCGATCCGGTCGAGCAGACCGCCCCACACAGGGCTGCCGTGCCCGAAATGCGCGCACACCAGCAGCACTTCACCCGGGCCCGTACGGGGAAACCCGGGAAGGGGAGACGCGGGAAAGGACATGACACTCCTCCAGGACAGGGGGCGGACACAGAGGCGGGAGACCGGAAACCGCGGGCCGATCCGGACAGGCCGGCCGTCGACCACCGGTACCGCGGTGGCCGGGACCGCCCGGAACCAGTGCATCACGCGGGGCCCGCACCCAAGGGATGTGTTCCGAGGCCGGAAGAAAGCGCATGACGCCTCTCCACGGCGATCCGCCCCGCCTCGCACCGCAGCTGAAGCCGCCCGGGCCTGTCCAGGGCCGTGCCGGCTTCGAGATGCCGGCCACAACACGAACGAAGCGGCGGAGTCCAGCGCCACGGCCCCTTGAGGATGGTCCGCCAGGCCGTCCGGACACTCCCGCGCGACTTCCGAGGGAACGGGCGCAGGGAGCCCTGCCGATGCGGAAAGGGGCGAGCTGCGCGACGCCCCGGGCACCGCCGCTTCCCCCCGGCGCCGGTCGCCCCATGCCCCGATATCCCGGGCCCGCACGGTCACCCCCCCCGGTGCGGAGTGTGAAGATCATCACCGGCCCGTCCCGGTGATGCTGCCGCCGCCGTGGCAGGCCGTCCCGCGGGCTGATGCCCGATCGCTGTTGTCCGAACCCCGGAGGGTCCCTGTGCCGGTCACCACGTCCCGAGCGCCCCGCGCTCTCATATCCGCACTCGTCGTCCTGGCCGTCGGCGTGTCCGGCTGCGGCGCCGGCAAGGACGAGGCCCCGTCCTCGCCGGAGGAGTCCCGCAAGCCTGCGGCGACCTCGGACAGGAACCCTGAACGATCCAGCAAGAGCGCCTGGGGCACCACCGTCGCCCCCGCGCTCAACGCCTTCCACCAGGCATCCTCGGTCACCATCGGCCTGACCGCCCGCCACAACGGGCAGCGGATGCGCGCGAAGGTGCGCACCGGCCGGGACGGCGAGTGCCGGGCCGAGCTCGTCTATGCCGGGAAGGGCACCGTCCGCGTGATGAGGACACCCGACAGGGCTGTCTACCTGGCGATGGACGAGGCGCAGATCAGAGCCGGAGCCCTCAGCGGACGCAGTCCCAGGAGTATCGAGGCGGACGTGGACCGGTTCGCGGACCGCTGGGTCAAAGGCGTCCCGTCGGCGCCCTCCGTCAAGTCGATCACCTGGATGTGCGACTTCCGGGAGAACATCCCCAAGCCGTCGGACGAGGCGATGGACACCCCCGTACCGGAACGGGTGACAGAGAACGGGCGCCGGCTCCTCGCCTTCACCACCAGCACCGAGATGGGAACCATCGGGCTCAGCGTCACCGAAGGGAAGCCGGAGCTGTACGCGTTCGAGATGACCGGCAACCGGTCTCCCTTCCGCGCCGTCTTCACCGCCTACGGCAAGCCGGTCGGAGCGTTCCATCCCCCCGCCGGTGACGTCCTCACCCCCGAGGGGCTCCCCGCAGCGAAGCGGACCCCCGCCACCGGAACGTGACTCCACCTTGTGTCGAGGTGTCGAGTTTTTTGACATGTCGAGTAACTCGACATGGGGTGGGGGTATGGACAAGAATCCGCAGCGCCCGGCCATCCGGGCGCTCCAGGAATGGGTGCTCCACCAGGCCCGCTCCAGGCCCCGCCTGGTCGCCGCCGCCTGGGCCGAGGGTGCGCGGAACATCGCGGAACTCGCCCGCACGGCCGGCGTCAGCCGGGACACCGTCTACGCCGACCTGCGCTCGCAGGGCATCGACTACCGCCGCCAGGGCCTCCACTTCCGCCCGGTGGACCTGGCGGATCCGACCGCGGGTGGAAGAAGCGAAAAACCAGGCCATGGCCGAGTGGGGCACAGCGACTCCGGCCGACATGAGCATCCTCACCTGTGTCATCAGCCGCTACGCCTGCGCGCTGATCGCGCACCGTGTGCGCGAGGCGCACCCGCCCGCCCGGTCCGTCGCTCTGTACGTACCCGCCGACGGTGACAGCGTCCGTCTCCATCCGGCGGGTACCTGGACCGATCCCGCAGGGCAGACACATCAGTTGTCTCCGCGGTGCGAGGACGAGGTCGACGACCTGGGAGAATACCTCCAGATCGACAACGCCGAGGCCTGGCGGGCCCTGTGCACGCACGCTGGGGGCACGCACCATCTCATGCTGGATCCGGCCCTCACCGTATGACCCCCCGCCCCGCCGGCTGACACATCGCGCAGCGTGTCCGAGCGCCGCCCACCAGCCACCCGACCGTGTTTCATCCCTTCTTCTCCGTCAAAGGACGCCCCGAGAGCGGAGAATTGAGCAGCCCGGTCGGCGCACGCCTGATCTCGACAAGACCCCGCGTGCCGACCGGCAGCCGGGCAACAGGGCCTGGGGTACTGCGATATCACCGCCTTGAACGCCCACGGCGCCCTCGGCGGGGCGTCCGAACGGCCCAGCCCGCGCTGCGCCAAGGCTCGGGGTCGAGGGTGGTGCGGCAGTCCAGGAGCGGAGCCCTGACCGGCCGGCCCGCGAGAACCCGGGAGTCGGGCCGGGTAACCCGTCAGCATGGGCCTGACCCCACGAACCGCCCTGCTGTGCCGACATCGGAGACCGAACCGCGGAACACCGGGAGTCCACGCTCGGGTGACCGGATTCAGTCGCCCGATGGAGCTGCCTTCGGGGAAACCACGCCCCGGTACACGCCGGCTTGGCAGCATCGGAGTCATGAGCACTCCAGCCCGGCCGCTGTCCACGATCCTGCTGTTCACCCGCTGGGGCCAAGAGTGGCGAACCTGGCACCCGGGAGGCCCCCTGGAAGACTGGTGCGCCCCCAGCGCACCGTGCGGAGACGGGGAGACACCGGCCGGAGCAGCGGTGCGGGCAGCCGAAGCCCACGGTCACCACGTCCGTCTGCTGCCACGGCCGGTGGTGCCCTGGGACAGCGCCGTTCCCCGTACCGAGGTAGGGGAGGTGACCAGCAGGGTGTTCGCGGCCAGGACCTCACCGGCGGGGCGCTCCTGCCTGGAGGCTGTCCATGTCGGCCTCGTGGACCGGCCTTTCGCCCGGACCGGACGCGGTGAGTGCGACGGCCGCTGGCTGTCCACGGGCGAGCTGGAGGCCTCCCGTATACCGGAGCACCTCCGCTTCGCCCTGGGGTGCATGTTCCTCGCCGTACAGCATGCCGTGAGACTGCCGGATCCACCGCTGGAGAACGCCTCCCTGCGCGAGGAGCTCCTGGAGCGTCAGGAACAGGACCAATCGGTCCGGCTCACCCCGGAGGCCGACCGGACGGAGGGCTTCTACGAACGGTGGCGGGCGGTGGACGCGGCGAACACCGCCTGGCTGCGGGGTGTGATCGCCGAGCACGGCTGGCCCGGGCACGCCCTCGTCGGCAAGGCGGCAGCGGGCGCAGCGTGGATCCTGGCCCAACACGCGGACCACTCGCCCGGGTTCCAGGAGGAGTGCCTCGATCTGCTGGCCCGGGCGGTCACCGACGGGGACGCCGATGTCCGGCACGGCGCGCTGCTGGAGGACCGCGTCCGCGTTCACCGTGGCGAACCCCAGGTCTTCGGGACCCAGCTCGCCCAGCAGGAGGACGGGACCCTGCTGCCGTTCCCGATGATCGACCCTCCGGGTGCTGACGCGCGCCGGGCGGTGTGGGGGTTCGAACCGCTCGGCGAGTAGATCCGGTCGTTCGCCGCATCCCCGTGATCCGGCCCTCCCGCTGCGCCCGCCGTACGCGGGCCGGGGGAGTCGCGTGGGGGACGGGCAGGACGGACGGCCGGGAACCGGGGCGGACGCCACGCGTACCTGGGGCAGGCAGCCGGAGACGGAGCCGACGCCCGCGTGCGTACGGAGTTCAGCCCACCGCGTCCGCCATGGGCCGCTGGAAGACCGGCTCGGTGAACGCAAGCGGGCCCGGCGCGCCGCGGTGGCTGGCGTGGCGGGGCCGGGTCGCACGGGGGCGGCGAAGTCCGGTGCCACAGCGTGTGCGAGGGCGCGGTACGGCGTTCGCTGGATCCCCCGGCGGACCCGTGTTTCCTTACGGGTCACGGGATGAGGTCGAGGGAGGATCGAGGCGCGCGGCTACGGAACCCTGGTGCTCAACCCGGGCATTCCCCGGGGGACCGGTATCCCGTGGCCCCCGGTCCGCGATCCACACCCGACACCATCACAGCGCACGTGAGCCCGGCCTGATCTGCCGTCGTCTCCGGGACCCGGTTCCGGCGCACCGTCACGGCCGACGCGTCCCCGGGCCGCGAGCGGGAGCCGGGGTTTCCTGCTGCCGGCGGCCCTGTGGGCGGTGACCGGCATGCCGGCTCGTGCCCCGGATGGTTCAGTCGTCCCCGTCGCCGCGGTCGGGCAGCTCGACCCAGATATCGGGCGGTCCGGTGACCGCGCGGGCCTCGGTGAGCCCGAGGCCCGCCCAGGCGCAGGCGTGGGCCGCGGCGTGATCCGCGTAGAGGAAGGCCAGGAAGATCTCCTCGGGACTGCCGCAGGGATCGGGTCCGCCGCCGGGATGGAGGTCCCCGGCACGGATGGTTCCGTCGCGGGCGATGCAGCCCTGGTTGCCGCTCTTGGGGTTGGCGTAGAGGCCGTAGCAGCGGGTCCCGGCGGCCAGACGGGCCAGGACCGCGTCACTCTGTGGTGTGTAACCCCAGGGCTGGGTCACGACACAGCCGCCCGGCACCGTGGTGACCCCGACGATCCTCATGCTGGTGTCGATGTCGTACTCGTCCGCCCCCTCCAGCTCCGCGAGTGCCCGCCCCCGCACCGGCACGGCATCCAGACGCCGTACGGCCTCGGCGGCGTCGATGCCCGCCACGCACGCCAGACCGGTACCGTCGATGTGCAGGTCCTCCAGCACGGCGACGAGCCGCCCGCTCTCCTCCGCGACGGCGCGCTCGGCCGGACTGAGGCCCCTCTCGTCGGCGGGCCGGGTGAAGAACCGGCCCCCCGGCAGGGCCAGGCTCAGCCGGCCCGGCGACCAGCCGCCCGCCACGGGCGCCCAGGGATCGGCCCCCGCCGCCACCAGGGCCCGGGCGTTGTCCCACCGCCGGTCCACCACTGCCTCCCACAGCGCCGTGGTCCCCTCCCACAGCGCGTCCACATTGGCGACGTGCCCGGCCAGCTCCGCCACCACCTCCGGTGAACCGAGCACCGCCGCCACATGCAGCGGCCGTTCCCCGTGCCAGTCCTCGGGATCGGCCCCCCGCGCCAGACACCGGCGCAGCCCGTCCAGGTCCCGCCATCCCCTCCACTCACCGCACTCCCAGCCCGCACCCCGCTCAGCCACCTGAACCCCTTCCTCACCGAACACCGAACACCGAACGCCGGACGGCCTGTTGAGTCCGGCCACGGGGCCACCGTCCCAGAGCCCACTGACACAAGCCCTCACCGGCGAACACACCCGCGGGCGTGAGCTCCCGGCCCGGAACCGGGGCCGCCCCGCGCCGCTGCAGCGGGGGCCCCGGGGGCAACGCGCGGACGGTGGCACTCGGCGGTTCGCCGCCGGCGTCATCGGCCTTGAGACCGCCGCGGCGGGCGACGCGGGCGGCAGCGGACTCGGGAGAGGTGGCCGTTTCGCCGGGCAGGAGGTCGAGCGTGCCGGTGATGTCGATCCCCACGGCCGGCCGGCTCGTGGCGAGGTTGGCCGGTTCGGTTGCGCTCAGGCGGGGCTGTAGCGCCGACCGGTGGGTGCCACGGCGCCAGGCCGGGGCGCTCCTTCAGGATGCCGCCGGTCGTCGCATAGGGTGCTGCCGCGAGGGTTCCCACGGTGTCCGCCACACAATGATCTCGGGACTCCTCGTTCTCGTCTCCGCAGGCGCCCCTTGGACCGCACCACCAGGAGGAACCGGTGTCGTACCCGCGACTGCTCACCCCCGAGGAGAGGCTCGCCGACGCGAAGAGGCTGTCGGGCCTCCCGCGTATCGTCGCGATCTGCGGCTCCACCCGCTTCATGGCGGAGATGAACGAGGCCGATCTACGGGAGACCAAAGCCGGGAGGATCGTCGTCAAACCGGGCTGTGACATGAAGTCGCCGCACGAACTCCGGTCCGATCCCGCCGAGGCCGAGACGCTGAAGGTTCGACTCGACGATCTGCACCGGGCGAAGATCCGGCTCGCCGACGAGGTGCTCGTCGTCGGCGGCTACATCGGGGACAGCACCCGAGCCGAGATCGCCTACGCCCGGTCGCTGGGCAGGCCCGTGCGGTTCACGCATCCCGAAGCCGACCCGGACGCCTGACCGCCAGCCGCCTCGGTAACCAGGGGCCGGCAGTCCTCGCCCGACCGCCCCGCGCTGACGTCCGCCGCCGCCCGTACGAGCGCCCCGCCGACCGCTGCGGCGTACGGGGCGGGCACCTTGATCCGGGGGTGCGGGTGGCGGCGGAGGTCGTCCGGGCCGACGCCCGCACCCTCACCGGGCTGCGACCGGACGACGCCCGGACACCGGTGGTCGCGGACCTGGATTTCCGGTGCAGCCGGGCGGGTTGTGGCCGGCGGTCACGATGACCGACGCGGACAGGTCCGGCCGGCGCGGCGGACAATGGTGTGATCTGCTGACCGAAAGGGCACATCATGCGCCGGGAAGCATACGACCACATCGTGGTCGGGGCCGGTTCCGCCGGATGCGCGCTCGCCGCGAGACTGAGCGACGACCCGGGCGTACGGGTCCTGCTGACCGAGGCGGGACCCGTCGACGACGCGCCGGAGATCCACTTCCCGACCGGGTTCGGGAAACCCTTCGGCACGGAGTACGACTGGGGCTACGCCACCGAGCCCGAGCCGCAGCTGAACGGCCGCAGCTGCGCCCTTCCGCGCGGCCGGACCCCTCACGGTGAACGAGGGACGGGTGAACGGCCCCCTCGGAGCCGCCCGGGTCACGGCGGCGCAGGAGGCCCTGTACTGCGAGCGGGAAGTGGTGCTCTGCGCCGGCGTGTACAACTCACCGCAACTGCTGATGCTCTCGGGCATCGGGATCGCCGACGAGCCGGCCGCGCACGGCATCGAGCCGCGCGCTGATCTCCCGGTGGGGGAGAGCCTCCAGGACCATCTGCACCTCTCCGTCATCCATCTCACCGGCACCGGCACCGGTCCGCTGCCGGGCGCCGCGGGACCGCTCGCCCCCCGGGGACGCGGACTGCACACCTCCGACGTCGGCGGGGTCGGCGGATTCGCCCGTACGAGAGAGGGACTGGACGCACCGGACATCCAGTTCCACGCCATGCCGATGGTGCTTCCGCAGGGCCCCGGTACCACCACGCCCGCCCTCGTCAACGGCGCGGCGCTCCTCGGCACGACCAGTCGGGGCAAGGTCTCCCTGCGGTCCGCGCAGCCCGGGGCCAAGCCCCGGGTGCTCCACAACTACCTCGCCATCCCCGAGGACCGCGAGACCGCCCTGCGGGCCCTGCGCGCCGTCCTCCGCATCGCGTACCGGCCCGCCCTGCGCGTGCACCGGCGCGCCGACCACCTCGTGCCCGACTCGGACGGCGACGGCGATCTCCTGACCTTCGCCCGTCGCGAGGCGAACACGCTCTACCACCCGGTGGGGACCTGCGCGCTGGGAACGTTCGTCGACCGGGAGTTGCGCGTCCACGGCGTCAGCGGACTGCGGGTGGCCGACGCCTCAGTGATGCCCACCCTGGTCCGGGGGAACACCAACGCCGCCGCCATCATGATCGGAGAGAAGGCCGCCGACCTGATCCGGTCACAGCGTCACGACGTCACGACGTCACGGCGTAGGGCCACAGCCGGCCGCAGGACCGGGCGGCCAGCGCGGTCTCGTCCAGGTGGGGCAGCCGGGTGACCCGGCCCAGGGCGAGATGGGACGGGTCACCCGCGCTGACGGCTTCGGTACGGTCCGCCAGCCGGTCCAGGGCCGTCCGGGGGCCCGCGTCGAGGTGGGCCGGCCAGGCCCCGGCCCGCGGTGCGGCCAGTTCGACGGCGCGGCGGTGGAAGCGCTCCAGAGCGCGGCGCCCCGCTGCCGGATCACCCAGCCAGGTGTCGACCAGCCGCCGGAAGCCGATGACGGCCCGGTCGCGTCGCCGTTCGACGGCCGACGGGTCGGGGACGGCCGCCAGCTCGGCGTAGACCTCGGGGTCGGCGAGGTCCTCGTCGGGGAAGGTGAAGACGGCGTCCCCCTCCTCGACAAGGCGGCCGTTCTCCATGACGACCAGGAGTTCCAGCGGTTCGGCGCCGTTGATGAGCCGGTGCAGTGTGCCGGGGGTGAACTGCACCGGACCGCCGGGTTCCAGGGTGGTACGCGTGTAGCCGTCCATGGTGAGGAACTCGACGGCGCCCCGGCCCCGCAGGGGAAAGTACAGCTCGGCGCAGGCCAGGTGGGTGTGCGGGGTGCCGCCGCACTGGCCGTCGGGGGCGGCGGTGCGGTAGACGCGCACTTCGGAGAGGCCGATGCCCGCGGGCAGGCCGGTGGTCACGGTCATCATGGGCCTTTCACTGTGTGGTGTATCCAGCCGCTCAATCCATCCGGTGTCCGGTCTATCCGGCGGTGTCCCGTGTCCGGATCCCGTGTATGGCCTCCCGCGCCCACCGGTGGAGGAGTTCCAGGGTGTCGAGGGCCCGCTCGGGCGGACAGGGGTTCGGGCCGTGGCCGGCGAAGTGGTCCAGAGCGCGCCGGAGGTGCCGGGTCATGGTGTCGTCCTCGATGAGACACAGCGGACGGACCAGGGCGCCGTTCCGGTGGACGGCGACGGCGCCGACCGGGCGCTCGATGCCGGTCACCGGCTCGTAGAACCCCGCCACCTGCCAGAGCGCACCGTCCGTGGCTGTTCCGTCCACCCGGACGACGCGGTAGCGAGTCAGCGGATCGTCCATGGGGATGACCGGGCGGGGCGGGGCGCAGGGGGGCACGGGACAGCCGATCCTTCCCGTCATCGAGGTGTACAGCTCGATGACGGGACCGGATTCGGTTCTGTAACGGACAGAGGCACCGCCCTGCCCCCGCAGGACCCGTGCACCGTCCCCCTCCCCGCATCCGCCCGCACACGCGCCCGTGCAGGCGCACCCGCACGCATCCCCGCATTCGCACAGGGGACTCATGGAGACGTCGGCGATCCCCCGGGGGCGCCACGGCCCGATCCCCTGAGCGACCGTCACCAGGTGCGGACCCTCGTAGCCGAAGGCCCCCAGCTCCCGGTCGATCTGCCGCCCCGCCCGGACGTCCGCGCCGCGGTGCTTCGTCATCTCCACCACGGTCCTCGTGTGCCGCAGACCGAGAGCGGCGACCCGCTCCCTCACCGTGGCGGTGACGGCGGAAGAGGCGTAGTTCTCGTTGACGACGATCCTGCCCCGGTGCCGCAGCAGGAGCCGGCGCAGCCGGGCCGCGTCGGACGGTGCGCATACGGGTTTCTCCACCACGATGTCGGCCCGCGGCGCGACGGCGTGGATCCGCTCCAGCACCTCCACATGGCACCGGGTCGGTGTGCAGACATCCCAGAAGTCCGGGTCGAGCGCGTGTGCCTCGGCGTAGGCGGTGACAGGACGCAGACCGCGCGCACGGGCCGCGGCCCGGCGGTCGGGAGAGGCCTCCAGGACGGCGACGACCCGTACCCCGAGTCCGCGCAGGATCCGGCCGTGGATCCGCGCCGCCACGCCGAAACCGATCAGGGCGCAGGTCCGCGGCGCCGGCGTCATACGGGGCCTGGGTCCCCGGCGGCCCGGTGACCGGGCGCGGGCCGGTCCGCCGCCGCTCCTCCGCATCCGGATGCCTCCGCCTGCCACCGCCCGCGCATCCCGCAGTACCTCTCCACATGCTCCACGAACCGCTGCTCCCGAGCTCCCGACTCCCTTGTAGACCCGGACCGGGTGCCCCGGCCGCACCGACACCTCGTCCTCCCCCGTCCGGCCCAGCTCAACCTCCGCACGGTGACCGGGGACCCGAAAGTTCTCGGCGTCGGCACCGAGGCCCCTTACCTGACGATGCCGGACGGTTCCGGCCTCTTCATCACCCGTAACACGAACGATGACATCGTCGTCCTCCACGACGGCCCGGTCCTGCTCCAGCACGTCCGCTGGCGCTGGGAGGAACAGGACTTTCCTGCCCGGCAGAGGCCAGGACCCCGGTCGAGGTGCTGGACACGGTGGACGGGACGGCGCACCAACCCGGCCCGTGCGCCCCAAGTGGTGGACAAAGACCGGCATCCACCCGCTTCAGGTGATGGGATCGCGCAGGAACTGCCGGGCGCCGCGCAGGGTGGTGGCTTGCAGGTTCCGCTGGGTGGCCTGGCTGTCGCGGCGTACGTCGAGGGCGCCGGGGATGTTGCTGCGGGCCCGGAGTGCTGTGGGCAGACGGGTGGGGTCAAGGCCGTCGCGCCGGGCGATGAGGACGCCGAGTTCGTGGCGGCTGAGGGCGTCGGGGCCCGCGAGACGGCGGATGCCGGTCAGGTCGCCGACGGCGAGTTCGAGGAGGGCGGCGGCGAGGTCGGTGACGTGGACGGGGCAGCGGATGTCGTCGGTGAACAGGGCGCCGCCACGAGTGCCGGCGGCGAGCTGGTGGACGAGGTGTTCGTGGGCGGAGCGCCTCGCGGTCAAGATGGCCGAGGGCCTCCAGCAGCTCCGGGGTGGGAGCGGTGAGGTCGGCGGTGCGGGGCCGTGCCGGGGGCCACAGCCGGCTCGCGTGCAGGGGTGTCGTGCTCATCGCGGCGCCCCCGCGAGCACCTGTCGCAGGGCGGGGTCGTCGGAGAGTTCGTCATGCGGGTGGCGAGGCCGGCCGGGTCGCCCGGCGGGTAGGGGAGGGCGCCGCCGTGGAGGAGGCCGGGAAGGCCGGGCAGGCCGTGGGCCTGGGCTTCGACGGCGACGAGGCCGAGCTCGGGTGCGGGCGGTGAGGGCGGGCAGTTCCGGCCCGCTGCCGATGGTGAGGGTGTGGTGGGTGGTGATGTGGGCCAGGGCGTCGATCGCGGTGACCGTGGACTTGTTCGCGTCCAGGCGCCCGGCGTGCAGCAGCCGCAGCGTCCGCTCCGCCGAGCGGACGTGGGCGAGGGCGAGCCCGAAGCCGAGGTGCTGGACGTGGACGGCGTCGAAGGGCTCCCGGCCCAGGAGCCGGGACACCTCGGCGGTGAGGTCCCGGACGTAGGCGTCGAAGCCGGGCCCGTACGGCCGCTTGGTCGCGTCGAGCAGCCGGATGTCCTCGAACGGCGCCCATACGGGCGCGTCCTGCGGGGGTGGGGAGGGCGAGGAAGGTGGTGCGCTGGTGGTGGGGGGTGAGGCGACGGTAGACGTCGGCGCACCAGATGGTGGAGCCGCACGACGGCTCCAGCGGCAGGTCGATCCCGGTCAGCACACGGCACGGGCAGGGCTCATGAGGCGGGCTCCGGTCCTCTGGTGGGCGGCGAAGCCGGCGGTCAGGAGAGCGGCTGTGCCGGGCCGGCCGATCGCGCAGGCGGCGTCCACGACGGACAGGCCCGGCACCAAGCCGGCCTTCGGCCAGGTCTGGGCGTAGCGGGGGTGGCGGGAGGCCCTCGCAGCAGTGGCCCTCGGCGGCGGCGTGCGGGCGGAGCCGCCAGGCGGCGTCGGCGGCACGGTGGCGGGTGTAGGCGGCGTCGAGGGGAGTCACCACCGGATGCCCGGCCAGCCCTCCAAGCGCAGCGCATTGCCTGTGAACTGGTCACTCAACGGGGTGCTGAATGCGACACCGGAGGGAAGTACGAGGTAGTCATCCTTGCGGAACAGATCCGTCCGGAATGTCGCGGGGTTCCCGGGCACGGGCCCTGTCCGCGCCGGATGACCGGAATCACCGCACGGCGGACGCGGCCGTGGGGTCACTGCTCGCAGTTCTGCGGCGGGTTGCCCGCGCGGACCGTGCACCTGTCCGAGCCCGCCGCGCCGTCGACGGTCCCACTGTTCGTGCCGTCCACATCGATCCTGTCGTTGCCCGCACCTCCGTTGGCGGTTCCGGAGTTTCGAGAAACCGGAGAGTGTCTCCGCCCGCACCGCCGAGAACCCGGCCACTGTTGATGGGCACCCGAATGCAGTCGTCGTCACCGTCACCGCTGATGTCGCCGAATGCGTCGCCGGACTCGATGATGATGTTGTCGCTTTCGTAGAGAAGGCCACCGAGTGTGCCTCCTCCACGGACTTCGCCGGTCCCCACCGCGGTCTGCGGGGTCGAACCCACGCTGTCGTCCTTTCCGCCGTAGACCTTGATCTCTTCCTGACCGGCGCCGCCCTGGACACTGCCGCCCTGATCGACGCCGTGCCCGGCGGCACCGGTGTTCTCCTCAATGCCCCCTCCGGCCAAGGTGATCCGATCGTCCCCGGCGTCGCCGATGACCGTTCCAGTGACGGCGTCACCGCCAACGGCCATGGCATCACCACCATTGATGGTGATGGTGTCGTTCCCGTCGAGAACAGCACCCAGGAGCGGTGCCCCGCCCCGGACGGTCCCGGTGACCGCGGTCTGTCCCATCACCAGGGGAAAACGAATGGTCGCGCTCACGCGAATGTCGTCCGCTCCGGCCCTGCCGTACGCGGATCCGGCAACGGTTCCCCCGATGGTGATGGTGTCTTTGCCCGGCCCGCCGTTCACGGACCCTGCGACGCTCCCAAAGACAGTGATCGTGTCGTTGCCCCCATCGCCGTTGACGGTGGTGTCGGCGGCAATCCCCGACTCGCATCAGATGACGTCGTCGCCGGGGCCACCGGAGATCGCGATGTTCGTGACAGGTGCGTTGTTCACCGTGCAAGCGGAGGCCGCGTGCGCGGCCGGGGCGATGACGGCCAGAGTGGCTGTCATCACCCCCAGAAGCGCTCCTGCGGCGGTGACACGGATAGAGGGTCGCGGCATGGGCAAGGCTCCTTCGGCTCCTGCGGCCGGCTGCGGGCAGGGCGGGCGGCGCGGTGACGCGCAGATTCCCGGCAGTCCCACCGCGACAGCCCGGGGGGACACCTGCCCGGTGGCGCCGGGAGCCTGTGCGGGGGTGCCCGGTGGGTATGGCGGGCGCGGGCGGTGCCCACGTTCCTGTCATGCCCGCGTCCGTAGCGGCGATTCACCCCGAAGGAGTGAAACCGGGGCATTGGCCCCCATCAGCCCCTCAGGCAGGGGGATCCGGTTCTGACGGTCCGGCTCCGCCTCCGCCCCGTGCGGGCGGGTCTCAGGTGGCTGGGCCGAGGGCTTTGGCGACTCGGAGGCGGTTGTCGTGGAGGTGGTTGCCCTCTGGGCTGAACGGGGGATGTGCGGCCGGGTCGCAGTCGGCGATGAGGAGGGTGTCGTGGGCCTGGTCGTCGCCGGTGGCGGTGATGACGCTGTCGCCGTTGGGGGCCCACAGGCCGGTGTTGCCCTGGTACTGCCAGGATCCGGCGGGTGTGTGTTCCCATCCGCGCCGGTTGGCGTAGGCGACGAACAGGCGCCAGATGGAGGCCATGGCGGGGATGATGTGCCGTGTCGCGTCCTGGTAGGGGACCTGGGTGACCCCGCCGCCGGCGAGGGGGAAGTGGTGGTCGGCGGAGGTGGGTCCGACCACGATCGCGGCCCCGGCCTCGGCCAGGTACTGGTAGAGCGGCGGAAACTCGCACTCGTAGCAGTTGAGGACCCCCACCGGCATGCCGTTGAGCCCGACGACGGGCGGGAGATCCTCACCGAAGGAGTAGTTGCGGCGCTCTGCCGCCCCGTACAGATGGCTCTTGCGGTAGTTCGCCACCAGTGTCCCCGTACGGTCGATGACGGCGATGCTGTCGAAGAACCGGCCGTCGGCCCGCTCGGGGTAGGGCAGTACCACCGCCGTGCCATGGGCCCGCGCGGCCGTACAGGCGGCTGTGACGCTCCGGCCGTCGGCGGGCTCGGCGAGTTCGCGGCACTCGGCGAGCCCGAGGGCGTAGCCGGTGTTGAACTTCTCGGGGAAGACGCACAGCTGACTGCAGTACCGGGCGGCCGCTGCCACGACCTCGCCCATCCGCGTCAGATTGGCCGCCACCGCGGCCAGGGTGCCCACCGGACCCTCACCCTGATAGAGGGCGACCCTCAGGCCCGCACCCGCACCCGGCGGTTCGCGGCGGGAGAGCCGGGCCTTCACCCGCAGTGGCACAGGCATCGCGTCCAACTCTCTCGCACCGGAAACGGCCCGGGGCCCCTGGCCCGCGACCCACGCTAACTCCGGAGCAGGACCGACGCACACCCTGTCCGGCATCGGTGTCGGCACCGGCCCGCCGGTGACGGGAAGGCGCTCGGCCCGAGTGGGAGGTGCTGCGCCTCCGGGCGCGGGAGAACGGCTATCTGGTGAACAACCGGGGCCGCGTTCCGGCCTGCATCCCGCGGGCGTACGAACAGGCCGCCCAGGACAAGGACAGCCGCCCACCTGGCACGGCCCGCCCGGTGCAGGGCCGGGGTCCGCCTGATCAGACCAATCCCCAGCGGCCTGCCCTCAAGGGGAGGTGTCGCCGTCATGGTCAGCGCCCCGGGGCTTCCCTTCCGGTTGCCGCCCTGGCCGGGAGAGGCCGTCCTGCCCGGGGCTCGCGGCGGTGTCAGTCCTCTTCCGAGGGTCGGATGATCCGGGTCTCCACATGCCGGTGGGCCAGTTGCTGGTTGTACCAGCACTCCTGCTCGGCGTCGCGGAAGCGGATCTCGCTCCAGCGGGAGCCCTGGTAGCCGGGTGCGGAGCGCCAGTGGCCGGCGAGAAGGCAGAGGGTGTTCCAGTCCTCCCGGCGGCGCTCCAGCCGCTCCTGTGCCCGTACCCGGCGTTCCTCCTCGCTGGGCTCCGGAAGCGGCGGGAGCGGCGGTACACCGATGGGGGCACGGGCACGGCCGGGCGTTCCACCGGTGATGGCCCGTTCCAGGGTGAGGACCAGGGTGGCCACCGCTTCCCCAAGTGCGGAGGCGGTGATGCTCTCCTCGCCGCCTGGCGGGTGGGCGGCTGCCGCCCGTTCGAGCCGGGGGAGCAGCCAGTCGCCGATCTCCCACACCATGGCGGTCGTCAGCTCATCGGCGTACCGCGGACCGCTCGCCTCCGCGTTGCCACTGCCGGCCATCTTGCCCCCTCCGGTCCGGACTTGCACGGCAGGCACCCCTGGCCACCAGCCGGAGTTCAGAATCCCAGCAAGGATACGCCGAGTTAAGACGGTGCAGTGGCCGTGGAGCTCTTCGAGGACGATGGACTGCATCCGTACGGAGAGGAGACGTCCCGGGCACTTGCACGGGTTCCGGCCGGTGTTGACCATGCTGAACGAGTTGATCTCGTAGTGGTTGCGGGAGAGCAGCGAGGAGAGGGTCTCGCGGCCGGGCTCTCCGTCGACCCCACCTCGGCGACCTCATCCCCGGCAGTGAACCGGCCGGCCCCGAGCTCCGCCAGTGCACCCACGACGTCGAGCACGTCCGATCCTGTACGACGGGGACGGCGTTGAAGACCGTGGTCGTCGTCGCCTCATCGAGATCCGGCCCTGCCCGCCAGAGCGGTGACCGGTCGCCTCATGGCCCGTGCTCTGGCTCGCGTTGTGCTGAGGCCCGTGCACGACCGCTCGCCAGGACGCGGGGTGTCGGGTCCGCCATGATCACGGCGGACCCGACACCCTGACCGTCGCAGCCGATACCGCCGGTTCGGCCCCCAGCGGCCCGCCGGCACGTCGGGCATCACCTCACCACGACGCTGTCCCCGGCCGACGTCGACGGCCCGGTGGTGGAATTGCCGTGGTACACCCAGCGCCACGTACCCGTCTTGGAGGCCTTCACCGTCGTCCTGAGACCACCCGAGCCGTTCGCCTGCACCTTCTTCACTGTGGTGTACGAGGCGGCACCGGCAGGCTTGAACTGAAGGCTCACCGTGCGGCCTCCGTAGGAGCCGTACTTCCTTGTCTCCCAGTTGGCCCGTGTGACCTTGCCGGTCACGGTGATGGTCCTGCCCTCGGACACCGGTTCGGGCGAGGCGTTGACGGTCAGGCGGGAGTCGCGCTTGACGTAGACCGTCAGACCCTTGGCGTCGGTGTCACCGCCGCCGCCCGTGAAGTGCACCTCGGCCGCGACCTTCCAGGCCCCGGCCTCACTGTTGCGCATGCTCCACACGCTCGGGTCGAAGAACATCGTCTCGTTGAAATCGCAGACGTCCCGGCCCGCCGCGATGCAGTCGCTCGTCTCGATGGCGTGCCACAGCTGATCCCGCGTTCCATCGCGGTACAGGAACACCGCCGGAAACTTCCACTGGTGAGTGGTCGCCATCCGGAAGGAGGCGGGCACCGCGACCTCCTTCGACGCCCCGATCACGATCGGCTTGCCGCCGTTCACCTGGACACGGCTGAACGAGACCCCGCCCTCGGCCGCCCCTGCCGGCACCGCGGCCACAGCCGTGAACACCGCCGCCGCACCACCGGCCACGACGACTCTCCAGACCTGCTTCCCCACCTGATCCCCGATCTCTGCACGAAAGGCACCGAAGGCTCATTCCTCCAACGCGCTTACAGACAGACGGCATCCGCACAAGGTTGTACACCCGCGAATCACCATGGAGAAAAACCTGGCGCGCATTCTCGTCGGCTGCGAACACGGCCCCGCACCCCCGTAGCCGAACGACAGGCTGGGCGGCCCCGGGACGGCCTCCGCCCCGAAACCCAGCCGCCGCCTGTCTCTACGCGCGCTTGAGCGCCATGCGCGCCTCCACCACCGCCGCGCCCCGCTTCAGGGTCTGCCGGTACGGATGTGTCGAGACCATGGCCGACAGCTTCACCAGCTGCGCGCGCAGCCGCGCCGTCTCGGTCTTCTGGTGGTCGGTGCAGCCGGGGGGATGCGCTGCTCGCGGCGATCCTGGCGCGAGTGTCGAAGGTGAACGTGCTGTTCGGTGCGCTGCATGGGCGGACCGGCTGCGGCAGGGGGGAGGAGCAACTGGCGGCGCTGGAGGAACCTGTGGGGAGAGGACGAGGTCAAGGAGTGGGGCCGGTACCGGGAGTCGGTGACCGCCCGCGGGGTGCTGGTGGCGGTGCCGGACCCGGGCCACGGGCATCCACTCGCACAGGGTCATGCTCGGGTGCTCACGGGCGTGGCTCGGAGGCTTCGATGTACGGGGCGGCGTCGCTTGGGGGTGCGGAAGGGCGCGGATCGCCGCACCCCGGGCGGGGATGCTCGCGGCGCTCAACAGCCGGGGCCGCCAGGTGGGTTCATGCGACAGGTGCGTGCCGAGCCGCCGCGGTCTCGTATGCCCGGTCTGCCGGTGCGTTCGGGCTCCCTGCATCGCGCTGGGAGATGTCGTGCAGGTCGATGCGGACGGTCATCATTTCGGTGGTTCCCATGACGCGTACGACGACGGCGTTGAGGGCGCGCAGGGGGTGGAAGCGGCCGAGTTGTCGTTGCCGTGCGTAGGGGTCGTCGTCGGCGAGCAGGTGGGCTGTGCCGTTTCTCCAGACGAAGTGCCAGCCCTGGCGGAGTCTGACGCGGACTTGCGGATTCTTCTGGATGTTGCGTACGTATCCGGCTCGTCGGCCGTGCTCGGCGATGACCCAGAAGGTGTCTCCCCGCCGCCCGTTGCCGACGGGGGTCGTGCGGCGCCGGCCGCTGACGCGTCCGCGGGTTTCCAGCAGGGCGTAGCCCAGCGGCATCAGCCCGATGCGCAGCAGCAGGCGGATGGGCGGGTTGATGAGGTATCGCTGTACCGGGGTGACCAGGGCGCGCTTGAACCGCGCGCTGGCCAGCGTCAGAGCGATATTGGCCGCGAGGACGGCGGTGAGGACGGCGGGCAGTACGGCGCCACGCGGTGCGGTGGGGTCGATGAGCCACCAGATCCATACCAGGCCGACCGCGATCGCGGTGGCGGTGAGCAGTCCGAATGCTCTCTGCGGATGGAATCGATTACGTCCCATACAGTCGTATTGTAGTCGTTATGAGTGAATTGCGTCAGGTGGAGCTCGTCGATGCCCTGCTGCGTATCGCCGCCGATCGCGGGCTCGACCGGGTCAGTGTGCGGGAGGTCGCCTCCGCCGCGGGGGTGTCCATCGGAGCGGTGCAGTACTACTTCTCGACCAAGGACGAGATGCTCGCTTTTGCCTTCCGGCAGGTGGTGGACCGCACGCGCGCCCGTGTCTCCGGCCTGGAGCCCGTCGCAGGGCCCCGGCAGACGCTGGCCGCCGCCCTGCGGCAGCTGCTGCCGCTGGATGCGCGGCGCCTCGCGGAATGCCGCGTCTATCTCGCCTTCGCGGCCCGCGCCACCACCTCGCCCACGCTGGCCGCCATCCAGAACGCGACCCTGGCGGCCATCCACGAAGAGCTGCGGCAGACACTCGCCTCCCTCCCCGCCCCACCCTCCGGTCACCCCGTCCTCCACCCGGCCCGGGACGCCCGGCTGCTGCTCGCCCTGGTCGACGGCCTCATGTTCGACGCGGTCACCGCCCCCACCGCGCTGCCCCCGGTGATCGCGGCCAAAACCCTGGACCTCTACCTGGAGCGGCTCCTGCCGGGCAGTCACTGACCGCATCCGCTTCCGGCCCAACCTGGACGACACGGACGGTCACAGCGCGGGGCAGGGGGCCGGGCGCCCCCCAGGGGGCGTGTCAGTGCCCGTTGGGAATCTCCCGCCGAGCGTCGGATGGAACCCTCACGGCCGGTCTACCGGCACATTCGCTCCTGAGCCGTTTCTCCGGCAGAGGGTCGGCGGGTTGCGGGTGATCACACGAGCTGCCATGGCGCCTCAGTTTCAAGAAGGGCGGCGCGCATCAGGACAGGTCACCAAGGCCGTGGCCAAGGCCAATGCTGCCAGTACCTCTGGTCACTCCTGCACTCGCCAGAGCTGGCCCCGACAAGAAGAGTTCCGCGTCGCTTGCAGCATCTTCCTCGCCCTCTTGGCTGGGTTCTCCCTCGGGTGAGCCTGCGGGTCATCAGGGCGGCCTCGGCACGGCTGTCGAGGGCGGAGGTCGGTTCGTCCAGGACTAGGTCGGTTCGGCCGGGACTGGGTCGGTTCCCTCGAATCACCCGGCTGACCAGATGAAAATGGCGGCGACGTGGAGTCCGGCGAGGTAGACGGTGGCGGTCCTGTCGTAGCGGGTGGCCGGGCCGCGCCACTGCTGGAGCTTGTTGCTGCACCGCTCGACGGTACTGCGCTGCTTGTAAGCCTCGCGGTCGAAAGCCGGCGGGCGGCCGCTGGATCGGCCTCGCTTTTGACGGGCCCGGCGGCGTGCTGGTGGGCGCGGACGATCGTGGAGTCGGCCGCGACGATCCAGTCGAGATCGCCTTCGGCGTCGGTGCCTGGGCGAGCAGGGGTGGTGAAGGCCTTCTCGCAGGTGCCGTCGGCAGCCCATTTCCGCGGCCGGTTGTGGGCACCCTTCCCCGGGCCGCCGTGCTCAGGCAGGGCCGTCCACGGTGTGCCGGTGCGGTATCTGAACGCGATCGCGTCGATCATCTGCCGGTGGTCACGCCACCGTCCACCCCTCCGAGGTGTCCGGTCCGGCAGCAACGACTCGATCCTCGCCCACTGGGCATCAGTCAACGACACACATCGACCAAGGATCAGATGATCCAAGGGAAACGTCCTAAGCGCATCCGCGCCCCGGACGCTCGGCCCCGCGACGCGGAGGGCCCGCGCGTGACCTGGGCTCGCCCCTGCCGTGGCTCCGCCGCACCCGTACGCCCGGCCCGGTGCCCGTACCGCCCGGCCCGGTGCCCGGTGGCGGGATCCGGCGCCGACGCGTACCCCCGTACCGCGTCGACGCCGGCGCTCTCCCCGGGGGCGGACACCGTCCGGTCGTGGCGCGGCCGCCCCCGGCCCCGGCGCCCGGGATCCCTCCCCGGCGCTGGGGTCTGTCCCTGATTCCACACCCCCGGTGATTGTGCGGACAGCTGATTTCGTGCTGGTCGCACAATGCCGGGGCCGGTTCGATGGGCGGATGTGCCGGACACCGCGCCCGGCGAGATGCGCGGTCCGATGGAAACGGGGTGGGACGGGATGGCGGGGCGTCGGGAACGGCCGCTGGATCCGGAGGCGGGCCCGCTGGAGCGGCTCGCCCACGGGCTGCGGGAGTTGCGGGCATCGGCAGGAGGTCCGACGTACCGGGCCATGGCCGCGCGGGCGGGCTACTCGGTGAGCACGCTCGCCGCGGCGGCGCGGGGGGACGAGCTGCCGTCCCTCCCGGTGACCCTCGCCTATGTCACGCTCTGCGGAGGTGATCCGGAGGAGTGGGAGGCACGGTGGCACGAGACGGCCCACGCCCTGGAGGAACAGACCACGGGGTCCGCGGTCCGGGACGACGACGGCACGGACCCCCCGTACCGAGGGCTCGCGCGCTATGAGCCGGGCGACCGTGAACTCTTCTTCGGCCGCGACCACCTGCTCACCCGACTGATCGAGCTGGTCCGAGGCCACCGGGTGGTGATCGTCGCCGGGGCCTCCGGCAGCGGCAAGTCATCACTCCTGCGGGCCGGCCTGATCCCCGCCCTCCGCCACCCGTCGAACGCACCGGTGAGGTGTGCGGGGATCCGGGTGCTGACCCCCGGCGCGCGCCCCGCCGCCACCCACACACCGGTCCTCACCGCCTTCCCGCAGCCGCCGGAGGCTGCCGGAGGCGACCGAGGGGAGACCCCCGAAGTAACGGACGGGGACCGTGCCCGGAAGGACACGGTCCTGGTGGTGGACCAGTTCGAGGAACTCTTCACCCTCTGCCAGGAGCAGACCGAGCGGGCCCGCTTTCTCGAACTGCTGCTCGCCGCCCGTACCCCGGACAGCGGTCTGCGGGTCGTGATCGCCGTGCGGGCCGACTTCTACGCGCACTGCACCGAGCACCCCGGCCTGGTCGAGGTCCTGCGCACCGCGCATCTCGCCCTGGGCCCGATGACCCCGGCCGAACTGCGCCAGGCCGTCGTCGGCCCCGCCCGCGCCGCCGGACTCATCGTGGAGCGCGAACTCACCGCGAGGATCGTCGCGGAGACAGCCGTTGAACCCGGCGGCCTCCCCCTGATGTCCCACGCCCTCCTGGAGGTCTGGCGCCGGCGCCGCGGCCGGACCCTCACCCTCGCCGCGTACGAGAGCATCGGCGGGATCCACGGAGCCGTCGCCGACACCGCGGAGCACACCTACGGCCGGCTCACCCCCACCCAGGCGGCCCACGCCCGTCGTCTTCTGCTCCGCCTCATCACCCCGGGTCAGGGCACTCCCGACACCCGCCGCCCCACCCCCCGCGCCGAACTCGAAGCCGACACCCCCGACGAGACCGCGAAGGTCCTCGAAAACCTCACCCGCGCCCGCCTTGTCACCCTCGACGGCGACACCGCCGATCTGGCCCATGAAGCCCTCATCACCGCCTGGCCCCGCCTGGCCACCTGGATCCAGGACGACCGCCACCGCCTGCGCGTCCACCGCAGACTCACCCGCGACGCCCAGAACTGGCAGGACCTCGGCCAGGACACCGGAGCCCTCTACCGCGGCATCCGCCTGGCCGAAGCCCGGGAGGCCTTCCCCACCACCGATCACCCCTCCGACCTCACCGCCCTCGAGCACACCTTCCTCACCGCCAGCCGGAACCACCGCCTGACCACCATCCGCCGCGCCCGGCTCCTCAACTCGGTCCTCGCCTGCGTGCTCGTCCTGGCGCTGCTCACCGCCGGGATCGCCCTGTGGCAGAGACAGAACGCCCGTACCGCGGAACAGCGGGCCCTCACCGCACAGCGGACGGCCGAGTCCCGGCAGGCCGCCGCACATTCGGCGGCGCTGTTCCCCAAGGATCCCGACCTCGCCTCGCTGCTGGCGGTCCACGCCTACCGGACCAGCCCCACGACCGAGGCGATCGTCAGCCTGAACAAGGCCGCTGACCGCCCTCTGATCAGAAGCTCCACCGGCCATTCCAGGGAGGTGTGGGAGGCCACGTTCAGCCGGGACGGACGGCGCCTGGTAACCGTTGACGCGACCGGTGGAACGCTGCTGTGGGACACAGCGTCGGGCAGGAACCGCAGGGTCGTCGGGAACGACGCGGGGACCATGGCCGGGCTCAGCCCGGATGGCCGGACCCTCGCGAGTCTCAGTCGCCATGGGACGTTGCGTCTGAGGGATGTCGAATCGAACAGAGTTCGCACGATCCGCACCGACCACCGCGAACTGACACGATTGCTGCTCTTCAGCCCGGACGGCCGGACTCTGGCCACGGGCGACCTGGGCGGCACGGTGCGATTGTGGGACGCGGGTACGGGAAAGCTCCGCGCCGACCTCACCACCCGCGATGAGGAGCGTTCCGGAGGGTCGGGTGAAGCGTTCACCCCGGACGGACGGTTCTTCGCGACCGCTGCCCCTGGTGAAGGGAAGGTGCGGTTGTGGGATGTGCGTACGGGGAGGCTCGGCGTCGAACTGGCCGGTCACCGGGACGGGGTGGCGAAGGTGGAGTTCAGTCCTGATGGCCGGACCGTGGCGGTGGCGGGTTTCGACGGGAGCGTCCGGCTGACGGACATCGCGTCGGACCGAACCCTCGTGCTTCCCGTCGGCAGGAGCGAAGGGGCGAGGGCACATGGATTCAGCCCGGACGGACGGCTCTTCGCGACCGCTGCCCCTGGTGAAGGGAAGGTGCGGTTGTGGAATGTGCGTACGGGGAGGCTCCGTGTCGAACTGGCCGGTCACCGGGACGGGGTGGCGAAGGTGGAGTTCAGTCCTGATGGCCGGACCGTGGCGATGGCGGGTTTCGACGGGAGGATCCAGCTGTCGGACCTCCCGTCGGGCCGATCCCTCGTGGTCCTCACCGGTCACACGGGCATGGTGCACACCATGAAGTTCAGCCGGAACGGCCGAACGCTGATGAGCGTCGGATCCGAGGGAACGGTGCGCTGGTGGCAGGCGAGAACGGGCCGTGGCGACATGACCCTCACCGGCCATGGGAAGCCCGTCTCGGCCGTGGCGTTCAGTCCGGACGGCGGCACTCTCGCGAGCGTCGGCGGCGACAGGACCGTACGGCTGTGGGACACCGGCACGGGCGGAGCCCGGGCAGCGCTCACCGGAGACCCGGACGGCACCCACACCGTGGCATTCAGTCCGGACGGCCGCACCCTCGCCACGGGCGGGAACGACCGGCGGGTGCGGTTGTGGGACGTGGGCACGGGGAAGGTACGTGCGACCCTCACCGGCCACACCCAGCCGGTGATGAAGATCGCGTTCAGTCCGGACGGCCGGACCCTCGCGAGCGCGGGCGATGACGGAACGGTCCGGCTGTGGGCCGCGGACACGGGCAGAGCCCGGACCCTCCCGAAGAGCGGCGCCCAGTCCATGATGGCCGTCGCCTTCAGCCCGGACGGCCGCACCCTCGCCACCGGGGGCGACGACCGGAAGGTCAGACTCTGGAACGTGAGCACCGGAAGGATCCGGGCCGTCCTCAGCGCCCACTCCGAGACGGTCATGGACGTCACGTTCAGCCCGGACGGCCGGACCCTCGCGAGCGCGAGCCTCGACGACAAGGTGCGGCTCTGGGACGCGACGACGGGGGACATCGAGGCCACCCTTCCCGGCGGTAACGGGGATGTCGTCTTCAGCCCGGACGGCCGTACCCTCGCGACGGCCGGCGCGGACTGGGAGATCCAGCTCTGGGATGTGGCCACCCGCACCGTCCGGACCACCCTCCCGCCCCACACCGACGAGGTCTTCTCCGTGGCCTTCAGCCCCGACGGCCGGACTCTCGCCATGGGCAGCGACGACAAGAAGGTGAGGCTGCGCAGGATCGCCATGACCAAGCCGGCCGACGCCCTGCACAAGATCTGCCGGGCCTTCCAGCGGAACCTCACCGCCGACGAACGCGCACAGTACCTGCCCGGCCACGACTCCACCCCCACGTGCCCCTGAGCCGGAACGCGCACTCTGCCGGCACCGGCACCGGCGACCTGCGCCACGACGGCCCGACCCCACCCGCCCAAGCCGCCGTCCCGGATCCGGCCCAAGGGCTCGGTGCGCCGCTGGAGCGGCCTTACGAGGGCTGCGGCTACGGTTCACGCATCGGCATGGTGATTCGGTGAGGCACCGGCGCGTGTGAGGAAGGCACATGCACTACGGTGGCCTCGGCGCTGACGCCGCAGCATATTCATCGCCCGAAAGGTATGGAGGAGGACGCATGCGGTCGGTCATTCCCGACTATCTGGCCGAGGCCCTCGGAGGCGTCGAGTCGGACACTTCTGGACAGCTGGCGGACTACATCCCTGAGCTTGCGGCAGCGGACCCCGATCGCCTCGGCGCGGTCTTTGCCACCGTAGACGGCGAGGTCTACGGTGCCGGCGACATCGATACCGAGTTTACGATCCAATCGATCTCCAAGCCGTTCGCGTACGCGCTGGCACTGGCTGATCGTGGCTTCGACCCGGTGCTCGCCAAAGTCGGTGTCGAGCCATCAGGAGAGGCGTTCAACCAGATCTCTCTCGAAAGCGATACTGGGCGCCCTTTCAATCCCATGATCAACGCCGGTGCGATCACCGCCCACTCGCTGGCAGGTGCGGAGGGCATGAATCCGCCGGAGCGCGTGGAGCGCGTGGTCCGCGGCCTTTCGGCGTTTGCCGGTCGCAGGCTGAGGATTGATGAGGCGGTGTGCGTGTCGGAGATGGAGCACGCGCACCGCAACCTCGCCATCGCGTACATGCTCCGCAGCTACGGCATTCTCACCGAGGACCCCAGGGCCATCGTCGAGGGCTACACCCGCCAGTGCTCTGTGCTCGTCACCGCGCGGGATCTGGCCATGATGGCCGCGACGTTGGCCAATCGCGGCGTAAATCCTCTCTCAGGTGAGCGGGTGATTCGCGAACCGGTGGTGCGTCAGGTGCTGAGCGTCATGTCCACCTGCGGAATGTATGACGCGGCCGGTGACTGGGCGACCCAGGTCGGCATTCCGGCGAAGAGTGGCGTGGCCGGGGGCCTGATCGGTGCGCTCCCCGGCCAGATCGGCATCGCCACCTTCTCACCACGACTGGACGCCCACGGGAACAGCGTTCGCGGAGTGTCGCTATTCGAACGGTTCTCCTCCGATATGGGCCTGCATGTGATGGAGGTCCCAGCCGCTGCGCGTGCCATCGTGCGGTCCAACCACGTCGTCGGCGGCGACGGACCGAATGCGGTCCGGGTCCTCCAACTGCAAGGTGGGATTGGTTTCGCCGGAGCCGAGAGAGTTGTCCGGGAAGCTGTGAACACTGCTCCCGAAGAAGTCAGGGTAGCTTTGGACCTCACCATGGTCTATTTGATCGATGACGTGGCGCGGCGCATGTTGCTGGAGGTCGTGCGTCGACTCACACTGGACGGTCACGAGGTTTACCTCGTCGACCCGGAAGCGATCATGCCCGATCCCCATCCCGGCGATGGTGGCCGAGTCACCGTCGTCCGAGATATCGAACAAGTCGTGGCTTCACCGCACTAAGGTGGCCCAGCGCGGGAGCCCCTCCAGCGAAGAGCGGGAATTGACGCGTGAACGGCGAGTCTTTCGCCTGCGCTCGTGCACCAGAGAGCGTCACCGCCCACCCCGCCCCGGCGTCCGGTCCGGCGGCAGTGGACTCGATCCGCGCCCACTGCGCGTCAGTCGACGACACACACCAACCAGCGATCCGATGATCGGAAAGAACCGGCCTAACCGGCTACTGGCCCGGAAATACCCCGGAACGGCTGGTCAGAGGTGGGATCCAGGTGGGAGAAATCGGGGGCAACATCGGATTTCGACTTACCGCACAGAAGTGCGCCACGAAGGGCGCCTGACAGGGAAACTCCCTGCTCAGGCGCCCTTTTCCCTGCCTAGAAGAAGCCCAGCTTCTTCGGCGAATACGACACGAGCAAGTTTTTCGTCTGCTGATAGTGGTCCAGCATCATCCGGTGGGTCTCCCGCCCGATGCCCGACTGCTTGTAGCCGCCGAAGGCCGCGTGCGCGGGGTACGCGTGGTAGCAGTTGGTCCAGACCCGCCCGGCCTGGATCGCACGGCCCGCGCGGTAGGCGGTGGAGATGTCACGCGTCCAGACGCCGGCGCCCAGGCCGTAGAGGGAGTCGTTCGCCGTCTTGATGGCGTCGTCGAAGTCGGAGAAGGAGGTCACCGCGACGACCGGTCCGAAGATCTCCTCCTGGAAGACGCGCATGCGGTTGTCGCCCTCGAAGATGGTCGGCTGGACGTAGTAGCCGCCCGCCAGTTCGCCGCCGTGCTCGACGCGCTCACCACCCGTGAGGATCTTGGCGCCCTCCTGACGCCCGATGTCCAGATAGGAGAGGATCTTCTGGAGCTGGTCGTTGGAGGCCTGGGCGCCGATCATCGTGTCGGTGTCGAGGGGATGTCCGGGGACGATCCGCTCGGTACGGGCGATGCCCGCCTCCAGGAACTCGCGGTAGTGGCCGCTCTGGATCAGTGCCCGTGAGGGACAGGTGCACACCTCGCCCTGGTTGAGGGCGAACATGGTGAAGCCTTCGAGCGCCTTGTCCCGCAGGTCGTCGTCGGCGGCCCAGATGTCGTCGAAGAAGATGTTCGGCGACTTGCCGCCCAGCTCCAGGGTGACCGGTTTGATGTTCTCGGAGGCGTACTGCATGATCAGCCGCCCGGTGGTGGTCTCGCCGGTGAAGGCGATCTTCGCCACCCGGGGGCTGGAGGCCAGCGGCTTGCCCGCCTCCACGCCGAAGCCGTTGACGATGTTGAGGACACCGTCGGGGAGGAGATCGGCGACCAGGCCCAGCCAGAGGTGGATCGAGGCCGGGGTCTGCTCGGCGGGCTTGAGGACCACGGCATTGCCCGCCGCCAGCGCCGGGGCGAGCTTCCAGGTGGCCATCAGGATGGGGAAGTTCCACGGGATGATCTGGGCGACCACTCCCAGTGGCTCATGGAAGTGATAGGCGACGGTGTCGTCGTCCAGTTCGCTCAGGGTGCCCTCCTGGGCCCGGAGCGCGCCCGCGAAGTAGCGGAAGTGGTCGATCGCCAGGGGGATGTCGGCCGCCAGGGTCTCCCGTACCGGCTTGCCGTTCTCCCAGCTCTCCGCGACCGCCAGCTCCTGGAGGTGCTGTTCCATCCGGTCGGCGATGCGCAGCAGGACGTTCGCGCGCTCCCCGGGCGCCGTGCGGCCCCATGCCGGGGCCGCCGCGTGGGCCGCGTCCAGGGCGCGTTCCACGTCCTCGGCGGTGCCCCGGGCGATCTCGGTGAACGGCCGGCCGTTGACCGGACTCGGGTTCTCGAAGTACCGGCCCTGGGCCGGGGGAACGTACGCCCCGCCGATCCAGTGGTCGTAACGGGGCTGGTACGAGACGATCGCGCCCTCACTGCCGGGGCTTGCGAAGCGGGTCATGTACGGGGCCTCCCGGAGACGGAACCGTGCGCCGTCCGCCATTGGACGGCGCTCACGGCGAGGCTAGGAGCCGTTACGTTGCAAGCGGGTTGCGAGGGGGCCGCGCCCCCCGTACGGCCCGCTTCGTATGTATCAGCGGTCCCGCGCGGCCCGCAGGACCCGTCCGTCCTTCCGGGGCCTGCGGGGTGCTGCGGGGTTCTGCCGGGCACGTCGGTCCTGCCGGGTACGTCGGTCCTGCCGGTTCCGGCGGTCAGGCATCCGTGCGGATCAGATCGGCGCACTTCTCACCGATCATCATCGTGGTGATGCAGGGATTGACCGTGGTCAGTACCGGCATCACGGACGCGTCCGCGACCCGCAGCCCCCGGACGCCCTTTACCCGCAGCCGGGGGTCGAGCGGTGCGTGCCGGTCGTCCACCGCGCCCATCCGTACGGTGCCCGCCGGGTGGTAGACCGTGTTGTGGGTCTGCCGGACATACGCGACCAGCTCGTCGTCCGTGACGGTCGAGGGCCCGGGGGCCAGCTCCCGGCCCGCCCAGCCCGCCATCGGCGACCGCGCCACGATCTCCCGGGCGAGCCGCAGCCCCCGGGTCATCACCCGGATGTCGTGGTCATGGGTGAAGTACCGGGGGTCCACCCTCGGTTTGTCGCGGAAGTCCCGGGTGCGCAGCCGTACCGTGCCCAGGGAGCGGGACCGGGTGACATTCGGGGTGAGACAGAAGGCGTTCTCCGCGGTGGGATAGCCCCGGCGGTAGGTGTTCAGGTCGAAGGGGACCGAGCCGTAGTGGAACATCAGATCGGGCCGGTCCAGGCCCGGTTCCGTATCGGCGAAGATCCCTATCTCCCACCACTGGGTCGATGTGGTCACCATCGGCCGGCGGGCCTCCCACATGATCACCCCCTCGGGGTGGTCCTGGAGCCGGGAACCGACCCCGGGGGAGTCCACCCGGGGTTCTATCCCGACCGCCCGCAGATGCTCCGCCGGGCCGATGCCCGACAGCATCAGCAGCTTCGGAGAGTCGATCGCCCCACAGCAGACGATCACTTCCCGGCGGGCCCGTACCTCCTCGTGGCCCCGGGCGTCCGGGCGCAGGAAGGAGACGCCCGTACACCGTCCCGAGGCATCGAGGAGCAGCTTCCGGGCCTGGACACCGGTACGGATGTCGAGACCGGGCCGGCCGAGGGCCGGATGGAGGTACGCCACCGAGGAGGAGGCCCGGGTGCCGTCCGGGCGGGCGTTGATCTGGAACCAGTCGGCGCCCCGGACCACCGTGCTCCCGGTATTGAACGGTGTCGTCGGAATGCCCGCTTCCGCGCAGGCCGCCAGCAGCGCCCGGCCACAGGGGTCGGCCGGGGGGACGGTACGGATGGTCACCGGACCGGAGCGGCCGTGGTGGTCACCCGGGGCGTCGTTGCTCTCCAGCCGCCGGAAGAGCGGGAAGCAGTCACGGGCGCTCCACCCCTCGGCCCCCAGCGACGCCCACTCGTCCAGATCCTCCGCGGGGGCCCAGAAGGCGATACAGGAGTTGTGCGAGGAGCAGCCGCCCAGCACCTTCGCCCGCGCATGGCGCAGATAGCCGTTCCCCTGGGGCTGTGGCTCCACCGGGTAGTCCCAGTCGTACCCCGACTCCAGCAGGGTCATCCAGCGGTCCAGCCGCAGGATGTTCTCGTCGCCCGCGTCGGACGGGCCCGCCTCCAGGACACAGACCCGGACCCGGGGGTCCTCCGAGAGCCGCGCGGCGACGACGGCACCGGCCGTGCCACCACCGACCACCACATAGTCGTACTCGGGAACGGAGTCGTTCGGCAGGGGCATGGTGCGACCTCCGGGGGCGTACGGGTGGGATCAGCGTGGTGCGGCGGGCGGCTGCTGCGGGGCGCGGTGCTCCTCCCGTACACCCGTACGGTGACGCTGGACGAACCAGTAGTAGGCGAAGCCGCCCAGGGCCACCGCCCCCACGAACAGGAAGGCGCCCCAGCGCAGATACCAGTGCTGCGGGCCGGTGGCGTTGTAGACCTCGGCGCGCGGCCAGGCGAGGTTCAGTGCCATCGCCGCCCCCCATACCACCGCGACGATGTTGACGGGAAGCCCCCAGCGGCCCAGGGAGAAGGACCCCGGGGCGGGCTGCGGGCCGTCCTGACCGTTCCGGCGGTCCCGGAGGCGCTGCATCAGCTGAGGGGCGGTGACCAGCAGATACGCCAGATAGATCATGATGATGGCGATACTGGTGAGCACCGAGAAGATCTGGGGCTGCCCGACATTGAGCACCAGGACGGCCACCCCCACCACCCCGATCGCCACCGCCGGGACGACCGGTGTCCCGAAGCGGGGGCTGATGTGTGAGAGCACCCGTCCGGCCGGCAGATTGTTGTCCCGGGCCATCGCGAACATCAGCCGGATGCCCGCCGCCTGTACGGCCAGTACACAGACCGTGATCGCGATCACCACGCACCACAGCACCGCCTCGCCCGCCGTCGGACCGAGGACCGTGAGGACCACGTACTGGAGCCCCTGGGCGGAGAGTTCGTCCGCCGCGAGATCCGGCACCGCCATCAGGGCGAGCAGCAGGATCGAGCCACCGAGGACAAAGGTGGCGACCAGTGCGCGCAGAATGGCCCGGGGCGCGTTACGGCTGGGATCGCGGGACTCCTCGCCCAGCGAGGAGGCGGTGTCGAAGCCGTACATGACATACGCGGAGGCGAGTGACGCCGTCAGAAAGGCACCGAACCAGCCGAGTGTCCCGCCGTCGCCGAGGCCATGGGTCTCGGTGAGCACGGCCCCGGGGCCCCGGGTGACCTCGGTGGCGAGCAGCACGATCAGCACCACCGCGGCGATCAGTTCGATGAAGACGCCCGCCGAGTTGATCCGGGCCATCAGCCGGACCCCGAAGGCGTTCACCAGGGTGGCGAAGACGATCAGCGCGGAACCGAGCAGGACCGCGTTGACGGCGGTGTCCTCCACGATCAGAAACCGCTGGTCGATCATCGGCAGGGTCAGCTGATAGGCGAGGGCGACGGCGGCGAGGGTGACCATGGTCGCCGTCAGCATCATCCATCCGCCCAGCCAGCCGATATGGGGACCGCCCAGGGCCTTCGCCCAGTTGTAGACGGAACCGGCCACCGGATAGCGGGACGCCAGCTCGCAGAAGCAGAGGGCGACCGCCAGCTGACCCAGGAAGACCAGCGGCCAGGACCACCAGTAGGCGGGGCCGCCGAAGGCCACCCCGAAGTAGAAGAGCTGGAAGGTGCCGGTGAGAACGGAGAGATAGCTGATCCCGGCGGCGAAGGTGTGGAAGCCACCCAGGGTGCGGCGCAGCCCGGAGGAGCGGTAACCCAGCAGGGCGAGGGCGGCGTTGTCGTCCTCGGCGGTTGTCCCGTCCCGGTCGCGGTCCTTGCGCGGGCTCATGAGAACCACCCCCCGGGGCGCGGTGTGAGACGGTGCCAGATGTGCTTGGTCTCCTGGTACTCCGCCAGCCCTGAGGGGCCGAGCTCCCTGCCCACTCCGGACTGTTTCATCCCACCCCACTCGGCCTGCGGCACATAGGGGTGGAAGTCATTGATCCAGACCGTTCCGGCGCGCACCCGGGAGGCCACCCGCCGGGCCCGCTCTCCGTCGCCGGTCCAGACCGCCCCCGCGAGGCCGTACTCCGTGTCATTGGCGAGGGCGACCGCCTCCTCCTCGGTGGTGAACCGCTCGACGGTCAGCACCGGCCCGAACGACTCCTCCCGTACCACCGACATCGCGGCCGTACAAGCGTCGAGCACGGTCGGTGGATAGAAGTGGCCGTCCCGCAGGGCGGGGTCGTCGGGCCGGTGTCCGCCGCAGCGCAGCCGGGCGCCCTCGGCGATCCCGGCGGCCACATACCGTTCCACCTTCTCCCGGTGGGCCGCCGATATCAGCGGTCCGGTACGGGCGTCCGGGTCGAAGGGGCCGCCCATCCGGATCCGCCGCGCCCCGGCCACCACCGCCTCCGTGAACCGCTGGTGCAGCCGGTCCTGGACGAGCAGCCGGGTCCCGGCGGAGCAGACCTGGCCGGAGTGGAGGAAGGCGGCGGTGAGGGCGTGGTCGACCGCGGCGTCGAAGTCGGCGTCCGCGAAGACGATGTTGGGGTTCTTGCCGCCCAGCTCCAGGGCGACCTTCTTGACGGTCGGGGCCGCCGCGGCCATCACCCGACGGCCGGTGGCGAGTCCGCCGGTGAAGGACACCAGGTCGACCCGGGGGTCCTCGGTGAGCGGGGCACCCGTCCCGGGTCCGCTGCCCAGGACCAGATTGGCCGCCCCGTCCGGCAACCCGGCCTCCGCCAGCAGTCTCATCAGCCCGATGGCGGTGTGCGGGGTCAGCTCGCTCGGCTTGAGGACGAAGGTGCTCCCGGCGGCCAGCGCCGGAGCGACCTTCCAAGCGGTCTGGAGCAGCGGATAGTTCCACGGGGTGATCAGGGCGCAGACCCCGACCGGCTCCCTCACCACCCGGCTGTCCACCTCCGCCGTCCCGGTGTCCACCACCCGGCCGCCGTCGCCCGAGGCGACGAGCGTGCCGAACCAGCGGAAGCAGGCGGCGATGTCATCGAGGTCGTACTCGCTCTCCACCAGCCGTTTGCCCGTGTCCAGGGACTCGGCGCGGGCGAGGGCGGCCCGGTCGCGTTCCAGCAGCCGGGCCACCCGCAGCAGCAGCCGGCCCCGCTCGGCGGCCGGGGTCCGTGGCCAGGGGCCCCGGTCGAAGGCGTCGCGGGCGGCACCGACGGCCGCTGCGACATCCTCGGGGCCCGCCTCGTCCACGGTGCCGACAGGAGTGCCGTCCGCCGGGCAGCGGATCTCCCGGGTCCGTCCGCCGTGCGCGCCGGTCCAGGTACCGCCGATGAACAGATCCGGCATCGGTGCTCCTCCGGTCGGGGGACAGCCAAGCACCCGGCTCGTACCCTGGCGGGGCCGCCCTACTCCCCCCGGCCCGTGCGGAAGCCGTCATGGCCGGTCCGGTCCGCCCACGGGAGACACGCCGGGCACCGGTGGTCGGCGTCCCGGCCGCCCGCTCGGGATCTGCCGTCCGTACGGGGCCGGTTGTCCGTGCGGGACCGACCGTGGTGCGGGACCGGCTGTGGTGCGGAGTGCGGGCCGGATCGCGCCGACCGTCCGGGCTGTTCGGGCCGTTCGGGTTTTCCGAGGGGGACCGAGTGGGTACGGGTGCGCCCGCTGCCGACCCCCGGGGTCAGGCCCGGCGCAGCCCGCCGTCCAGCTCCCGGACCCGGGCCAGCGCGGAGGGCCGCTGGGGCGCGGGAAGCGCGGACGCGAGGGCCCGCCAGACCGGGAGGTCCTCCTCGCCCCAGGGGCTGTACGCCCACTCCCGCAACAACCCCGGGTCCCCACGGGCGATCAGGGCCGCCCGCAACTGGTCCGCGAGCCGCCGCCGCAGCCGTACCACCGCGGGGGCCCGGGACGCGGGCAGCAACGGCCCGGTGTAGGCGCCGACCGCCGCCGTCAGCGCGCCCGACGCCAGCCGTCTGCCGACCGCGCCGAAGTCGGTCTCGACCCGCTGGGTGAGCCGGTACGGCCGGGAACGGAGGGTGTCGGGGCCGAGAAGGGCCCGTAGCCGGTGGAGTTCGGCCCGCAGGGTGACCGGGGTGACCGACTCGTTCTCGTACAGCTCCACCAGGAGTTCGTCCCCGCCGATTCCCTCGGGGCGGTGGGCCAGCAGAACCAGGATCTCGCTGTGCCGGCGGCTCAGCCGGACGACCCGCCCACCGGTGCTGAGCAGGGCTTCGTCCCGGCCGAGGGCGCGCAGCCGGACGCTCCCCGGGTCCGGCGGTGGCGCCAGCAGGGCGAGTTGGGACTCGGCGGCCCGCGCCACCGCCGCGACAAAGGCCAGACTGTGCGGATGCGCCAGCCGGTCCCCGCCGGTGATGTCGACCGCGCCGAGGAGCCGGCCGCTGGCGGGATCGTGGATGGGGGCCGCCGCGCAGGTCCAGGGGTGGACCGGACGGCGGAAGTGTTCGGCGGCGAAGACCTGTACCGGGCGGTCGACGGCGAGCGCGGTCCCGGGGGCGTTGGTCCCGGCGGTGGACTCGGCCCAGCGGGCACCGGGGACGAAGTTCATCAGATCGGCCCTGCGCCGGGTGGCCGCCGGACCCTCCACCCACAGCAGTCGCCCATGGGCGTCGCAGACGGCCACCAGATGGTCGCCATCCCGTGCGTAACCACCGGTCAGTTCGCGGATCAGCGGCATCGCCCGGCCCAGCGGATGCTCCTCGCGGCAGGCCAGGAGGGCGTCGTCGTCCAGGTCGACGCCGACGATCCCCTCGGGGCTCACCCGGGCGCGCGCGGAGCGGCGCCAGGACTCGGCCACCACGGGGCGCACGGGATGCTCGACGCGGCCCGCGGTCCGGTAGATGTCATACGCCCGGCGCAGTTCGGCGCCGCGCACGGCCGGGTCCGCGCCGGGCTCCAGAGCCACCCATGTGTCGCTCACAGCGGGAGCCTTACCCGGGGGACGCCCGCGCATCCGTCACCGTACCGGCGCACGGGACCGTACCCGGGCGCGCGCCGCCCCCGGTCGCCCGGGGCGCGCGGGGATCCGGACACGCCGGGCCACCCCGATGGCTCCGACGACGGAACCACGCGGACCGTACGGACCACACGATGCGTACGGGCCATGCGGGCCATGCGGGCCATACAGGTCATCCGGGTCATCCGGTCAGAGGCGGGCGGCGTTGACCAGCCGGACATAGCGGGTCCAGTCCCAGTGGGGTCCCGGGTCGGAGTGGGTGGCTCCGGGGACCTCGTGGTGGCCGATGATATGGGTGCGGTCCTTGGGGATCCCGTAGCGGTCGCACACCCATGCGGTGAGCGCCGCCGAACGTTCGTAGAGGGCCGCGGTGAACCACTCGGGACGGTCGACCCAGCCCTCGTGCTCGATGCCGACGCTGCGGGTGTTGCTGGTCCAGTTGCCCGCGTGCCAGGCGATGTCCCGCTCCCGTACGCACTGGGCGACCGCCCCGTCCGATGAGCGCACCACATAGTGGGCCGACACCCTTCGCGCCGTGTTCCGGAAGATGGCGAGGGTGTCCTCGAAGGTCTCCTGGGTGACATGGATGACCACATGGGTGATCGGGTACGCGGACGGGCGTTCGGACGCGGTGCGGTTGGAGGCCGCCGCAGGGGTCCAGACGGCGGTGGGATAGTCGGTCGACGCCGGTGCGCGATGCCCGCCCGGCTGCTGCGCACCGGCCGCGCGGGCGTCGGCCAGGGGCGTCAGGGTGAGGCCGGCGGATACCGCCGTCGCGGCCCTGAACAGTGCTCTTCGGTCCATGGGACCTCTCCAGACGGTTGTGGGCGGGGAGGGGGACGGTGGCCTCCCCGCTGTGCGACACCGGGGAGGTCGCCAGCAGGATCTCCTGTCGGTGGTGGTTCGCCGGGGATGTCGGTACTCCACCGTGTCGGCGGATTCCGGGTCGGGTCGGAGCGCGTCGGGGCGGGACCACGGTACGGCGGCGCCATGGCACCGTGAAGGAGTTCATCCCGACTCCCTGTGCATCGACCTCTTCTGTGCTAGGGGAGTTCGGCGCGCGGCACAGGGAGAAGCCGCCCGGGACGGTGTCCCGGGCGGCCTCCCCTGCCTGTGTCGGTCGGCGCCCCCGGATCAGCCGGTCAGCGGGCGCGGCAGCCGTACCCGTACGACATGGGTGTCGACGCCGCTGTCCACCAGCCGTCCGTCCGGGTCGAACGCCCCGGGACCGTCGCTCATCCCGAAGTCGTTGTCATTGATCACGGTCAGTTCGCGACGGCCCGTCACCGCGACGCCCTCGATCTTCCCCGGCACCCCGGCGACCGGCCCGAGATCCACCACCAGGCTCTTCCTCAGCACCGGCACACCCGCACCCGCCGGGTCGCCGAGCTGTTCGTAACTCGGCGAGGTCGCCGGGTCGTCCCAGCCGCTGCCCAGGATGCCCGCGCCCCGCGGCAGGACGACCCGGTGCAGCCGCGCCGCCCGGTCGGTGCGCTCCTGCACCAGCAGGGTGTCGCGGCCCACCGCCACCAGGGCGGAGATCTTCAGCTCGGAGGTGTCCGTCTCACCCGGGTCGACCACGTCCACCGCGTCGAAGCGGTACGCGTACTCGGCGGTCACGGCCCGCTTGTGCGGCGAGAAACGCAGCAGCCGGACATTGCGCGACGACTCGCCCGCGTCCGTGTCCGGGACCGACAGCGGACTCTGGACTGCGGCGACCAGGTCCCCGCCGGGCAGCAGGGCCAGCCCCTCGAATCCGCGGTTCTGCTTGCGGTGGAGCAGGATCGACGGCAGCGCCTCGATCACCGGATAGTCCGCACCGCGCAGCCGCAGCCCCTCGGGAACGTAACGCGCCAGTACCCGCCCCTGCCGGGAGACATGCACCAGCGACGGCCCGTACTCGTCGGCCAGCCAGAACGAGCCGTCCGGGGCGCGCACCATGCCCTCGGTGTCCAGCCCGTCCGGGTTGTACGCGAGAGGCCGCTGAGCGTCGTACGTGTACGGTGCCTCGTCCCGGGGCGCCTGGTTCGGCAGTCCGGTGACCGCTCGCCCGGAGGAGGTCGTCAGCGGGATCGCGGTCAGTACGCGCACCCGCTCCTCCTCGACCCGGATGCGCACCAGCGCGGGATCGAACCCCGGCACCGCGAAGGTGCGGCGCTGGACTCCGTCCACGCGGATCCGGCCGTTCGGGCCCCGGTCGGTGACGGTCCAGAATTCGCCCTTCCGGCCCGCCGGGTAGATCGCGCTGCCGATACCGCCGAGACGGACCCCCCGGTCGTCGGCGACGGAACCCGGCAGCAGTGCGTTGCTGAACGCGCCGAGAGGTATCTCGTCCAGGACGGCGCTGTGGGTCACCCGGGGCGCCCCGCCCGGGGCGGCCGTGGCGGGCGCGGGAACCAGCGCCGAGCCGCCCGCGACGGCGGCTGCGGTGATCAGGGCGACGGGGAGCACCCCGGCACGGATACGGAACGGATGACTACGGGTACGGGTGACCGGGCGGGTGCGAGTGACCAGAGGGGTACGGGTGACCAAGGGGGGCCTCCTGCGGGTCGGGCCGGTACGGATGGCGGACCCGCCGACCGGGGGGCCGGCCGATGGGCCGGGCGGTACGGGCGCCCCCTGCGGAGAGCGACCGTACCGGGGCCCCTGGTGCGGTGGGTCCGGACGCCGTAAGGCGTCCGGATGAACACTGCCGCACCTTTCCGCAGCCAGGGGGCCGTTTCCCGGATTCCGGCGCACCGGGATCGCCTGAACAGGCGGGGAGGCCCGCCCCGGTGTGTGCCCGCCTCCGGAACGGACGGGTCAGCCGGTCTCGCCCAGGGCGTCCGCGAGGGCCGACTCCGGGTCGGCGGCGGCGGGCCCCGCGGGCACCCACCGGCCGGCCTCCCGGCGGAAGGGCCACCAGCGGCCGTCCGCCCCGGTCCGCAGCTGCGCGTCATGGCCCACCACGGTCCAGCGGCCGGGTCCGGCGGCCCGCAGCCGGGGCCGCTCCGCCGCCTCCCATGCCGACTCCAGCGCGGCGGCCGCCCGCTCCAGCACCGCCGGGCCGGGCGCGTCCGTCCCGTCGAGGACCGCGAGTGCCTCCGTGCCCCCGGCCCGCCAGGCCCGTGCCGCCGTCTCCAGACCGGCCCGCTGCCGACCGCCGCCGGTGGCGAGGCGGCCCAGGACCGCGGCGCCCGGCGCGGCGGCGGCGAGCCGTACCGCGTCCTGATCGGGCGTCAGCGGCGGGTCGAGCGGCCGGTCGCCGTGGTCCGGTGCCAGGGCCGCCAGCAGCATCCGGCGGGCCCGTGCCGCCGCGTCCGCGGCCAGGAACTCCAGCGCCCGCGGATCGACCCCGGCCGGCGGGGCCGTCTCGGTGTCCAGCGCCGGAGAGCTCCCCGCGACGGTGGGCACCGGGGGCAGCGGCGGCAGGCCGGGCACCCGCGCCGCGTACGCCCGGTCGGCCGGAACACCCCGGGGCGTCCGGACCTCCGCCGCCCCGTCCGCGCGGGACGGGGTCGCACGGGCGGCGCTGCGGGCCTGGAGCTCATCGACCAGCCGCCGCTCGTCCCGGCCCCGTACCAGCAGCAGGACCCAGGGGTCCCGGTCGAGCAGCCGTGCCACCTGGTAGGCGAGGGCGGCCGTGTGCGGGCACACGTCCCAGGCGCCGCAGCCGCACTCGCCCTCCAGATCGCCGACCCCGGGGAGCAGGTCGACACCGGCCGTGGCGGCGTCCTCCACCAGGTGCGGGGGCATCTCGTGGTCGAGCAGCGCGGCGATGTGCCCCGCGCTCTCCACGGCCATGTCCAGGAACCGCTCCCAGGCCGGAGCGGTCAGTTCCGTCAGCAGCACATCGGCGCGGTGGCCGGTCCCGTCCCGGTCGCGTACGACGGCGGTGATCCGGCCGGGGCGGACGGACATCGCGCCGACCGCGCCGGAGCGGGCGATCCGGCGCCCCCGGGTGAGCTGCGCGGAGTCCAGCGCCGTCCCCTCCAGGGCGCCGACCCACGCCCTGCCCCACCAGCTCCGGGCGAAACCGCCACCCGCGACGGGCGGGAGCGCGGCGAAGGTCCGCTCCACCGGCCGGGCCGCCGGCTCCGGGCCCCGCCCGCTGCCGCCGTCCTCGTGGCCCTCCCCGTCGTGGTCGTCGTACACGTCGTACGCGCGGTCGTCGTCGTGGCTGTCGTTCTCGTGCTCGTGGCCGTGGTCGTTCATCGAGCGCCGTCCTCTCGCAGTCGCACCAGATCCGCCAGTTCGGCGTCGCTCAACTCGGTCAACGCGCCCTCGCCGGAGCCCAGGACGGACTCCGCGAGCCGCTGTTTGCGCGCCAGGAGTGCGGCGATACGGTCCTCCACGGTCCCCTCCGCGATCAGCCGGTGGACCTGGACGGGGCGGGTCTGGCCGATGCGGTACGCCCGGTCCGTCGCCTGTGCCTCCACCGCCGGGTTCCACCAGCGGTCCAGATGGACGACATGCTCGGCGCGGGTGAGGTTGAGGCCGGTGCCCGCCGCCTTGAGGGACAGCAGGAAGACCGGGACCTCGCCGTTCTGGAAGCGGGCCACCATGGCGTCGCGCGCGGCCACCGGCGTCCCGCCGTGCAGGAGTTGCGCCGTGGTGCCCCGTGCCGCGAGATGCCGCTCCAGCAGCCGGGCCATCCGGACGTACTGAGTGAAGATCAGCACGCTCGATCCCTCGGCGAGGATCGTGTCGAGGAGCTCGTCCAGCAGCTCCAGCTTGCCCGAGCGTCCGCCGAGGACGGGATCCTCCTCCTTGAGGTACTGCGCGGGGTGGTTGCAGATCTGCTTGAGGGAGGTCAGCAGACGGACCACCAGACCGCGCCGCTCCATCCCCTGGGCGTCGGAGATCGCCTCCAGGGTCTCCTGCACCACCGCCTCGTACAGCCCCGCCTGTTCGGGGGTGAGGATGACGGTCCGGTCGGTCTCGGTCTTCGGCGGCAGTTCCGGCGCGATCCCCGGGTCGGACTTGCGCCGACGCAGCAGAAACGGTCCGACCAGCGCCGCCAGTCTGCGGGCCGCCTCCGGGTCGCCGCCCTCGGCCGCTTGGGCGCACTGGCGCCGGAAGGTGCCGAGCCGTCCCAGCAACCCCGGGGTCGTCCAGTCGAGGATGGCCCACAGCTCCGAGAGGTTGTTCTCGATGGGGGTGCCGGTCAGTGCGATCCGGGCCTTGGTCCCGATGGTGCGCAGCTGCCGGGCGGTCGCCGAGTACGGGTTCTTGACATGCTGGGCCTCGTCGGCGACGACCAGCCCCCAGGGGACGGAGCCGAGCCGTTGGGCGTCCAGCCGCATGGTCCCGTAGGTGGTGAGGACGACCGTTCCGGCGGCGGGGGCGTCCAGTGTCCGGGCGGCGCCGTGGAAGCGGTGGACGGGGGTGCCGGGCGCGAACCGCTCGATCTCCCGCTGCCAGTTGCCCAGGAGGGAGGCGGGACAGACGACCAGGGTGGGGCCCGCGGTCGACTCCTGGGTCTGCCGGTGCAGATGGAGCGCGATCAGGGTGATCGTCTTGCCGAGGCCCATGTCGTCGGCGAGACAGCCGCCGAGGCCCACCGAGGTCATCCGGTGCAGCCAGTTGAGGCCGCGCAGCTGGTAGTCGCGAAGGGTCGCGGCGAGGGCGGCTGGTGCCTCCACGGGGTCGATGGCGCTGCCGGGTGCGGTGTGACCGGTGGGTTCCACGGGAGTGGTGAGATGGTCGCGCAGCCGGGCGAGCGCGCCCGAGGCGGTCGTCCGCACGGTGCGGCCGTCCAGGTCGAAGCTGCCGGTCAGCGCCGCGTGCAGGGCGTCCGCCGGGGAGAGGGACCGGTCCTTGGCCGTCCCGGACAGCCGGACCTCCTCGGGGTCCACGAGCACCCACTGGTCGCGCAGCCGGACGAGCGGCCTCTTGGCCTCGGTGAGCCGGTCCAGCTCGGCACGGGTCAGCGGCTGGTCGCCCAGGGCCAGATGGCGGCGGAGGGTGAAGGGGGCGCCCGCGCCGAGGAGGGAGGGCATCCCGGAGGAGCCCGACGCGCGGCCCGCACTCCCGGGATCGGTGGGGTGTACGGGATCGGCGGCGGCTTCGGTCGGGTCGGGGGCGCCTGCGGCCTCGGGGTCGGTGTGGTCGCCGGGCAGTCCGACGACGGCCCGGGTAGTGAGCCGCTGGGACAGCTCCCGGGGCCAGTGGACCCGCATCCCGCTCGCCGCGAGCGCCTCGGCGGCTCCGCCGAGCAGATCGACCACGTCCTCGTCGGCGAGGGTCAGCGCGTCGGGGACCGCCGCCTGCAACAGCGGGGTCAGCGCGGGCCAGGCCCGTACCGCCCGGCGCAGTGCGAGCAGGGTGTCCGTCCGGGTCCGGGGGCCGAAGGCGGGGTGCGTTCCGTCGCCGTGCCCTCCGTCGGTGCCGTCCCCGCCCGCCCAGACGGTGACGGCGTCCGCGACGGCGGACGGGTCGCTCGCGCTGTGGAGCTGGAGTACGGCCCGGAAGCCGGGCTCCCGGCCCATCGCGCCGCCGTCGGCGGTCAGCTCCATCCGCAGGGAGAGCCGGACGCCCGCGTCATGGCCCGCCGCCACATCCGCGGCCCAGGCCCGCAGCTCGGGGAGGCGCTGGGGTGCGGTGGCGGTGAACGCCGGGCCGCCCGCGGCCCAGGGGGCGGCCGGGGTGCGCGGCAGCATATCGGCGACCGCGTCGAGGAAGGCGCGCACCAGCGGCTCCGGCTCCGGGAGCAGGGGGATGCCCAGCGCTTGGGTGTCCTGGCCCCCGGGCGCGGCCGGGTCCAGGGGGACGGCATGGGCGGCGGGCGGCATCGCGGCGGCGAGCGCCCGGATCCGCTCCAGGTCCTCGGCGGTCGCCGGGCCCATCCGCCAGCAGTCGTGGCCGTTCGGGGAGAGCCCGGGCAGCAGCAGTCCGCGCGCGGTGAACTGGAGGGCCAGGATCGCCGCGGCACCCCAGAACGCCAGGGAGGGGGAGGCGCCGGGGGCCGTGCGTGCCCGGGTGAGCAGCGGAAGCGCCGTCTCCAGGGGCAGGAACAGCGCGTTCACGGTGTGCGGAAGCAGATCCTCACCGACGACGGTCAGCGGTCCGGCCGTGCCGGGGGACCGGTCGGAACCGGGGGTACGGGGCGCCTCCGGGGCGGGGGTGCCACCGGGGTGCCAGAGGGCGATCCTGCCGGTGCGGAAGGGTTCGCCGGGGAGGAAGACCGCGCCGGCGCGGGCGACGGGGCCGAGGGATGCCGGAGAGAGGGGTGTGTGCACAGCGATGATGCATTCCTCAAACTTGACTAGTTCCGAGCGGGAGTCGCCGAGGATACCCGAGGGAGGCCTCGTGAGTGGGGAGTGGTGGCGTGATGTACGCCACTCGCCCCTGTGGGGGGCCGGGTGTGAGGGCCGGGAGGGGGGTGGGTCGGGGGTTCGGGGAACTTCGCACGGCCTTCGGGCGTTCTCCGATGCAGGAGTGGCCCGCAGGGGGGCGGTCCACCAGGCAAGGAGGCACCGCTGTGACGCCACGTACGAAGATCATCATTGGGGGAGTGGCCGTCGGCCTGCTGCTGATGCCCTTCATCGGCTTCTGGTTCTCGCTGCTCGTCGTGGTGGGGGTGCCCGCCGTGGCCTATCTGATGCTCGACCCCGGGCAGCGGCGCAGGCTGCGCCGGGTCTCACGCAAGGAGCTGGGTCGCTGACCGCTGTTGGCTGACGGCGTGCCGGGCCGGCGTGCCCGGTCGGCGTGGCTCAGTCCGGGTGTGTGGCCATGGCGTCGAGAGCGGCCAGCAGTGCGGGCAGCCGAGGGCCCCTGGGCACCGGAAGCACCTCGCCCGGTTCCTCGTCCAGCAGGACCAAGGCCATGTCATCGGTTCTGGCGACCAGGGACCATCCCGGTCCGTCGGCCCGCAGCATGCGCGCCCCGCCGGGCGCGAAAGCGGAGCGCACCCTGCCCGCTGGAGGCATCGACCGTGTGTAGCCGTCGGCCTCCTCCAGCGCCCGCCGCAGGCCCGGATGGGAGAGCGGGGGGCGTCGTGCCGCCGTCCCGGGGTCCGGCCGTAACGGCGCCTCCTGGATCCGGCCTCGCCACTCGGCCCACCTCAAGGCGATCTCGTCGGCGCCCAGTCGTCGGCGCGCGGGGCTCCAGCCCCTGGCGTCGGGTGCCCTGAGAAGGGGTGCCCCGCCGGTCCCGGCGGGATCATGGGGCGCCGGGCGGCCCGGGGCCGCGAGCGCCAGCGGCAGCGGCCAGCCGGGCAGGGCCGTCACCACCGTGTCCGGTCCGGGGGAGAGTCCATGCTCCAGACCGCAGTCCCAGGCGGCGACCGCGACGGCGACGAGCGAGACATCGTCCACCGCCACGGTCCAGCGGGCGCCGGCGGAGTCCTGGCCGAGCACCAGCCCGTAACCCACGGAGCGGGGCGGGAGCCCCAGGGCCGCGCAGGCGGCCGGGAAGTCGTCCCCGAGCACGGCGGGGAAGCGGGCGGGGGTGAGCAGGACCGCCGTGAGCACGGCGAGGGCGTCCTCCTCGCCGATGTCGTCCGGTCCGGCCATGGTGCCCTCCCGTGTGATCGCCACCGCGTCCGGGGAACCGCCTGTTGACGCCTGCCCCGGTACGCCCGCCGGTACGCCCCGCGCCTGTCCGCCCGCCCGACGGTGGAAGCATCGGCGGGCGCACCCTAACCAGTCGGTAACCTCGCCGTCGAGAGTGCCGGGCGGTTTCCCGGTCGGGCACGGAGGGCGCCTGCGCCGGGCTCGGGCGGGGCCCCGGGCCCCGGGCCGTGCGGCGGCGCGGGTGTCACCCGACCCCGGGGCCGAGGTGGTCGCGCTGCCACTCCTCCCTGGTCAGGGCGTATTGGACATCCCCGTGTTCGGCCCCTTCGACCGGGTCCGGCCAGTCGTCGAAGAAGGTGCGGACATGGCGGAGTCCGGCTTTCTCCATGACCCGTCGCGAGCGGGAGTTCACCGTCATGGTGGTGGCGAAGACCCGCTCCACCCGCAGTTCCGTGAATCCCTTGCGCACGAGCGCGCGGGATCCCTCGGTGGCGTAACCACGGCCCCACGCGGACCGGTTGAGGCGGTATCCCAGTTCCACGACGGTGGCGTCCTCGTCGCTCGGCGGGCGGAACTCGAACCACCCCAGAAAGGACCCGGTCGCCCGTTCCTCGGCCGCCCAGAAGCCGGGGTGGCCGAGGCACGGGACCGTTCGTGTCAGCAGCGGCAGCACCTCTTCGCGGACCGCTTGCGGGGTGGTGGGCCGACCCCCGTTGAGATGGCGCATCACCTCGGGATCACTGTCGAGTGCGTACACCTGGGGCAGGTCCGCCGGGGTGAGGGCGCGCAGCGACAGCCGCTCGGTGGTCAGGAAGACATCCATGATCACTATCTTTCGGTATCCCGGGCGGACGGGCCATCGGATATTCCGGCGGCGGGCCCGGCCGAACCGCACAGGTGTCCGGGGATTTCCCGTTCTGTGAATTCCCGGGAGAAGCCGGGCTCCTGGCGCGACGGGCGATGTCATCCGTCGTTCTGAATATGCCGCTCGAATGTACGCTCCCCGTGTGCGCGATTCCGTGCTCCCGTTGCGCCTTGCTCTGCCGTCGCCGGTACGAAAGGCTTACCGCAACACGGGGAACGTATGAGCGGGGAGGACCGACCATGCCGCTGAGCAAAGGACTCGACTGGCTGCTCGACGACTTGACCAAGCGGATCGAGCACATCAAACACGCGCTGGTGCTCTCCAACGACGGTCTGGTGACCGGGGCGAGCGCGGGGCTCGCGCGGGAGGACGCCGAACATCTCGCGGCGGTCTCCTCCGGGCTGCACTCCCTCGCCCGGGGATCCGGACGGCACTTCCGGGCCGGCCGGGCGCGCCAGACGATGGTCGAGTTCGACGAGGCACTGCTCTTTGTCACCGCGGCGGGCGACGGCAGTTGCCTCTGTGTCCTCAGCGAGGCCGAGGCCGATGTCGGCCAGATCGCCTACGAGATGACACTGATGGTCAACCGGGTCGGCGAACATCTGAGCGTCGCCGTGAGACAGCCCGTCGTCGACCGCCGCTGACCGCCGCTGACCGCCGCTGACCGCCGCCGATCGCGCCGAAGGATCCGGAGACGGATCCGATGTACACGCCCTGACCTGCGTGAACATCAACGCGATCGGAGTTATCCACAGGCCCCGACGGTCGGGGCGACACGGGGCTATGGTCCTTCCAGGAGCACGGAACGCTCACGGGGGAGACGACCATGACCGTGGAGAACGCGCTGACTCCGGCACAGGCCGCCAGGCTGCTGGAGCTGCGGAGGACCGAGTTCGATCTGGCGGTGCTGCTCGGGCGGATCCGCACCGCGCCGGGGGCTCCCGGCGTGCGGGTCCCGCGCGAGGAGATCCTGCGGCTGCGCGGGGAGGAGGGATTCCCCGGCGAACTGCGCGCACGGGTGAGGACGGTGGCCACCGCGGAGGGAGCGGGCCTGCTCGGCATCGGCCGTGCGCGCTTCACCCGCCTCGCCCGCACGGGCCGGATCGCCCCGGCCGGCTTCACCCTCAACCGCTACCACGTCGTGGTCTGGCTCTATCTCGTCGATGAGCTGGAGGAGTTCGCCCGGGACCATCCGGAGCTGCTCACCGGCAGGACACCGCCATGGCTGCGAGCGGGCCCGGAGCAGGAGGAGGACCGCCGTCCCCGGGGCTGGCGGGCCCGGCGGCTCGCCCTGCTGCTGCGCGGCACCGAGGACCCCTGGGCCAGGGTGGCGGCCATCGCCGCGGCGCTCGATCCCGGGACGGTCGCCGAGCTGGTCCCGGATGCCGCCGACCGTGCCCGTCTGGGCTCGCTGGGCCCCGCCCCGGAGAGTCTTCGGTTCCGCACGGCCGGTGCGCGGGACATGGCGGAGCGGCTGGCCCGTGCGGACCGGCCGGATGAGATCCGGGCGCTCCGGGAGCGGCTCGCGCTGGAGCTGGTCCGGGCCCGCGCGGCCGGGCCGGTTCCGCCGTCGGGGCCCTGCGTCGTCCGCCCCTCGGCCGGGCCGCCCCGGGTTCCGGGTGCTGGGGAGGGGAGCCCGGGTGCCCCTGCCGCGATGGGCGGGCTCCTGGTCCGGCGTGTGTATCGGGTCGGCGAGGGCCGGTCCCCGGGTGTGCGGGCACCCGTCGTGCCGCTCGGAGCGGGTCCCTCCGGGGCCCCGGTGGCACGGATCGCCCGGACGGTACCGGTGTGTGCGACGGACCGGCCCGGGGCCGCTGCCCCCGAGCCCTCCCGGCCGCACCCATCGGGCGGTGCGCCCGGAGCACGGCGCCGCTTCCCGGCTCCCGCGCCCTCACCCGCGCCACATACCGTCCCTGGCCGTACGGACCCGCGGCGGCCACCTCGCCGCTCCGGCCGTCGTTTTCCCGGACGGGCGCTGCTCGGACGGCTTCTGCGGCGCCCCGGGGCCGACCGGACGGAGCTGCCCGGATGAGGCCGGGCGGCGGCCTGCTCGGCCGGGCCCTCGACCTCGGATCACGGCTGTGGAGGGCGCTGTGGGCCACCCCGGGCCCGCCCCGGAGCCCGGTGCCGCGACCGGGTCCCGCACCGCGCCCGCTGCCCGGACCACGCCGGGCACCGCGCTCGGACCGGGCTCCGGGCGCGGGCTCCGGCCCGGGGCGGCCGTCCGGGAGACCAGCCCGGACGGCGCCCGCCGCAGGGCGGGTCTCAGCCCTTCAGCTCCCGGCGCGCGTCGACGAAGGCGGCCACGGCTCGCTCCACATCCTCGGTCGAGTGCGCGGCGGACAGCTGCACCCGGATCCGGGCCTGGCCCATCGGCACCACCGGGTAGGAGAAACCGATGACATAGACCCCGCGCTCCAGCAGGAGTTCCGCCATCCGCCCCGCCTCGGAGGCGTCACCGATCATCACCGGGGCGATCGGGTGGTCGCCGGGCAGGATCGCGAAGCCCTCCTCGGTCATCCGGCTCCGGAAGAGGGCGGTGTTCGCGGCCAGCCGCTCCCGCAGGTCCCCGGCCGTCTCCAGCAGATCGAGCACGGTGAGCGAGGCGGCGGCGATCACCGGGGCGAGGGAGTTGGAGAAGAGGTACGGACGGGAGCGCTGCCGCAGCAGTGCCACGATCTCGGCGCGGGCCGCGACATAGCCCCCGGAGGCGCCGCCGAGCGCCTTGCCCAGGGTGCCGGTGATGATGTCCACCCGGTCCATGACCCCCGCCAGCTCGGGCGTGCCCCGTCCGCCGGGGCCGACAAAGCCGACCGCGTGGGAGTCGTCCACCATGACCATCGCGTCATAGCGGTCGGCCAGGTCGCAGATCTCCGCGAGCGGGGCGACATAGCCGTCCATGGAGAAGACGCCGTCGGTGACGATCAGCCTGCGGCGGGCGTCCTGGGTCTCCTTCAGCCGCTGCTCCAGCTCGGCGAGGTCACGGTTGGCATAGCGGTGCCGGGCCGCCTTGCAGAGCCGGATGCCGTCGATGATCGAGGCGTGGTTGAGGGCGTCGGAGATCACCGCGTCCTCGGGGCCGAGCAGGGTCTCGAAGACCCCGCCGTTGGCGTCGAAGCAGGAGGAGTAGAGGATCGTGTCCTCCTGGCCGAGGAAGGCGGAGAGCCGGGCCTCCAGCTCCTTGTGGACGTCCTGGGTGCCGCAGATGAAGCGGACCGAGGCCATGCCGTAGCCCCAGCGGTCCAGGGCCTCCTTGGCCGAGGCGACGACCTGGGGGTGGTCCGCCAGGCCCAGGTAGTTGTTGGCACAGAAGTTCAGCACCTCCCCGGAGGCGACGGAGACGGTCGCGCTCTGCGGGGTGGCGATCACCCGCTCGGGCTTGAACAGTCCGGCCTGGCGGATCTCGTCGAGCGTGCTGCGCAGTTCGTCGCGGACGGAGGCGTACATCGGCGGGGGCTCCCTGGGTGTGGTGGGCGGAGGGCGGCGGGAAGGGCGGAGAGGGCAGGCGGGCGGTCAGCGGGTCCAGTCAAGAATGATCTTGCCGCTCCGGGCCGTCGCCGCCTCGTCGAACGCGGCGTCGAACTCCTGATACCCGTAGCTTCCGGTGATGACCGGGGTCAGATCGAGCCCGGCCTCCAGCAGCACGGTCATGGCGTACCAGGTCTCGAACATCTCCCGGCCGTAGATGCCCTTGATCGTGATCATCGAGGTGACGATCCTCGCCCAGTCGACGGCGAACTCGTCCGCGGGCAGACCGAGCATGGCGATCCGCCCGCCATGGGTCATGTTGTCGACCATGTCCCGCATGGCCTCGGGGCGGCCCGACATCTCCAGACCGATGTCGAAGCCCTCCTTCAGGCCGAGGCGCCGCTGTGCCTCGGCGATGGGGTGCTCGGCGACGTTCAGGGCGAGGGTGGCCCCCGCCTTGCGGGCGAGGTCCAGCCGGGCCTCGCTGATGTCGGTGATGACCACATTGCGGGCCCCGGCGTGCCGGGCGACGGCCGCCGCCATGATGCCGATCGGACCGGCCCCGGTGATCAGGACGTCCTCGCCGACGAGCGGGAAGGAGAGCGCGGTGTGCACGGCGTTCCCGAACGGGTCGAAGATCGCCGCGATGTCCAGGTCGACCTGGGTCCGGTGCACCCACACATTGGAGGCGGGCAGCGCCACATACTCCGCGAAGGCGCCGTCGCGGCCCACGCCCAGGCCGATCGTGCTGCGGCAGAGATGACGGCGCCCGGCGAGGCAGTTGCGGCACTTTCCGCAGACCAGATGGCCCTCGCCGCTGACCGTGTCACCGACGGCGATATCGCGCACATCGGCGCCCACGGCCGCCACCTCGCCCACGAACTCGTGCCCGAGGACCCGGGGGGTGTCCACGGCCTGCCGGGCCCAGGCGTCCCAGGAGCGGATATGGAGATCGGTGCCGCAGATCCCGGTGCGCAGGACCTTGATCAGGACATCACCCGGCCCGTACTCCGGCTCCGGCACGTCCATGAGCCACAGGCCGGGCTCGGCGTACTGCTTGACAAGTGCCTTCATGGGTGCGGCTCCAGGCATGGTCGCGGGCGGGGAGGGGGCGACGGACGGACGGCGGCACGCGCCGCCCGGGGCGATCGGACACAACGGCTCCCGGCCGTCGGACCTCCACCAATCTGCCCAGGGTGGCCCCGGGAGTCCATCGAGGATTTCTTAAGCGGGCCCAAAGCGGAGCTTCATACGGTGTCCGCAGGGCAGCACCGGAGGGGCCGGGAGCCGGGGCGCACACCTGCGGGTGCGTTCCGGGCCGTACGGCCGGAGCCCAGGAGGGCGATGGTGGCAGGGCCGCCGGTGCGGGGGCCGGATCCGATGCGGGCGGATCCGGCCCCGACCCGCCACCTCCGAGGGGCCCGCGCGCCGCCCGGGAGGGCATGGTTCGCACATCCGGCCCCCGGGTGCGAGCCTGGGAGGATGAGCTGGGCATCGTGGACGACCACGGGTGTGTACTCCGGGCGCGGCGGGGTGCTCACCGACGAGGTCGGCGTACTGACCGGGGATCTCACCGTGCACACCACCTGGGCCGACGGCGAGGCGCGCGTCGCCATCCAGTACAGCGGGGCGTCGGACTGGTTCACCATGGCGGGCAGCCCCCTGCCGTGTCCTTCGGAGGAGAAGAGCAGGACCCTGCACCAGGCCGTGGTGCAGGCGGTGCGGAGTGGCGGTGGCGCCACCGTTCCGCCCCTGCCGCACCAGGCCGCCTGACACCCGCCCGAGGGCCCGCGCCGGGCCGGGCGGCGGGAGGGTGTGTCCGGCCACCGGACGGCCGGTGGCGGGGCCCGCACGGCGCTGCTGACAGAATGGCCAGGTGATCGACCCCCGACGGCTGCGCGTTCTGCGGGCTGTGGCGGACCACCGTACGGTGACCGCCGCGGCAGCGGCCCTGTACCTCACCCCCTCGGCCGTCTCCCAGCAGCTCAGCGCGTTGGAGCAGGAGACAGGCCACACCCTGCTGATCCGTAACGGCAGGGGCGTCCGGCCGACCGCAGCGGGGGAGATCCTGCTCGGCCACACCCATGCCGTCCTCGCCCAGCTGGAGCGTGCCGAGGCCGAGCTGGCCGCCTACGCGGGCGGTGTGGCCGGGGAGGTCACGGCCGCCGCGTTCGCCACCGGTATCGCCGAGGTCGTCGCTCCCGCCCTGGGGCTGCTCGCCGCCGACCACCCCGGTATCCGGGTCCGCGTCCGGGACGCCGAGGGCGACGAGAGCCTGCCGCTGGTCCTGGACGGCGAGGCCGATCTCGCGGTCGCGGTCGAGTACCGGGGCGCTCCCGGTGCGGACGACCCCCGCCTCGCCCGGGTGCCGCTCTATGCCGAGCCCTTCGACGCCGTGCTCCGCGCCGATCATCCGCTGGGCACCGCGGGGCCGGTCGCCCTGGCGGAGCTGGCGGAGAGCGAGTGGATCGGCCCCTACCCCGGAAACCCCTGCCACGACATGATCGTCTTCGCCTGTGAGCTGGCCGGATTCCAGCCCCGGCTGGTCCACTCCTCCGACGACTTCCGGGCCGTGGTCGCCCTCGCCGGGGCGGGTGCCGGGGTGGCCCTGGTACCGCGTTCCGCGCTGCGCGGCATGGAGCTGACCCATGCGGTCGTCCGGCCGGTGTCGGGCACCGCGCCCACCCGCCGGGTCTTCGCCGCCGTACGGCGCGGTGCCGAGCGGCACCCTCTGATCAGCCCGGTGCTCGACTCCCTCTCCCGGGCCGCGGGACAGCTCCCGGCCGGCTGACCACCCCGCTCCCGGGCCCACCCCGCACCCGCCGACGGCCCGCACCCCGCCGACGGCTCCGGCCCGGGCGGCCCGAGAACCTCGGCGGCCCCACCGACCCGGCCGGGGTCCGAGCGCCGTCGTCGGCCGTCCCGGCCGGGGGCGGAGGTCAGTGCGGCGGAGGTATCAGGGCGGCCTTGAGGCCGGACTCCCGGTCGGACCGGGCGCCCCGCCGGAAGGCGCGTTCGTAGACGGCGTCCCCGGCCACGGCCCGTGCGGCCTGTTCGCACTGGGCGCGCACGGCGGCCAGCTCCGGGGTGCCGCGCTGGGGGTGGCCGACGGTGCTCCAGAACGCCTGTCCCGTGCCGTACACCAGGCCCGCGCGTTCGCCGTCCCCGCCCGCCGCGATGGCGGCGGCGAGCAGATCGAGCCCCAGCGCGATCCCGAAGCTGTCGCCGATGCCCTGCTTCCCGGCGAGCATCGCCCGCGCGTGCTCGGCCGCCCCGTGCGGCTCCTCGTCGAACAGCGCGATCAGACTGAGCTGGTAGTCGAGATAGGCCCGGGTCCAGGACTCACCGCGCGCCACGCACCCCCGGCGCAGCCACAGCGCCCTCTCCCGGGCCTCGGGCAGCCGCCCCAGGCCGGTCAGCGCGAAGACCCGTACCAGATGGCAGCGGAGCCCGTCCGCCGAGTCGAAGGGTTCGCACCCGGTCTCCGTCAGCGCCGTGGCCGCGATCCGGTCGGCGTCCAGCGCACGGCCCGTCAGCAGGGCGATCAGCCCGGCCAGATAGGCCGCGGCCAGAATCCCCTCGGCCTGCCCGGCCCGCCGGGCGGAGCGGGTGCAGGCGTCACTGACCCGCAGGGCGGTCCCGTACTCCCCCTGGAGGGTCGTCGCAACGCCGAGCGCCCACAGCGCCCGGGTGCGGTCCGGGCCGCCCCCCGGGTGGGCGGCGAGCGTCTGCTCCAGATACCCCCGGGCCTCATGGAGATGGCCGCAGCAGCTCCAGAAGAAGCCGACCAGGCCCACCAGACGCAGCGCCCGTTCCGGAGCGGTGGCCAGGAGATGGTCCAGGGCGGTGCAGAGATCGGTGTGGGCGTCGCCGACGGCGCGGTACCAGTGCGCCTGCTCGGGCCCGAGCCAGGCCGTGTGCGCCACCTCCGCGAGCCCGAGGAAGCGGTCGGCGTGCCGGTCGGACACGGCGCCGTCCTCGGCGAGTTCCCGCAGCCACATCCGTCCGTAGTCCCGGATGGTGTCCAGCATCCGGTAGCGGACGCCCCCGCCGGCGGAGGTGCGGACGCAGATCACCGAGGCGTCGGCGAGCCCGTCGAGCAGCGGCCCGACCATCTCGGCGCCGAGCGGTCCACCCGTACACACCTCCCGTGCCGCCGTCTCGTCGAAGTCGTCCCGGAAGACGGTCAGCCGGGCCCACAGCAGCCGCTCGTGCGGGGCGCACAGCTCATGGCTCCAGCCGATGGTGGTGATCATCGTCCGGTGCCGCTCCGGCCGCACCGGGACGCCGTCGTCGGCCCTGAGCACCTCGAAACGGGAGGCCAGACGGTCGGCGACGGCGGCGGTTCCGGTGCGTGCCGCCTGCGCGGCGGCCAGTTCCAGCGCCAGCGGGATGCCCTCGACCCGGCGGCAGATCCGTTCGGCGTCGGCGGTGTCGAACCAGCCGTCCCCGGCCGGCTCCGGGGCGCCCGCGGCCCCGGAGCCCGGCGGGGCCGCGGTCATCCGCCGGCGGAACAGCTCCAGCGCCTCCGGCCCGTCCTCCCGGAGCGGCTCGATCTCGATCACCCGTTCCGGGGTCATGCCCAGCGGACGGCGCGCGGTGGTCAGCACGGTCAGTCCGGGCACGGTGGTCAGCAGATCGGCCACCAGGGTGCGACAGGGCGCGAGCAGATGCTCACAGGAGTCGAGGACCAGCAGCAGCCGCTTGTCCGCCAGCCATTCGCACAGCGCGTCCACCGGGGTGCGCGGGGTGTGGTCCGACAGGTCGCAGGCGTCCGAGACGGTGGCCACCAGCAGCCGTTCGCCCTGGAGGGGGGAGAGGTCGGCCCAGGCCACACCGTCGGGGAAGGCCGGGCGCCCGCGGCGCGCGGCCCGTAGCGCCAGCCGTGACTTGCCCACACCGCCGCAGCCGGAGAGAGTGATCAGCCGGTGGTCCCGCAGCGCCCGGTCCAGCCCCGCCAGCTCGCTGTTCCGGCCGACGAAACCGGTGGTGTCCTCGGGGAGATTGCCCAACACCGGTGCAGTGTCCCGCACTTCGGGAGCGGGCGGACGCGCCCGTGGTCCGAATCGCGCCACCCCGTACCGCCCCGCGCCCCTCCTCGGCGCCGCCTTCGCGCCCCTGGGTCAGGAGGGCCGGGGCGCGGACTCCATCGCCTCCTTGAGATTGCGCAGGGTGCGGCGGATGTTGCCGCGCTGGAACTCGGCGAAGGTGTGCCCCCGGGTCGCCAGCCGGTCGAACGCGTTGGCGACGGGGTCCGGCCAGGCCCGCCGGTCGTCCCGCCAGGTCTCGGTCACCCGGGTGCCGCCGTCGACCGGGTCGAAGCGGTACTCCCAGGTGGCTATGCGCCCGCGCAGCAGCGGGCGCCTTCTGCCGATGGCGTGCACCCGGAAGGCGAAGCGCTGGCCGGGGACGGCCGCCGTCACGGTGCAGCGGGTGGTCCAGCGCAGTGGCCCGCGCCGGTTGTGCCCGTCGAACTCCATGCCCACATAGGCGTCGGAGGTTCCGCCGCGTACGGTCGCGCCCAGATTCTCCGGGCTCCAGCGGCCCATCAGGGCGGGGTTGCTCACCTGGGCGTAGATGGCCGCCGGGGCGGCCTGGATGACGATGCTGTCCGAGACCGCGAGAGAGCGTGGCACGGGGGGACTCCGATCCGTCGAGAACGGGGGCTGTGCGGTGCCCTTGCCCCCGGAGCGGGCGTCGACTCCCCTCGGGGGCCATCACCGGTCCCCGGGCCGCCCGGCCGGGCGGAGGACGGCCCCGGGGGACGACGGACATGACCCGTCGGTAGGGCCAGCGGGCATTGTCGCATGAACGGAACGGGCGGCCGGTCGTACCGGGTTGACGGAGCCCGGAGCCGTACGGGAGCAACCAGTGCGCGCTTGCAAGTAAATGTGCATGCAATTAATGTGTGTGCAAATAAGCCGCCCGTGCAATCATCCGGAGGTCTCCGTGCCCCTCGCCCTGTTCGCCCTGGCTCTCGGAGCTTTCGGCATCGGGATGACCGAATTTGTGATCATGGGGCTGCTCCCCGAGGTCGCCGCCGACTTCGGGGTCTCCATACCGACCGCCGGCTTCCTGGTCACCGGGTACGCGCTGGGGGTGGTCGTGGGGGCGCCCCTGATGGCACTCCTCGGCGCCCGGCTGCCCCGGCGCCGCATGCTCATGCTGCTCATGGCGCTCTTCATCGTGGGCAATCTGCTCTCGGCGCTGGCTCCCGGGTACGAGGTGATGCTCGCGGGGCGGATCGTCGCCTCGCTCAACCACGGCGCGTTCTTCGGCATCGGCTCGGTCGTCGCGGCGGGGCTGGTCGCGCCGGAGAAGCGGGCCGGTGCCATCGCGCTGATGTTCACCGGGCTGACCCTCGCCAATGTCATCGGCGTGCCGCTCGGCACCTTCGTCGGACAGACCGCGGGCTGGCGGGTCACCTTCCTGGCGGTGGCGGCCCTCGGTGTGCTCGGACTGCTGGGGGTGGCCCGGCTGGTGCCCGAGCTGCCCCGGCCGGAAGGGGTGCGGCTCCGCCATGAACTGGCCGCCCTGCGCGATGTCCAGGTGCTGCTCGCCATGGCCATGACCGTGCTCGGCTTCGGCGGTGTCTTCGCCGCCCTCACCTACATCGCCCCGATGATGACCGATGTCACGGGGTACGCCGACACCTCCGTCACCTGGCTGCTGGTCCTCTTCGGCCTCGGCATGATGGCCGGGAACCTCATCGGGGGCCGGTACGCGGATCGCGCGCTGATGCCCCTGCTGCTGATCTCCCTGGCGGGGCTCGCCCTGGTGCTGGGCCTGTTCACCCTCACCGCCCAGGACAAGGCCGCCGCGGCGGTGACCGTCACCCTGATCGGCGGGCTCGGTTTCGCGACCGTACCGCCGCTCCAGAAGCGGGTGCTCGACCGTGCCGCGGGCGCCCCCACCCTGGCCTCCGCCGTCAATATCGGGGCCTTCAACCTGGGCAACGCGCTCGCCGCCTGGCTGGGCGGTCTGGTGATCGCGGCGGGCTGGGGTTACACCGCGCCCAACTGGGTCGGCGCCCTGCTGGCCACCGCCGCGCTGGGGCTCGCGCTCCTCGCCCGGCTGCTGGAGCGGCGGGAGCGGGCCGTGGTGGCGGTCGGTGGCCCGGCTGCAACCCCGAGCCCGGCGCCGGCGGGCCGCCTCGGCTGACCCGGGCCGAGGGACCGCCCGGGGCACCGCCCGGGGTCAGCGCGGCGGCGGGGGCGGAGGATGGACAGGGGCGGGCCCGCACCGGGCCCGCCCCTGCCGCCGGTTCAGGAAGTGGCCGAGGCCGCCTGGATCAGCTCGGTGATCTGTCCCAGGAGCGGTACGGAGGCCAGGCCCGAGGGCGCGGACTGCGCCTGCGGTGCGGCGGCCGGCTGCCCCAGCAGCGGGAAGGAGCCGAGCCCCGCCGGTGAGTTCTGGGCCGGTGCGGCGGGCGAGAGTTGTCCGAGGAGGGAGTCGAGTCCGGCGGGTGAGTTCTGGGTGGGGGAGGCGGGGGAGAGCTGGCCGAGGAGGGCGTCCAGGCCGGCCGGTGCGGACTGGCTGGGGGAGGCCGGAGCCGACTGTCCGAGGAGGCCGCCCAGCTGGGAGAGGGAGGAGAGGTCCGACGGCGAGGCCGGGGCGGCGCCCGTGGGCGACCCGCCATCGGTCACGCCGGCCAGGGCCGCGGCGAGGGCGTCCTGGGAGCCCGGCAGGTCCGTGGCGGTCTGGGGCGCCGCCGCCCCGGTCGCCCCCGTCGCCCGGCCGATCGCGTCGAGGACCAGCCGGGCCACCTCGCCCCGGTAGTCGGCGAGGGCGTCGTCCGTGCTGTCCGTCCGGCCGGGCGCGGCGTCCGGCTGCCCACCGGTCGGGATCCCCGCCGCTCCCGCCAGGTCCGCCAGGTCCGTCGTATCCGACGCGGTCGACGTACCGGCGCTCTGGACCGCCGCGATATGGGCGAGCAGTTCCCGGACATGGGCCGGTACGACATCGTCGGCGGCGGCGACCGCCGTCGCGGCCCGCCCGGACCCGGTGTCCGGCGGGAGGGCGGAGGCGGCGGCGACCGCGGGACCGGTCACCCCGAGGACGACCGTGGCGCAGAGCGCGGAGGGCACCAGCGCCCGGGAAAGCGGTGCTGCGAAACGCATGGGTGGAGCTCCTTCGGAAGGGTGCGGACTCGCCCTCACGGTGTGGACGACTCCTCACGTACGGCAACCGCACCCCGGCTCCCGCCCGCCCGCACCCGTCCGGGAACCCGGCCGTGACCAGCGGATTCCCCGGGAACTCCGGTCCTGGGTCCGGGTGCTGCATCCGTGCGCCCGGGTGCTGCGTCCGGGTGACGGTCCGCCCGGGTCCGCCCCCGGTCTCCTCAAGCGAAAAAGTGAGAATTCAACTGATTTGATTGTCCATAAAGAACAGATAAGCGCACACTGGAAGTGCGCTGATCCGCAGCGCGGTTCGGTCGGACGGACATCGTGCCGAAGGAGGCGAGTCGTATGGCCGGCGTCTCACACAGGGGGGATCTCGCGGGGCATCCCGACATCACCGAGATGCGGGACCGCTATGCCCGCGTGCTCGGCGGGCGCGATGTGGCGCTCGTCGACGGTCCGGTCTTCCTGGTCGGGCTCGCCTGCGCAGTGACCCCGTGGATCGTCCACTTCGCGAGCACACAGCCCGCGCTGGCGACCCACAATCTGATCATGGGCATCGCGATCGTGGTGCTCGCCCTGGGCTTCACCGTCACTCCCGAACGGATGTACGGGCTGAGCTGGGCCATGTGCGCGATGGGTGCCTGGCTGGTCATCGCGCCCTGGATCGTGGGGAGCAACCCGGACGCGGGTGTCATCTGGACCAACGCCGTGCTGGGCGGCCTGACCTTTGTGCTGGGGCTGGTCTGCACCGCCGTGGCCATGCGCAGCGGGCGCGGACGCCATGGCGCCGGATGACCGGATGGCCGGAAGCGGCACCACGCACCGCACGGGCCGTCCCGTACCCCGGGACGGCCCGTGCCATGCGTGAGGGCCGGGTGTGAGGGCCGGGCCGCCCCCGGTGGGCGCGCCCGACGCGGGGTCAGGAGTCGCTCAGCAGCCAGTTCCGGGGGGAGCGGAGCCGGGCCGAGCTGAGCAGGGCGTGGATGCGCTCCCCGGCCTCGTCCGCGTCCTCGACCGGGTGCGGGAAGGCCAGCCGCGCGTCCTCGTGGCCGCTGTCGTGCTCCAGTCGCAGGGTGATCCCGTAGCGGTCGATGGCGAGCGGCAGCACCCGCCGTACCCCGGGCGTGGTGCGGGGTTTGAGCAGCCGCAGCAGCAGGCCCACCACATCGGCGTGGTCGTCGACGAGATGGGTGAGCATGCCCGCCTCGCACACGGCCAGCGGATCGGTCTCCGCGGCCATCAGCTCCTCCAGCTCGACGGTGATGGTCCGCCGGTCCGCCGTCTCCAGGACGGCGTGGGAGAACTCCATGCAGCGGCTGCCCTCGGGCACGGCGTGTCCGGGCGGCTCCAGGAGCCACCCGGAGAGGGAGAGCCGGGCCCGGATCCGGTCGCGCACCGGGGTGGGGGCGACATCCGTGAACTCCAGGGTCGCGCGGACGGTGGAGTCGTCCGGGTCCGGCGCCGCGTCCCACTCCCGGTCCGGGGCGGGGTGGAGATGGACTCTCTCGGGGCCTCCGGTGCCGTCCAGACGGGAGACCTCGGTCCGCCCCTCGTCGGTGACCACGGTCATCGAGTCGGCCGCCGTGAGGATGGACCGTACGCGCTCGGCGCTGCACGGCTCTGCGGGCGGGGTGTTGAACAGACGGCGCATCCGGGGTCTCCACATCTCCGCGCGACGGCGCAACTCACGCCCGTGCACTTAGGTATGCCTAACCTAAGCCCCGATGGGGTCGATCGCCAAGCCCGAAGCTGTCTTCGGTGCGCCCCCGTCCCACGTCCGGACTCCGTCTTCCCGCCCCCGCGCGCCCCCGTGCGGCGGTCCGGTACGGGTGGTACGGGCAGTACGGGTGGTACGGGCGGTGCGGATCGGATCAGTCCGGTCCGTCGCGTCGGTCCAGCGGGCGTACCGTCACGGGCAGACCCGGTGCCTGATGGGCGCCGCTCGCCACCATCCGCACCTCGCCGTGTTCGGTGATCTCCGCGCGGACGATGCCGGTCTCGTCCTCGTACACGGGATGTCCGCCCGCTCCGCTCCGCTCGGTGCGGGTGACGACGACGGTGTCGTCCTCCGCGCCGGAGACCGTGAAGACCAGTTCGTACCGCTCCGCGTACCCCATGCGCCCTCCTGCGCGGACCTCCGGCACGGGCCGCCCCGGGTGAGCGGTCCGTCCGCTCCCGCACCTGTGCGCACGGTCCCTCCCCATCGTGACCCAGACGCGATGCGCGCGCCTGGGGAGTGCCCGGCGGGCCCGCTCGGGGCCGGGCCCGCTGTGCCTCGTCCCCGCCCCCGGGGCCGGGTTCACCATGCCTCGTCCTCGGCCCCGGCCGTGCTCCGCCCGGCCCGCAGCCGCAGCGCCGACAGCGGGAAGATCAGGACCGACAGCATCGCCGCCCCCACCAGCGCCGCCGCCTCGCCCGACCCGATGACCCCCTCGCCGCGCCCGATCGTGGTGATCGCCACCACCAGCGGCAGACAGGTGGCGCAGTAGAGCGTCAGCGCCCCCCGGTCGGCGCGGCCGAGGTCGCGCGGGGCCAGCAGATACACCGGCCCGCCCCGCACCACCAGGAAGAGCAGCAGGAAGAGGGGGAGCAGCAGCAGTTCCCGCCCGCCGTCGAGCAGGGCCCGCAGATCGAACTCGATCCCGGTCACCACGAAGAAGACGGGGACGAGGAAGCCGAACCCCATGGCCTCGACCTTGCCCAGGATCTCGGCGCTGTCGCCGGGGGCGGCACCGGCGAGGACCAGCCGGGTGAGGACTCCGGCGGCGAACGCCCCGAGCAGTGTGTCGAGACCGAAGGCCGCCGCCAGGGCCAGCATCGACACCAGCAGCAGCATCACCCAGCGCACCGCGAACTGCGCGCTGCTGTGCAGGGTCTCCGCGACCACCCGGGAGAACCACGGGGGCCGGGGCCGTGCCGCCCACACCACCGCGAGCGCCGTCACCACCGCGAAGGCGACCAGCAGCACCGCCGCCTGGGCCGGCGCCCGCCCGCTCAGCAGGAGCGCCATGGCGATGATGGGGCCGAACTCGCCGACGGCGCCGAAGGCCAGCATCACCGTGCCGAACCGTCCGCGCAGATCGCCGCTGTCCCGCAGGATCGGCAGGACGGTCCCCAGCGCGGTACTGGTGAGGGCGGTGCCGATGACCACGGCGGCGTCCCGGGGGGCCAGGGTGGCCGCGGCCCCGAGCCCCAGCGCCAGGGCGGCCAGCCAGGCCCCGGCCGCCCGGCGCAGGACCGTCCCCCCGACGGCGGTGAAGTCGATCTCGTACCCGGCGAGGAAGATGAGCATCGCCAGGCCCAGCCGGGAGAGGGTGTCGATGACCGTGTCGGTGTGCGCCCAGCCCAGGACGTCCGGTCCGACGGCGATGCCCAGCGCGATCTCGAAGATCACCAGCGGGACGCGGATCCAGCGCCCGGCGGCATGGGCCAGCAGCGGGGCGAGCACGGCGACGGCCATGATCAGGAGAAGGGTTCCCGGGTGGGCCATGCGCCGTGTCTACCGCACCCGGTGTCAGCCGGCGGGCTCCTCCAGGCGGCGCAGCCGCTCGGTGTCATCCGTCCGGGGGCAGGTGGAGCACGCCTCGGCCGGGCGGATGGCGTAAAAGAGACAGCAGCCCATGCGGGTACGGGTGGGGTACGAGTCCCCCTCGCGCCCCGTCAGCCTGCGGAAGGCGGCGCCGCCGGGGTACGGGCCCACGGCGCCCGGCAGCAGGGCCTCGGCCTCCCGTACCGCCCGCTCCTCGTCGCCCAGCATCCGTCCCAGGTACCAGATCCCGGAGACCAGGTCGTCGGTGACCATGCCCCACAGCGCCCTCGGGCCCCGGCGTACCCGGGGGCCGATCGCGGCCAGCAGGGGCCGGACATGGTCGGCGACGGCGGCGCGCAGGGTGTCCCGCAGCGACTCCTCGCCGGAGACCACCCGTACCCCCGGGAGTCCGGCCGCCGGGTCGTCGGGCAGACAGGAGAAGGCGCCGGGCACCACCGCGCAGCGGTCGCCCGCCCGGCTGATCCGCACCTGTGCGGGCAGCAGCCGGGGGACCCGGCGTTCCAGGTACCAGGGTCCGCTGATCAGCAGGGCGGAGGACCAGAGGAAGCCGTGCAGGGCCCTGGACGCGACCACATCGGGGCGGGCCGTGAGGGCGTACCGCTCCCGGATGCGGCGGTCCTCCCCGTCCAGGAAGGCGTCGAGCAGGTCGGTACGGGCGGCCAGTTCCGCTCCGTCGATCCACCCCTGGGCCGTGGCGGTACACGGTTCGGCGATCTCCAGCGGCAGGGCCTCGCACACACCGGCGAGCCGGCGGTACGCGGAGGCGATCAGGGTGGAGCAGCTGAGGGCAGCTCCGGCAGGTGCGAGCGCCGGGGCCAGGGTCACGGGAACTCCTCAGGGAGGGGGAAGCGCGGTGCCCGGTGGCCCCGTCGACAGCGTGAGCGGTCGTCAGGAGTGCCGGGCGGGCAGGGTGGGAAGGAACGGGCAGCGGTGGCTGCCGAGACACAGGGGGACCAGAGTCCGGTCGAGGACACCAGGACCGTAACGCGTGAAGGTAAGGCTCACCTTAACCACATGATCGGATAGGAACACCAACGGGGCTCATGGTGCGGCGAATTGGCTTTCTTAGGGATGCCTAACCTAAGCTCCGCCGTGGCTGATCCCCCGTGACCGGTCCGCCGCGACCTGGGAGTTCACCCCGGGGGCGCGGTCGGGGCCGCCCGCAGTGGCCCTGTAGCTTTCCTGCCTGTCCCCCTGCCCGGCGAATGTGCGCGCGGAAGTATTTCACCCATGCAGATGTATGTGCTCGCCCACAACCCCACCGACTCGGTCACCGAAGGGTTCCTTCCGGCCGCGGATCGGCTGGGACTCGATGTCACCCTGCTGACCGATCAGCCCGGCGCACACCGGGACCGCTACCGCGAGAGACATCCCGGCGTCGAGATCCTCGACTGCGACGTACGCGACTTCCACGCCGTCATCAGCAGGATCTCCGGCCACCGCCGCCCGGACGCCGTCTTCAGCAACAGCGACCACCTCCAGACCCAGACCGCGCTGGCCGCCGAGTGGTTCGGCCTCCCCGGCAAGAGCTGGCGGGCGGCGCTCGCCGCCAAGGACAAGGCCCAGACCCGCCGACTGCTCACCGCCGACGCCGTGCGCTCCCTCGAACTGGCCGCCCGCCAGGACCCCGCCGACCTCCTCGACTCCACCCTCCCCTTCCCCTGGGTCCTCAAGCCGCGCGAAGGAGTCGCCAGCGAGGACGTCATCTGGGTCGAGGGCCCCGACGACTACCTCCGGCACGCCGCCGCGATCCGCGCCCGCCGCCCCGGCGCCGCCCTGGTCGCCGAGGAGTACCTCCCGGGTGAGCTGCACACCCTGGAGACCCTCGGCGACGGCAGCCGGCTCCATGTCCTCGGCGGCTTCCACACCGAACTCTCCCCGCTCCCGTACTTCATCGAGGAGCGGATGGCCTTTGTGCCCGCCCTCCCCGAACCCGTCGTCACCCAGGTCCTCGAAGCGCTCACCGCCCTCGGCGCCGGATTCGGCGCCTGCCACACCGAATTCGTCGTCCACGCGGGACGCGCCCGGATCATCGAGGTCAACTACCGGGCCATCGGCGACCAGTGCGACCTGCTGCTCGCCGAACTCCTCGGCATACCGCTCTTCGAGCACATCCTCCGCACCCACCTCGGTGAACCGCTCCCCGACAGCCTCGGCCTGCGCCACGACCGCGCCGCCCGGCTCGCCTATCCGCTCGCCGAGCGGGCGGGCACCCTCACCGCGGCGCCCGGCCCCGCCGACCTCACCATCGACGGCGTCCGGCTGACCTACCGTCCCGCCCGCGAGATCGGTGAGCGCCATGAGCTGTACGGCACCAACCGCGACTTCCTGGGCATCGTCCGCGCCATCGGCCCCGGCCGGGAGCGCGTCGACCGGGTCGTGGACGAGTTCACCGCCGGACTGAGCTGGGAGATCACTCCGTGATCCAGAACCCTGAGGCCGCCCCCGGGGCCACGGTCCCGACCCCCACTGCCCCCGGGACCACCGCCACCGCCCTGGAGCCTGCGGCCCCCGGGGCCACCGCTCCCGAGGGCGCCGGCGACCCCGACGAGCGCCGGCTGCTCCTCGCCGTCCTGGACGCCCTGCTCCGCGAGGACGTCGCCGGACTGCGCACCCGTACCACCCCCGAGGAACACCCCGACGGCCGCTGGCTCCGGCTGGACGACGGCGCCCACGACGCCTGGCTGCTCCCCGTACACCCCGCCGAACCCGGCTTCCAGAGCGCCGTCGAGACCCGGCTGCCGCTGCTGCGCCGCGCCTCCGACGGCCGGGAGCTCACCACCGCCGACGCCGTCCTCACCGCGCTCGCCGCCCTCGCCGACCCCCGCGACCGGGACGGCTTCACCGCCTTCGCCGACGAGCACCGCCACGCGCTCGCCGCCGCCCGCCTCCACACCGCCACCCGGCAGGCCGTCACCGACGACCTCACCAGCCGCTACGGTCCCCGGCCCGAGGAGTGGACCGGACCCGCCGCCGCCCTCGCCTTCGACACCCTCGCCGCCCGCACCGACCACCCCGTCCACCCCACCGGACGCGCCCGGATCGGCCTCGGCGAGAAGGAACTGCGCGCCTGCGCACCGGAGTTCCACCCCCGGATCACCCTCCGCAGACTGCTGCTCCCCCTGGACCGGGTCACCGTCCACGGCACCCCACCCCCGCTGCCCTGGACCGACGGCGACCGGATCGCCCTCCCCGTCCACCCGCTCACCGCCGCCGGACCCCTCGCCGCCGTACTCGCCGCCACCGGCCTCGACCGCCACGCCGAACTCGACGGCGAACCCTACGCCGAAGCCGTCCCCACCCTCTCCCTCCGGACCGTCGCCCTCACCGCCGACCCCACCGTCCACCTCAAACTGCCCCTCGCCACCGCGACCCTGGGCCGCCTCAACCGGCGCACCATCAAGCCCGGCACCCTGATCGACGGCACCGCCGGACAACGGCTCCTGGAACGGGTCATCGCCCGCGAGCCCCGCTTCCGCGACACCGTGCTCCACGCCGACGAGACCCGCTGGGCCCACGCCGGCCATGAACTCCTCGCCGTTCTCGTCCGCACCCTGCCGCCCGGTCTCGACCGGACCACCATCGTGCCCCTCGCCGCCCTGCTCGCCCCCGGCCCCGGCGAACGGCTCCTCCTCGACCACCTCGCCGACCGCTTCTACGGCGGCGACCCGCTCGCCCTCCTCGACGCCCTCCTCACCCTCCTCTTCGACTGGCAGACCACCCTCTTCGGCCATGGCATCGCCCTGGAGTCCCACCAGCAGAACATCTCCCTGCTGCTGGACACGGACCACGGCCCCACCCGGCTGCGGCTGCTCCTCAAGGACAACGACGGACCCCGCGTCCACGCCGCCCGGACGGCGGCGGGCCTCGGACAGGATCCGGCCGACTTCGCCGACCCCCGCATCACCGTCGACAACGACGGCCCGATACTCGACCTGTTCACCACCATCACGGTCCACCTCTGCGCGGGCGCCTACGCCTTCGGGCTCGCCCGCCGGGGACACGCGCCGCTGGAACGACTGCTCACCCTGGTACGCGACCGGCTCACCGAAGCCGTCGACCGCCTGGAGACCCCGCGGGCGGACCTGCTGCGCGCCCATGTCCTCCACGCCCCCCACCTGCCCGTCAAGGCCATGGTCACGGCGGGCACACTGCTCGCCAAGGAGCGATCAGGGGCGGCGGACATCAACAAGCACTACACCACCGGCCCCAACTATCTGACCTGGGGAAGGGCAACCCGATGACCAGTACCACCCCCGACCGCGCCGCCGCCTGGGCGGGCCCGCCGTCCCGGCTGCCGACCCCCGACGAAGCCGTCGCCCACACCCTCCTCAACTGTCTGCTGCGGGAGGTCTCCGCCCCCGAGCACCAGACCGCCGTCAGCGACGGCCATCTGCTGCTGCGCCTGCCCCGCCGCGGTGTCCTGCTGCGGGTCGCGCTCCGCCGCACCTCGCTGCTGGGCGCCCACCGCTTCACCGGACCCGTCGCCGAACAGGGCGCCGACGGCTGGGCCGAGGTCGACTGGCGCCGCCTCGCCGCCCACACCCACGCCGAACTCTCCCAGCGCACCGGCGCCCGCAACGACGAGTTCCTGCCCCAGGTCGCCGCCAGCCACCGCGGCGTCACCGCCGCCCTCGCCGCCCACGCCCGGCCCGCCGACGAACCCGCCGACCCGCTCGGCGCCTATCTCGCCTCCGAACAGTCCCTCGTCCTCGGCCACCGCTTCCACCCCACCCCCAAGGCCCATGGCTCCGACCCCGACACCTGGTCCGCCTACGCGCCCGAGGCCCGCGCCGCCTTCCCGCTGCGCCATCTCGCCGTACGGGACCATCTGATCGCCGAGGAGAGCGCCGTCCCCGGCGCCACCGCGCCCCTGGACCGGCTGGGGCCCGTACCCCCCGGATACCGGCTGCTCCCCGCCCACCCCTGGCAGTACGAGCAGCTGCGCACCGCACCCGCCCTCGCCGCCGCCCTCGACCGGGGCGACCTGCTCGACCTCGGCCCCGGCGACCGCCTCTTCACCCCCACCGCCTCCGTCCGCACCCTCTACGACGGCGACACCTTCCTGAAATTCAGCCTCAACGTCCGTATCACCAACTGTCTGCGGAAGAACGCCCACTACGAGCTGAGCGGAGCGGTCGCCCTCACCCGCGTCCTCGACCCCGTTCTCGCCGATCTCGCCGCCCGCTTCCCCGGCACCGGCATGCTCCGCGAACCCGCCTATCGCAGCCTCGCCCTCCCCGGCGCCGACGGCCGCCCCGACCGGGCCCTCCTCGAAGGCTTCGGCGTCATCGTCCGCGAAGGGCTCGGACCCCGGCTGCGGCCCGGTGTCACCCCCCTGCTCGCCGCCGCCGTCGCCGACGAGTACCCCACCGGACCCGGCCATGTCTCCCGGCTCACCGGCCGCGACCCCGACCGGATCCTGCGCTGGTGGCGCGGATACCTCGGACTTCTCGTCCCCCCGGTGCTCGCCGCCTACTTCGACCACGGCCTGGTCCTCGAACCCCACCTCCAGAACGTGATCGTCTGCGTCGGCGCCGACGGCACCCCCGAACAGCTGCTCTTCCGCGACCTGGAGGGCACCAAGCTCCTGCCCGACCACCATGAGCGCACCCTCGCCGCACTGCCCCCGGAGGTCGCGGGACCGCTCACCTACGACGCCCGGCGCGGCTGGGACCGGGTCGTCTACTGCCTCCTCGTCAACCACATCGCCGAACTCCTCGCCGCCCTCGCCGATCTCCACCCCCCGGCCGAGGCCGCCCTCTGGGCCGAGGTGCGCCGCACCGTCGAGGAGTACGCCGCGAGCGCGGGGAACCCGCCCCGGCTGCGGGCCCTGCTCGCGGGAGTGCCGCTGCCCGCCAAGGCCAATCTGCTCGCCCGCTGGGAACGGGCCGCCGACCGGGACGCCGGATATGTCCGGCTGCCGTCCCCGCTCGCCGAGGATGTGCTCACCCAGGCCCTTCGCGCCCACGCCCACTGGAGCCCCCGATGACCACCACCAGCGCCGTGCGCGACCACGTCCACGCCCTCGGCCCCGACCGGCTGCCCGCCTATGTCTACGACCTCGGCGCCCTGCGCGCCCACGCCGCCGCCGTCCGCGCCGCCCTCCCCGACCGGGTGGAGCTGTACTACGCCGCCAAGGCCAACCCCGAACCGGAGATCCTGGCCGCGCTCGCCCCCCATGTCGACGGCTACGAGGTCGCCTCCGGCGGCGAACTGGCCCATGTGGCGGCGGCCGTCCCCGGCCACCCGCTCGCCTTCGGCGGACCCGGCAAGACCCCGGCCGAACTCCGGGCCGCCCTCGACCTCGGCGTCCAGCGCTTCCATGTGGAGAGCGCCCATGAACTCACCGTCCTCGCCGATCTCGCCACCCGCTCGAAGACCCGCGCCGGGGTGCTGCTCCGCGTCAACCTCGACGTCCCCGGCACCGTGCTGGACGGCTCCGCCCTCACCATGGGCGGCCGCCCGGCCCCCTTCGGTATCGACCCGGCCGACGCCGACACCGTCCTGAGCGCCCTCACCGCCCGGGCGGGCGACCGGGAATCCCCCCTGGAGTTCCTCGGCGTCCACGCCCATCTCGCCAGCGGACTCGACGCCGACGCCCAACTCGCCGTCGCCGCCTCCGTCACCGCGTGGGCCGCCGAACTCACCGCCCGCCACGGCCTGCCGCTGCGCGAGGTCAATGTCGGGGGCGGCATGGCCGTCGACTACGCCCGCCCCGGCGAACGCTTCGACTGGGAGCGGTACGGGCGAGGGCTCGCCGAGATCGCCGACGCCCACCCCGACACCGTGCTGCGGATCGAGCCCGGCCGCGCCCTGACCGTCTACTGCGGCTGGTACGCCACCGACGTCCTCGATGTGAAGCGCAGCCATGGCGAGGACTTCGCCGTGCTGCGCGGCGGGACCCACCATCTGCGCACCCCCGCCACCAAGGGACACGACCAGCCCTGCACGGTCCTGCCCGCCGACGCCTGGCCGCACCCCTGGCCCCGCCCCACGACCCCCGGCACCGGGCCGGTCACCCTCGTCGGACAGCTGTGCACCCCGAAGGACCTCCTCGCCCGCTCCGTCCCGCTCTCCGCGCCGCTGCGCGCCGGGGACAGGGTGGTCTTCGCCCTGGCCGGTGCCTACGCCTGGAACATCTCCCACCATGACTTCCTGATGCACCCCCGGCCCGGCTTCCACTTCCTCACCGAAGCCGCAGCCGCAGCCGAGACCGCAGCCGCAGTCGAGACCGATACCGGCACCGGCCCGGATGGCATCGGCCCGGACGGCACCCCGGGTGATCCGGCCGCGACACAGGCGGGCAAAGGCGGGTAAGCCCGGCAAACAGGGCCGCCCCCCGCTATCGTCGTCGCCGACCGGACTCCCCGACCCGCGGCCCCGGGAAGGAGACCGGCGATGCAGCCCACCCCCGGGACCGCGCTGACGACCGCCCTGACCGTACTGACCGTCACCACCGGCATGGTGGAGGCGGTCAGTTTCCTTGTCCTCGGCCCGGTCTTCACCGCCGTCCAGACCGGCAACCTCCTGCTGCTCGGCTTCGCCGTCGCCGGGGAGGGCGGCCTCTCCCCGGCGGCCTCCGTCGCCTCCCTCGGCGGCTTCACCGCGGGCGCGCTGCTCGGCGCCCGCCTCACCCGGGACGCGGACCGCCACGGCGTCCGCTGGTTCCCGCCGGCGCTGCTCACCGAGGCCGCGCTGCTCACCGCCGCCGCCCTGGTCGCCCGTGCGGTGGAGACGGGCGATCCGACCCGGACCGCCACCCACCACGCCGTCACCGCCATCGTCGGCACCGCCATGGGGCTGCGCAATGTCACCACCCTGCGCGCCCGGGTGCCCGACCTCTCCACGACCGTCGCCACCCGCTCCCTCACCGCCCTGTTCACCCTGCCCGCCCCGGGCGACCCCCACCCCACCGAGCCCTGGCGGATCCGCCACCGTCTCTTCGCCGTCGGCGCCATGTTCGCGGGCGGGCTGCTGGGCGCCGCCCTGCTGCACGCGACCGTCCCCCCGTACGCCGTCCTGCTCACGGTGGCCGCGGCGGTCCTGCTCACCGCTGCGGGGCACACCCTCGCCAACCGCCGCGCGGATAACCGGATGCGACCCCGCCGGGGCGGAGGCTAGCGTGCGGTGCCATGAAGGAACGCCCGAACGGTCCCGGTGCCCCCGACGACGACGCGATCCGTGCGGCCCTGCGCGCCTGGGACATCGACGCGCGGCCCCGGCATCTGCCGGTCGGCTTCGGTGACCACCACTGGAGCGCCACCGCCGCCGACGGCACCCGCTGGTTCGTCACGGTCTTCGATCTGACCCAGAAGGGCCACGCCGACCCGGACCCCGGCACCGTCCGGGAGGTGGTCGGCCGGGCCCTGGAGACCGCCCGCCTCCTCCGGGCGCGCGCCGGGCTCGACTTCGTCGTCGCTTCGCTGCCCGACCGGGACGGCGCCATCCTGCGCCCCCTCGGCGAGCGGTACGCCGTCGCGGTCTTCCCCTGGCTGGACGGCATAGCGGGGGAGTACGAACGGGAGGACGACCCGGCGGTCCGGCTGCGGACGGTGGAGATGCTCGCCGCCCTTCACCGCGCCCCCGTCCCAGCGGTGGCCCCCGTCCTGCCCGACGGTCCCGCGCGCCGTGCCGAGCTGCACCGGGCCATCGCCGACGCGGCCCGCCCCTGGAGCGGCGGTCCCTTCGCTGAACCGGCCAGGGAGGCGTTGGCCGACGTCCGGCTCGGAGAGTGGCTGGAGGAGTACGACCGCCGCTGCCGCGCGCTGCGCGAGCGGGGCGCCGCCCCGGTGCTCACCCATGGTGAGCCCCACCCGGGCAATGTCCTCCGGCAGGGCGACCGCTCCGTCCTCATCGACTGGGACACCGTCGCCGTGGCGTTCCCCGAGCGGGATCTGTGGCATGTCGCGCGGGAGCCCGCCGAGTTCGACCGCTACACGGAGCTGACGGGCCGTACGCCGGACGCCGCCGCGCTCGCCCTGTACGAGCTGCGCTGGGATCTGGAGGATCTGGCCGCCTATCTCGAATGGTTCCGCGGGCCGCACACCCGGAGCGCCGACACCGAGCTCGCCTGGGAGGGCTTCGCCCGCGCCGCACGGCGTCTCGCGGACGGCTGACCCCGGGGGTACGGCCCCGCGCCCCGCGCGGGGCCGTACGTCCGCCTCCGGTCGTATGAATGGCCCAACGCGCCCGCGTACCCGGCTCGTTGAATCCGACCAGGGTGAACCGGGCCGATTCCTGTGGGAATTCACCGTACGAGGGAATCGCTCCGGGCGCCCCGCGGATGTTCCGTACGCCCAATGCCGAATGCCCGGGCGCTCTTTCGGGTGACGATTCCCGCACGTTCCGTGTGCGCCGTGTTTCGGTGATCGGTAAACAGTTACCCCCGCAGTCGAACCCGACACCTTCGGTGACCGGAGTCACGTGCGGCTCCGTCAACACGGGAATACCGGGGGGCACCCTGCTTACGGGTGACAGCGGTTCCGGTCGGGGTGGGCACTCGGTGTCCGGAAACGGCTGCACTCGATGCCGGGGATAGGGTACCCGGCATGGGTAAACCGGACCTTTACTCGTACGATTGCGGTTGAGTGTGCCGACCCTGCCGGGCTTCCGGGGGCGGCCCGCGAAACGGGGCTTCCGCGTCCGCGCACCGGGCGCCGGCGGTGATCACCGAAAAGGGAACGCGGTATCACGCTGTGTTCATCATGCGAGGGGCAGTGTGAGCGAACATTGGTAACGAATGTGACCAGTGGGACTCCTGGGGCTGATGGTGACCGACATCACTCCCCTGATGGGTGCACGAAATTGACGCCTCAAGCGTCTTCATAAGTGCCGGGAAAGCGTCAACCACCCGTGTGTGCCGAGATGTTCACGGAGTGAATATGCGGCTGCGTGGATCGGTGGACTCCGGATCGGCAAGTAGTTTCTGCAATATGACGGTACGTGATGAATCGACTACATCAACTCGACGTATTGCCTCAGTGGCCACACCGTGGCCCCGGACAGTCCCGTGTGGGCAGGGAGAAAGCATGAAACCGTTCGCGTGGAACTACGCACGTCCGGCCGAGCTGGCGCCTGTGGTCGACCAGTACTCGTACGACGCAACCCTTCAGCTGAATGTGCTGCCCGACGGGCGGCCCGCCATCCTGGACCGGGCGTTGCTGGCTGCGGTCGGCACCACTACCTCCACGGCGGGATCCGCCACCCACTTCGACGACTGACCCCACACACACGATGACGGTACTGATCCTGACCTGCGAGCAGGACGTCACCGCCGACATGGTGGTGGCGCAGCTCCACAAACGGGGCGTCCCGCTCGTCAGGTTCGATCCGGGCGACCTCCCGGGCGAGGGCGCGCTCTCCGCGGAATATGTCCGCGGGGAATTCCGCGGGTATCTCTCGACCGGTGGGCGCGTGGTGAGCATGGACGGCCTGCGCTCCATCTGGGTGCGCAGGCCCAGCGAACCGGCGGCGCATGCCGCCGAGCCGTCCGCGTGGCTGACCGCCGAGAGCGGCCAGGCGCTGTACGGCATGCTGGACTGCACGGCGGCCCGCTGGATGAACGAGCGTGCCGCCGCCGCACGGGCACGGCTGAAACCCTGGCAGCTGCGGGTGGCGCACCGCAGCGGTTTCCCCGTGCCCGCGACGGTCGTCACGACCTATCCGCGGGTGGCCCGGCAGTTCGCCGATCAGTACCGGCATGTGGTGGTGAAGGCGATCTCGGGCAAGCCGCCGGACGACCCTCCGATGGCGCTGCCCACCACCCTTGTCCCGCCCGGTACCGACTTCGCCGAGGTCGCCGCCGGGCCCACCCTGCTCCAGCGGTACATCGCCAAGAAGGCGGACATCCGGCTCACCGCCGTGGGAGAGGAGATCTTCGCCGCGCGCAAGACGGCCGAGCCGGGCCAGGTGGACGGGAGGTTCGGCGACACCGGCCACCTCTGGCGGCCGGTCGAGGTGTCCCCCCGGGTCCAGCGGGCCGTCGACCGGTATCTGCGGCTGGCCGGCCTCGCCTACGGGGCGTTCGACTTCGCCGAGGACGGCGAGGGCACCTGGTGGTTCCTGGAGTGCAATCAGGGCGGCCAGTTCGGGTTCATCGAGCTGGAGACCGAACAGCCGATCGCGGACGCGGTCGCGGGCTGGCTCGGCGCGCCCGGGGAGCCGCTCTGACGGTCGCCGCGGCCCGCCGGGGCCGTGCCGCTCCCCGGTTCTCCCGGGGCCGGCGCGGATCCGGACGCCCTCCCCGGAGGGCGGAGATCGGATACCGGAGAGGGGTGGGCGGCTGTTTTCGGACAAAGGTGTATGCCCCCCGCGCCCTGCCGGATGCGGTCGTCTCCTCAGGTCGTCCACATTCCGCGAAACTTCCGCACACCCCGCGCGGCGATTCTCCGGTGATCCTTCCGCGCCGGACCCCCGTGCGGACGACTCCACCCGGGGCGACGCCAGGACCCGCTGACACGGGGCGGGGCGGAGCCGTCGCGACGGCTCCGCCCCGCACCCGGGGGTCTCAGCAGCAGCGCGAGGCCGCGGCCCCCTCCTGGTGGCGGGTGCGCATCCGCTGGAACTCCCGCCGGGTCGGCGGCTCGCTCCCCGGGCTCAGCCGGCGATGGCGCTCGCAGTGCCGGTCGTACGCCGACTCCCCGGTCAGCTCCCGCAGATACCAGTGGACCGCCCGGGCCCCCCGGCCGAGTGCCGCCCGCACGGCGCCGAGCGCGCCCTGTCCGGCCGGTCCCTCCCGGCGCGGGACCGTGGCGCTCACTCGCGGGCTCCCACCGGGGTCTTCGCCAGGTCCGGGCCGGTGCCGATGGTCGAGGCCACATAGGGAGCCTCGCTGGTCGGCGGCGGCTCCGGCGACCGCAGTGTCCGGACACAGACCAGCGCCGCGTTGACGATCACGGTGGTCACCAGGACCACGAAGACCACGATCAGTGCCCCGTCGACGGTGGAGTTGGTGACGATGGTGTGCATGTCGTCCATGTCCTTCGCGGGTGCCAGCACCTTCCCCGCGTCGATGGCGTCGGCGAACCGGTCCCGCTGGGCGAAGAAGCCGACCCGGGGATCGGGCGAGAAGACCTTCTGCCAGCTCGCCGTGAAGGTGACCGCGACCGTGAAGGCGAGGGGCACCCCGGTCACCCATGCCCAGCGGAACCGCCCGGTCTTGATGAGCAGGGTGGTCGCCACGGTCAGCGCGATGGCCGCCAGCAGCTGGTTGGCGATGCCGAAGAGCGGGAAGAGCTGGTTGATCCCGCCGAGCGGGTCGGTGGCCCCGGCGTAGAGGAAGTACCCCCACCCGGCCACCACCACCGCGCTCGCCAGCCAGATGCCCGGCTTCCACTGCACCCGGCCGAGCGGCTTCCACACATTGCCGAGCATGTCCTGGAGCATGAAACGCCCCACCCGGGTTCCCGCGTCCACGGTGGTCAGGATGAAGAGCGCCTCGAACATGATCGCGAAGTGGTACCAGAACGCCTTCATCCCCTCGCCGCCGATGACGTCGGAGAAGATCTGCGACATCCCGACCGCCAGCGTCGGGGCACCGCCGGTTCGGGCCACCAGGGTGCTCTCCTCGACCGCCTTGGCCGCCGCCGCCAGCTCCTCGGGCGAGATGGTGAAGCCGAGGTTGGCCACCGCCTGCGAGGCGGACTCCACGGAGTCCCCGAGCAGCCCCGCGGGCGCGTTCATCGCGTAGTACAGCCCCGGGTCCAGCACGGAGGCGGCGATCAGCGCCATCACGGCGACGAAGGACTCCATGAGCATGGCCCCGTAGCCGATCATCCGCACCTGAGACTCCTTCTCGATCAGCTTCGGCGTGGTGCCGGAGGCGACGAGGGAGTGGAAGCCGGAGAGGGCACCACAGGCGATGGTGATGAAGAGGAAGGGGAAGAGCGAGCCGGCGAAGACCGGCCCCGCGCCGGAGGAGGCGAAGTCCGTCACCGCGTCGGCCTGGAGCGTGGGCGCGGCGATCACCACCCCGAGGGCGAGCAGCGCGATGGTGCCGATCTTCATAAAGGTGGAGAGATAGTCACGGGGCGCCAGCAGCATCCACACCGGCAGCACCGAGGCGACAAAGCCGTAACCCACCAGACAGAAGACCAGGGTGGTGGGGCTGAGGGTGAAGGTGTCCGCGAGGGAGGAGTTCTCGACCCAGCCGCCGCCCACGATGGCGAGCAGCAGCAGGACCACACCGATCAGACTGGTCTCCAGGACCCGCCCCGGCCGCATCATTTGCAGATAGAAGCCCATGAACAGGGCGATCGGGATGGTCATCGCCACCGAGAAGGTGCCCCAGGGCGAGTGGGCCAGCGCGTTGACGACGACCAGCGCCAGCACCGCCAGCAGGATGATCATGATGATGAAGACGGCGATCAGCGCCGCCGCCCCGCCGACCTTGCCGATCTCCTCCCGGGCCATCTGGCCGAGGCTCTTGCCGTCGCGCCGCATGGAGAGGAAGAGGACCACCATGTCCTGCACCGCCCCGGCGAAGATCACACCGAAGACGATCCAGATGGTGCCCGGCAGATAGCCCATCTGCACCGCGAGGACCGGGCCCACCAGGGGACCCGCGCCCGCGATGGCCGCGAAGTGATGGCCCAGCAGCACCCGGCGGTCGGTGGGCTGGTAGTCGACCCCGTCGTCCAGCCGTTCGGCGGGGGTGGCCCGGGTGTCGTCGGGGCGGAGCACCCGGGTGACCAGGAACCGGGAGTAGAAGCGATAGGCGATGGCATAGGTGCCGAGGGCGGCGCCCACCAGCCAGACCGCGGAGATCTCCTCACCTCGGGCGAGGGCCAGGACACCCCAGCAGAGCGCGCCGACGGCCGAGACGGCGGTCCAGATCAGAACGGTCCTCGGGCGGAAGCGGGACGGGGGCGCGGATGAACCGGACACACATGCTCCTTCAGGGATCAGGGATCAGGGATCAGGGATCAGGGATCGGGGTCGAAGGTCAAGGTCGAAGGGTCAAGGTCGAGGGTCGGGGTTCGGGGATCGTGGAAGAGTTGCCGATCAGCGGGTTTTGGTTGACACGGAGTGTCCGGCCGACTTCCATGAGCGCCTGTCAGGGGATCGACCGGCCGACGTCGTGGCAGGTGGCGAAGGGAGATCCGGGACGATCGGGCCGGTACGGAGGGAGGACGATGAGGACCTCGACCGAGCATGCCCCGACCGCCCCCAGGGGAGCCCGGCCCCCCGCCGACCCCCGGTGTCCCACCCGTACCGCCGGACGGCCGGGGGAGGAGCGGGACACCGCGCTCGCCCGGCTCTTCGAGGACCACTACCCGGCGCTGCTCCGGCTCGCCGCGCTGCTCGGCGCCGACGACCCGGAGAACATCGTCGCCGAGGCGTACTACGAGACCTACCGGGGCTGGCGCAGACTGCGCGACGCCGAGCGGGCCGCCTCCTATCTGCGCTCCGTCGTCTGCAATCTGACGCGGATGCGGATCCGCCACCTCCAGATCGTCCGCAAGCACAGCGGGGCCGCGCTCGCCGAACCCCCCGTGGTCTCCGCCGAGTCCACCGCACTCCGCCACGACGACCAGCGGGCGCTGGTCACCGCGCTCCAGCGGCTCCCGGCCCGTCAGCGCGAGGCCCTGGTCCTGAGGCACTGGATGGGCCTCAAGGAGGGGGAGATAGCCAAGGCCATGGGCATCTCGCCCGGCTCGGTCAAGACCCACACCGCACGCGGCATCGCCGCGCTCACCCAGGTCCTGGGGAACCGCCGGCCGCCGTGAGCACCGCCACCCGCGCCGTCACCCCGCGCGGTGACGCTCAGCCGTGGTCACGGCGGCCGCGCCGGAACCGCCCCCGCCGCTCAGCGGTCCACCCGTACGGTACGGTCGCCCGGCTCGCGCCCCACCACCAGCACGCCGGGCACCTCCCCGATGGCCAGCGAGGCACGCCGCACCCGTGACTCCCACCCCGGCGGCCACAGCGTCCGCGCGTCCCAGCGGATCCCCTCCAGCGGCAGCCCCTCCAGGGACACATCCCGCAGATCCGCCCCCCGGAAGTCGTTCCCCGCCTCCTCCGCCTCGCGGACCGCCCGCAGCAGCGCCATCCCCGCCCGCTGCACCAGATCCAGATCGTCGGCCAGGTCCAGCGCCACCTCCAGCGCCCCCGCCCCACAGCTGCCGCTGTCGTCCAGCCGGGGCAGCAACTCCGTCTCCAGCAGCCCCAGCGAACCGCTCGCCCGCTCCGTCAGCCGCCCCGACCGCACCCCCAGCCGCTCCCGCGCCGTCTCCAGGAACGCGTAGCCCGTCAGCGCGGGCGGCAGCCGGGGCACCCGGGGCAGCACCAGCGCCCGCTCCAGCTCCTCGCCCGCCCGTGCCAGCGCCCCCCGGGCCCGGCCGGCCGGCCGCCCCTCCTCCAACAGCCCGATCAGCCACTGCACCGCCAGTTGGGCCCGCCCCACCGCCGTCAGCAGCCCCTGCGGACGGTGCTCCCGCGCGATGCGCAGCGCCTCCTCGCGATACTTGAGCCGGACCGCCGCCGGACGGCTCATCAGCCCGCCGTCCCGGGCCGGACGGCGCGCCCGCTCCCGCTGGCGCAGCCGGTCGGTGCGCTGCTCCACCGCCGCCAGGGTCTGCCGGTGCGCCGAGGCCAGCAGCCGCGCCAGCGCACGGTCGGGATCCCGGGGCTCCGGCGGCCCGCCCCGGCCCGTCAGCGCGTCCTGGACCGCGATCCCGAGCGCCCGGTGCGCCCGCGCCAGCACCTCGTCCAGACCCGTACCCGCGACGCCCGTACCCGTGAGACCCGTATCCGCCGCTCCCGTACCCGCCCCGGCGGCCGTGCCGTCCCGGGGCCCGGATCCGCCGCGCCCGGGGCCGCTCATCGGTCCGTCTCCCGGCCCCGGGCACCCTGCGGTTCCGCGAGCCCCAGCCACTCCTTCAGCGTGGCCCGCGCCCGGGAGAGGTTCTGCCGGACCGCCTCCGGACTGATCCCCATCGCACGGGCGCTCTCCTGGGTGGTGAACCCGTCCAGATTCCACGCCAGCGCGGACCGCTGCTTGGCGGGCAGCCGCAGCAGCAGCTCGACCACCCGGCGCTCCTCCGTGCCGAGTTCGACCGCGTACGCCGGGGTCTGCCAGTGGGCCGTGGGCGTCTCCGGCAGCCGGTCGTACGGTTCCTCGTGCCGCACCTGCTGCCGTAACCACGAGCGCCAGGCCACCGTCCGCAGCCAGGACTTGGGATGGGAGACCCGTACACCAGGACGGCACATCTGGGTGAAGGCGTCCTGGGCCGCGTCCTGGGCCTCGGCCCACGAAGCCCCGTTCAGCAGCAGGAACCGCACCAGCCCCGGATACTCGGCCTCGTGCAGCTCCTGTGCCAGCTCCCGGCCGGGCTGCGGCTGCGCCACGGCCCGGGTGGCCCTCAGCTCCGTCCCCGCCACCTCCTCCGCCACAGCGCTCACACCCCGTCCGGTGAGACAACGGCCCGTGCCGGGCGCGCCCGCCGCCGCAGTGTGGGGACCACCGGTTCCATGGAGACCTCCTGAGACCCTGGCGGCGCCGCTCCCGCACGGCGCCGGGGACTACTGGTGCGCCCGGGAGCCCGGAGTGTGACATCGCCCCGGCGGCGCGGGGGTGCGCCGTCCGGATCCCGTACCACCGCCGTCCGGATCCCGCTCCCTCGCCGCCCGGTCCCGTACCACGATCGCCGCCCCGGTCCCGTACCGCCGCCCCGGTCCCGCACCCGCCGGGTCCGGGCGAACCATGCCCCGCACCGGGGCGTCTGACGGCTTGTCCGGCCCTGACCGAACAGGGATATGCTGCCAGCGGTTCGGGATCTTGTACGACCGCGGCGGGGGCCGTGGCCCGGCAGCACCCGGGCCGGCAGTGATGTTCGTGAGCGCCCCGCCGGGAGCCCGTGCGGTCCGGTCCGCCCGCCGGGCGCTCCCCACCCTGGCTTCGGAGGCCCTGTGACCACCCCGCGCCCCGACGTCCCCCAGGACGTCTCCGTACCCGTGCCGCCGCCCGGCTGCCCCGCCCACGACCTGGGCCCGGACGGACTGCACCGGCTCTACGGACCGGCGGCGGAGGCCGACCCCCCGGCGCTGTACGAGCGGCTGCGCCGGGAGTACGGGCCGGTGGCACCGGTGCTGCTCCACGGTGATCTCCCCGCCTGGCTGGTGCTCGGCCACCGGGAGAACCTGGAGGTCATGCGGACCCCGTCGCTCTACTCACGGGACTCCCGCCGCTGGTCGATGTTCCGGCAGCGGCGGGTGTCCGCCGACTCCCCGCTGCATCCGATGATCGGCTGGCAGCCGCTCTGTGTCTTCTCCGACGGCGACGACCACGCCCGGCTGCGCGGCGCGGTCACCGACGGCCTCACCCACTTCAACCGCCATGGGGTACGCCGCCATGTCACCCGGCACACCCGGCAGCTGGTCGCCGCCTTCGCCGACCGGGGCGAGGCCGATCTGATACGGGACTACGCCGAGCGGCTGCCGATGCTGGTGATGACCCAGCTGCTGGGGATGCCGGAGGAGAACGGCCCCCGGCTGGTCGCCGCCTGCATCGATCTGATGAAGGGCAGCGAGACCGCCCTGGCCAGCAATGACTTCGTGGTCACTACCCTGCGGGCGCTGGTACGGCGCAAGCGGGAGCGCCCCGGCCGGGACCTCGCCAGCTCGCTGATCGCCCATGGGTCGGCCCTGACCGAGGAGGAGATCGTCGAGCATCTGCGGCTGGTGCTGATCGCCTCCAACGAGACCACGGTCAATCTGATCGCCAACACCCTGCGCCTGGTCCTCACCGACCGCCGGTTCCGGGCCAGTCTGTCGGGTGGTCAGATGACCCTGCCCGACGCGCTGGAGCAGGTCCTGTGGGACGCCCCGCCGCTCTCGGTGGTCCCGGGGCGCTGGGCGACCGGGGACACCGTCCTCGGCGGTTACCAGATCAAGGAGGGGGACATGCTGCTGCTCGGGGTCGCGGCGGGGAATGTCGACCCCCGGATCCGGCCCGATCTCGCGGCCCCGGTGCACGGCAACCGCTCCCACCTGTCCTTCAGCAGCGGGCCGCACGAGTGCCCGGGGCGGGACATCGGCCGGGCCATCGCCGATACCGGCATCGACACCCTGCTGACCCTGCTGCCGGGGCTCGAACTGTCGGTCTCGGCCGCCGAACTCTCCACCAGCGCCGCCTGGATGACGCAGCGGGTGGACACCCTGCCGGTACGGTTCGCCCCCCGGCCGGAGCTGACGTCGCCCCCCGGGTCCGTGGAGGGCAGCCGGCCGCCGGGTCCGGCGCCCGTTCCGGCGGAGCCCGGTCCGGCCGGGGCACACCCCGCGGAGCAGGGGCCGCGCTCCTGGTGGAAGTCGCGGCGCGGCTGACCCGTCCCCGCCCCCGCCGCCGGGTCCGCCCCCGCCGCCGGGTCCGCCCCCGGCGGCGGACCCGTCCTGCGGGATCCTGCGGGGTGCCCCCTCGCCCGTGTGCCTTCCCGGGTGCTCCCTGTCCATGTGCCTTCCCGGGCAGCGCATGCCCGTGTGCCTTCCTGGGAAGGGAGGGGGCGGCGGGAGGTGCGGGGCAGCCGAGGGACAACCGCCCGGATGTGGCTGAAGATACGTTTCTTTGAGTGGTCTCCCGAACGATCCCCTGAACGAGGAGTTCCCCCGTGGCGTCGTCCGTCGCACTGGACCGCATCCCCACCGCCCCCGGCGCCCTGCCCCTGCTCGGCCACACCCTCAGACTCGCCCGGGACCCCCTCGGCTTCCTCCGCTCGCTGCGCGAGACCGGGGAGCTGGTCCGGGTACGGATCGGCACCCTGCCCGTCTGCGTCGCCACCAGCGCCGGCCTGATCCACCAGATCACCGTGGCCCAGGCGCGCTCCTTCGAGAAGGGCCGTCTCTACGACCGGGTGCGCCCCCTGGTCGGCAATGGCCTGGCCAACGCGGGCGGCGAGCTGCACCGTACCCACCGCAGGCTGATCCAGCCGGTGTTCCACCGCTCCCGGATCGACGGATACGCCGAGGTGATGAGCCGGCGCGCGGTCGAACTCGCCGACTCCTGGACGGACGGCCGGGAGATCGCCGTGGAACAGGTCATGGGCGAGTACGCCATCGAGACCCTCGCCGAGACGATGTTCTCCACCGACATCGGCCGGCCCGCCGTCGCCGCCGTCCGGCGCGATCTGCCCGTCATCCTGAAGAACATGCTGCTGCGGGCGGCCTCGCCCCGGCTCCTCGACCATCTCCCGGTCCGCTCCAACCGGGACTTCGACCGGGCCACGGCGAGTCTGCGGTCCGTCATCGACACGGTGGTGGCCTCCACCCGGGAGGCCGGCCGCACCGGGGCGCCCGATCTGCTCTCGCTGCTGCTGGACGCGCGCGACGAGGAGACCGGCGCCGGGCTCACCGACGAGGAGGTCCGGGACGAGCTGGTCACCATCCTCTTCGCCGGGACCGAGACCACCGCCTCCACCCTCGCCTGGGCCTTCCATGAACTCGCCCACCACCCCGAGGCCGAGGAACGGGTCCTGGCCGAGGTGGACGCGGTGGTGGGGCGGCGCCCGGTCACCGTCGCGGACATCCCCCGGCTGGAGCATGTGCGCCGGGTCCTGGACGAGACGATCCGGCTGCACGGGGTCACCCTGCTGATGCGCCGGACCACCGAGCCCGTGGAGCTGGCGGGCCACCGGCTGCCGGCCGGCATGGAGATCGCCTTCAGCCTGTACGCCGTCCACCGCGACCCGGCGCTCTACGAGAACCCCGACCGCTTCGACCCGGACCGCTGGCTCCCCGGACGCCGGGAGTCGGTGCCCCGGGAGGCGTTCGTCCCCTTCGGCGCGGGCAGCCGCAAGTGCATCGGGGACGCCTTCTCCTGGACCGAGGCCACCATCGCCCTCGCCACCGTTCTCGCCCGCTGGCGGCTGCGGCCCACCGGCGGCCACACCACCCGTGAGGCGGCCTCCGCGATGGCCCACCCCGACCATGTCCCCATGACCGTACGGGCCCGTACCCCCTGAGGGCGGTACGCCATGGGCCCCGGCGGGTGCCGCCGCTCCGGCGGACCGGCGGGCCCGCCGCCGGTCCGGGGCACCACCGTCGGCTCCAGCGGTGCCGGTCGGCGTTCTTGCCGCCGCGCCCGCCCCGACGCATCCTGGGAACCGGGGAGCCGGACAGGGGATGGCATGACCGAGAACGTCACCGGGACCGACGGCCGACGATCCAGGGGAAGATCCGAGCCGGGAGGTTCCGACCCGCTCGACCCGTTCGCCCGCTTCGCCCGGGTCCGGGCAGCCGAGTACGGCTATCTCGACGAGACCCGCCATATCTATCTCGACCACACCGGCGCGGCCCTGCCCGCCCGCCGCCAGCTCCACGCCCAGACCGAACGCCTCACCCGGGGCGTCTTCGGCAATCCGCACACCGACAGCCCGGCATCGGCCCCCAGCACCGCGCTGGTGGAGCGGGCGCGGGAGCGGATCCTCGACTTCGCCGGGGCCGACCCCGCCGAGTTCACGGTGATCTTCACCGCCAACGCCACCGCCGCCTGCCGGCTCGTCGGCGAGAGCTACCCCTTCCGCCGCCGGACCGGGCTGCTGCTCACCGCCGACAACCACAACTCCGTCAACGGGCTGCGGGAGTTCGCGCGGGCCCGGCACGCGCGGACCGCCTATGTGCCGCTCGCCGGATCCGGGCTGCGGGTGTCGGAACCCGTCCTGCGGAAGGCGCTGGCCCGGCGGGGGCGCGGACTCTTCGCCTTCCCGGCGCAGAGCAACTTCAGCGGGGTGCGCCACCCCCTGGACTGGATCCCGTACGCCCGCGAGCGCGGCTGGCATGTCCTGCTCGACGCCGCCGCCTTCGCCGGGTCCAGCAGGCTGCGGCTGGACTGCTGGCCCGCCGACTTCACCGTACTGAGCTGGTACAAGGTGTTCGGCTATCCGACCGGGGTCGGCTGTCTGATAGCGCGCAACCGCGCGCTGGAGTTGCTGCGGCGCCCCTGGTTCTCCGGCGGCACCATCCAGGTGGCCAGCGCGCTCGGCCAGTGGCACCGGCTCGCCCCGGGCCCGGCCGCCTTCGAGGACGGCACGCTCGACTTCCATGCCATCCCCGAGGTGTGCACCGGCCTCGACTGGATCGAGTCCCTCGGTATCGACGCCGTCCACGACCATGTCGCCGCGCTCACCGACCGGTTGCTGTCGGGCCTGACCGGGCTGCGGCACAGCGACACCCGCCCGCTGATACGGCTGTACGGGCCGCGCACCACGCACTGCCGGGGCGGCACGGTGGCATTCAATGTCCTCGACCCGCTCGGCCGGGTGGTGGACGAGCGGATCGTGGCCCGGGACAGCTCACGGGCCCGGATCTCCCTGCGGACGGGGTGCTTCTGCAACCCGGGGGCGGGTGAGGCGGCCTTCGGGATCGGCAGGCGGCTGCTGGGACGGGTGGGGCGGCGCGGCGGAAGCGCGGACCTGGAGGAGTATCTGACCCGGCTCGGACTGCCGTCGGCGGGCGCCGTCCGGGTCTCGCTCGGTATCCCGTCGGGGCCGGGGGACGTGGACACCCTGCTGCGCTTCCTGGAGCGGACCTATCGCGACCGCACCCCGGCGGCGGAGGGGCTGCCGCCACGGCTGAGCTGCTGAGCGGTTGAGCTGCCGGGGGCGGTTGAGCTGCTGGGCGGTTGAACTGGGCCGCCGGCTCCCGGTGGTCCGTTCAGCGGCGGGCGCCGAGCGGCCGGGCGAGCGTGGCACAGCGGCGGTGCAGCACCCATCCGGCGAGCACCAGCAGCACCAGGGTGAAGGCGGTCAGCAGCAGCCAGCGGGTCCAGGGCGCGTGCGCGAAGGTGTCCCCGTACGAGGCGAGCAGCGGCGGTCCGAGCGCGGAGGCCCCCCGCGCCCACAGCTCCTCCACCCCGGCGCCCGCCCCCAGTGCCTCGAAGGCCCAGCGGTTGCTCATGGCGGCACTGAGTACCTGTCCCGCCCCCGCCATCAGCGGTACGGGCACGAACGCCCCGGAGAAGAGCACCTGCGGGAAGCAGAGCAGCGGCAGGGCCAGCGCCGCACGGGCCGGGTCCGCCACCACCGCCGAGGTGAGCAGCCCGAGGGCGAGCCCCGCCGCCGAGCCGAGGGCGGTGCTGACGAAGAGCGAGCCGTACACCCCGGCCCCGGCGGGCGGCAGCCGGTCCCCGGCCCGCAGGACGGCCAGCAGCAGCGCGTCGGCGAGGGCCAGCAGCGGCAGCAGCAGGGTGACCTTGGAGGCGATATAGGGGCCGAGGCGCAGCACGGTGAGGCGTTCGCGGCGGACCACGGCCAGCTCCGCGCAGATCTGGAGCAGTCCATAGGCGAGACCGAAGAAGAAGCCGCCGAACGCGATCCAGAAGAGCACCATGGCGGTGGCCGACGGGCTGGGGTGCGCCGGGTCGAAGACCCCGGGCCGGAAGAGCAGCGCGAACATCGCCACGATCATGAGGGGGGAGCCCACCACGATCGCGGCGGCGGGCCGGTCGCCGAGCAGCAGTTCGCCGCCGCGCCGGGTGAGCAGCAGCCACTGGGCGAACGGGCCGGGGCCGGTCCGCCCGGGTGACCGGCCCCGGGCGCCGGAGGACGACGGATCGGGCTCGGCGGGTGGCTCCGGCGCCCCGGGGGTCATGGCCGGGGGCGGGGACTCGGCGACGGCGGTCCAGACCTCGCCCAAGTCCCGTGTCCCGTACCGGCTCAGCAGCTCCTCCGGGGTGCCGGTATGGGCGGCGGAGCCGTCGGGGGCGAGCAGGACGACCTGGTCGCAGCGGCTCAGATCGGCGGGGGAGTGGGTGGTGAGGACGATGGTGACGCCCTCGGCGGCGAGGGCGGCGAGGGTGTCCAGGAGCCGGGTGCCGGTGGCCGGGTCGAGGCCCGAGGTGGGTTCGTCCAGGAAGAGCACCCGGGGGCGGGTCAGCAACTCCACCGCGATACCGGCCCGTTTGCGCTCGCCGCCGCTGAGGGTGGCGAGCCGCTGACCGGCCCGTGCCGCCAGCCCCAGCTCGCCGAGGACCCGGTCGACGGCGTCCGGGGCGGCGCCGCGCAGCCGGGCCGCGTACACCAGGCTGCGGCGGAGGCCGAGCCCCCGGTGGAGCAGATCGTCCTGGGGGACGAAGCCGAAGGGCACGGCCGCGGCGGCCGGTTCGCGTCCGTCGTGGCCCACCCGGCCCCGGGTGGGCCGGCGGATCCCCGCGAGGGTCTCCAGGAGGAGGGTCTTGCCCGTGCCGCTGCCGCCCGCGATCCCGGTGATCCGGCCGGGGGCGATGTCCAGGGTGATCCCGTGCAGGACCTCCCGTCCGTCGCGCAGCCGTACCCCGGCCCCGGTGGCCTGGATCCGTGCGCCCCGCGCCACCGTGCATCCGGTCTCTGTCAGTGCCCTCACCGTCCCGTGCGCTCCGGCCCGGACCACCGTACGGGTCCCGCCGACTCCCCAGCCCTGCCCCGGGTGGTGGCGGGGCACACCTGTGGGTCACCCCGGCGCCGCGCGGATCACCCGTGCGGGGCCGGCTCCCCGGGGCGGCCGGGGGCCGGCGGGACCTCCCGGGGACTCCGGTGGGATTTCCCGGGATTCCGGCGGGACTTCCCGGGGAGCCGCCGCGCGTCCCGGCCGTCCCGTACACGTTCCCGCGATCCGGTGCGAGGAGATCGTTCCGGCCTCTCCCCTGGATTGGTCCAGACCCATAGGGTGGCCGGTGATCCGGGCGCAACCCGCGCCCCCGGACCGGGAGGTACGGGTGCTCGCTCGCCGTTCACTGCTGCTGGGAGCCGGCGGGGCCGCCGCCCTGGCCGCGCTGTCCGCCCCCTCCGCCGCGGCGACCGGGCCGGGGGCGCTCCGGCTGCCGCCGCCGACCGGTGGCCGCCCCGTCGGCACCCGCTCGTTCCCCGTGGTGGACGCCTCCCGCACCGACCCCTTCGCGGAGCGGCCGGGGCCCCGGGAGCTGATGGTGCAGCTCTGGTTCCCCCTGTGCGACGGCGACGGCGGCGGGGGCGACGACGACAGGGCGGGGTACGGCACCACCGGGACCGGTTCCGTTCCGTACACCGACCGGGGGACCGCCGCGGTCCTGGAGGACTCCTGGGCGGTCCCCCGGGGGTCCCTCGCCCGGATCCGCACCGGGGTACGGGCGGCCCGCCGGGTCCCCCGCCGGCCCACCCTGATCCTGGTCAGCCACGGCCGGGGCGCCACCCGCTGGATGACCACATCCCTCGCCACCGAACTCGCCTCGCACGGCCATCTGGTGGCGGCGGTGGACCACACCCACGACGCCGCGGCGGTCCGCTTCCCCGACGGGCGGCTGATCCTCGGCAACCTCCCCGACGCCCCCGCCGACTGGGACACCCAGGACCGGCTGGAGACGGGGGTACGCGCCGCCGATCTGCGGAGCGTCGCGGACACCCTCGCGGCGCGGGGACTCGTACCGTCCCGGATCGGGATCCTCGGCCACTCGATGGGCGGTGCCGCCGCGGCCGAGGCGATGCGCCAGGACCGGCGGTTCGCCGCCGGGCTCGACCTGGACGGCGGGCTCTTCGGCACCACCGTCCCCGACACCGGCCTCGACCGCCCCTTCCTGCTGCTGACCTCCTCGCCCGAGCACGAGAGCTGGACCCGGTGGCGCGCCGCCCACCGGGGATGGGGCCGCCATCTCCTGCTCACGGGCGGCGGCCATCTCAGCGCCACCGACCTCACCGGGTACGCCGAGCCCCTCGGGCTGCGGACCACCTGGCCCGAGCCGCTCTGGCGCGAATTCTTCGGCACCCTCCCCGCCGACCGGGCCACCCGGACGGTCCGGGCCTGCGCGGTCGCCTTCTTCGGCCGCTTCCTCGCCGGCCGCCCCGCCCCGCTCCTGGACCGGCCGTCCCCCCGCCACCCGGACCTCGCCTTCCACTGGCTCCGCGACCACTGACCCCGGCCGCCGCGCCCGCTGAACCGCCGCCGGTCCCCGGAGCCCGGGGACCGGCACCCGCGCCGGCGCGAATGCTAGGGTGATCCACGTACCGCATCGCATGGCGGCCTCCCCGAACGATCACCCACGGAGGCCCAGTCATGCCCTCTTCGCCCTTGGTGCGCCCCTTCCACCGCGAGGACCGCGATCAACTGACCGCGCTGGTCAACGCGCACGCCGCCGCCGTCGTCCCCGGCGCCGCCGCCTCGGTGAACACCGTCCTCAGCAGCCTGGAGCGCTGCCCGGACGAGTACATCACCGACCCCTGGGTCGCCGAGCGCGCCACCCTGGTCGTCGAGCGGGAGCGGCGCATCGTCGCCGCCGCCCATCTGCTGCGCTACCGCGACGACGCCGAAGTCGGCCCCGACTACCGCGACACCGGCCAGATCTCCTGGCTGCTCCACTACCCGGAGGAGGGGCCGGAGCCCGGGGCGCCGGCGGACCCCGGCGCCGCGCACCCGGCCGATCTGCTGGCCGCCGCCTGCCTCGCCCGGCTCACCCGCTGGCAGGTCCGCTCCCGGCTGGGCGACGGCACCCTGCCCGTCCCCGGGGTCTACGGCGTCCCCGCCCAGTGGCCGCACATCCGCGCCACCCTGGAGCGCGCGGGCTTCGTCCACACCGGGGACACCGAGATCCTGCTCATCGCCCCGGTGACCGCGCTGCCCGCCCCGTCGGGGGCGCCCCTGCCGGGCCACACCCTCCACCGCACCCTCGGTGACCTCGGCACCACCCGGCTGACCCTCCGGGACGGGGACGGGGAGGTGGCGTACCTGGAACTCGACACCAACCTCGAACGTCCCGAGCGCCACGCCCGCTCCGGCGGCACCGCCGACATCTCGGCCCTGGAGCTGCCCGACGACCCCGCCCCCGCGCTGCTGCCCTGGCTCCTCGGCGAGGCCCGCCGCTGGCTGGAGCTGTGCGGTGTCGACCGGGTCCTCGCCTATCCGGACGAGGACGAGCCCGGGGAGACGGCGGCCCTCACCGCCGCCGGGTTCGGCGAGTTGACCCGTACCGCACGCGGCTGGGAGCACCGCCCCGCGCGGAGCTGAGCCGCCACCGCCACGGCGGTCCCGGAAGGGGGCGGCACCGGTCTTCCCCCCCCGGTGCCGCCCCGCCCGGTGTCCCGGCCGTGCCGCTCAGCAGTGCTGCTCGGCGGTCCTGGTCAGCGGTCCTGTTCGGTGGTGGCTGCTCAGTGGTGCTGGAAGAACACCTCGGGATGGGCCGTCGAGGGCCCGTTCAGCAGGGGCGCCGCCCGGCCGCGCAGATGCCGGTCGAGGAAAGCGGTGACATAGCGCCGGGTGACGATGACGGCCCGGTCATGGGGGATTCCGGGCTCGGGCAGACCGAAGTTGCGGACGATGACCGGATAGTCGGAGAAGGTCAGGTGGTGTGAGCCCGCGACGGTCAGCCATCGCTTCCAGCCGTCGAGGGTGGGCCAGGTGGTGTCCCAGGTGGTGTCCCGTCCACCGGGCAGATGGACCTCGTCATGGGTCCCCAGCATCAGGAACGGGCGTCCGCGCAGCCCTTCGGCGGGCAGGGTGTCCCAGAAGGCGCCGTCCATGTTGAACCCGGCGCGCACCCGGGTGTCCGCGACCATCGTGGAGAGAGCGCTCGCCCCGCCGATGGAGTGGCCGCCCATCCCGACGCGCCTCCGGTCGATCATCCCCGAGTGGCGCCAGGGGGAGCGGGTCCCCAGGAGCCGGTCCAGGACGAAGGAGGTGTCCGCGGCGCGGGCCGCGGTGACGATCCCGGGATGCGCCTCACCGCTGAAGATCGGCGCACAGGCGACACAGTCCAGCTGCCGTCCGCCGGGCACGGCGATACCGAAGGACTCATGGGCATGGTCCAGCGACACGACCACATACCCCCGGCTCGCCAGCTCCTCCGCGAGGGAGGTGAGGGTGTAGCGGGAGACGCTGAAGCCGGGGGAGAGCACCACCAGGGGGTGCTTGCCCCGGACGGGCCGGGCTCCCGGTCGGCTGTGGGTGCGCATCGCGCTCAGCCGGTCGGCGTCCACCGCCGTGTCGATGTTCAGCCCCTTGACGAGGGCCGCGGCCTCCCCGGGGGTGGCATAGGGGGCGGTCCGGCCGGACCCCGGGCGTGCCGGGTAGTGCAGGGTGAGCATCAGCTCGCGGCCGTCGGCGGTGGGCACCCAGGGGTCCTCGCGGGAGCGGTCGACGAGATGGAGGATCTCGCTGCCGATGGAGTGCCGTCCGGTGGGCCGGGGCAGGGTGATCCGCCCGGCGGGGACGGCGGGGACGGAGGAGGCGGCGGGTAAGGCGGCGGGGGCGCTCGCGGCGGCCGGGCCCACCGGGCCGGCGGGGGCGGCCGTGGCCGGGGCGGTACCGGCCAGGGGCAGGACGAGGGTGAGGGCGAGCGCGGCGGTCGTGGCCGCGCGCGTCCATCGGAACGTTCGGATCGAGTGGATCATGGGGCGAAGGCTAGAGGTCCGGGCGGCGGTGCGCGTCAGCCTCACGTACCGTCCGGGAAGGGCGGATCCCACGGTGGTCGGGTGTCCGGAGCCTTCCCCAGGAGGATGACGCGGGACCCGCCCCATGCCAGGATGCCCCGCCCGGTACGGCCGTGGCGCGTACCGGGCGGGGCAGGACGAAGGCCCCCGGTGGCGGATGGGCCAGGGACACCGCCGCCGGGGGCCTTCGAGTTCAGCAGGTGGGACGTACCGGGTCAGCAGGCACCCTGGTCCGTCCACACCCCCCACTGGCCGGTGGTGCCGGGCTCGTCGCCCTTGTTCCACCACTTGGCCTTGTAGGTGCGGCCCTTGTGGGACACGGTCGCGTTGGTTCCGTACTCACCGGTCGCGGTCCACGCCGGGGCGGTGCAGGTGCCGCCGCCCGGTCCGCCGGGGCCCGAGCCGTCGGTGGGCTGGACCAGGGTCACTCCGCGGGCCAGGTCACCGGCGATGCCGTAGGTCTTGCCGCCGAAGGTCACCGTCCAGTTGGACGGGGTCGACACGGGGGAGTAGTAGACGAAGTCCAGCTCCACCGAGGCACCCGGGGCCACCGTCTGCCAGGCCGGGAGCTTCAGCGAGACCCGGTGGAAGTCGCCCTTCAGACCGCCCACATTGTTACCGGTGTGGTCGCTGCGGATGATCGTGGTGCCGAAGCCGGACTGGTCCTTGGCGTTGTTCGGGGCGGAGGTCGCGTAGTCGAACTGGAACTCCGTACCGCCGGGCAGCGCCACCGTGGTGTTGTTGGTGATCTTCAGCTTGGGGCTGATCGGGTAGTTGGAGTCACCCAGGGCGAACTGGCCGAACTCCGCGTCCACGTTGATCACGTCGGTGGGCATGGCGGGCGCCGCGGCGGCCTTCTTGCTGCCGTACGGGGTGGCCGCCTTGAACTTGTCGTACATCGTGGTGGTGAGGGTGTCACCGGCCTCGAACTGGCCCTTGCCGGCGTTCCAGCCGTAGTCGCCGGCCAGCTCCCACATCATGGTGCCGCCGATGCCCTTGCGCACCACATAGTCGGCCTTGGCGGCGATGGACTGCTCGTCCTCGGTGGAGAGGAAGACCTTCTTCTGGGCGTTCCACAGCCACGGCGCGACCAGCGTCGAGTCGTACTTACGGGTGTAGGTGCCGGTCAGCGAGGTGTTGGCGGGCAGACCGAACTGGGGGAGGTAGTCGGGGACGATGCCCCGCTCCAGGTTCTTGGCGTGCCACATCGGGTTGAAGCCCGCGGGGGCCTCGACACCGTTGCTGTCGGTCTCGTGCCAGAGGTTGTCGACGCCGACCGCGCCGTCACCGCACTTGGTCAGCCCGGTGCCGGCCGGGCAGTTGGTCGATGCCGCCTTGCCCCACAGGCCGTCGGTGCCGCCCTGGACGTTCTTCCAGCCGCGGGAGTAGGACGGCAGACCGATGTTGATACGGCCGGCCGGCATGGAGCCGCGGAAGTAGTGGTAGGCCCAGTCGGTGTTGAGGTAGCCGATGCCGCCGTACTGGGACGTGGAGTAGACACCCGCCCCGGCCAGCTCGGTGTCCTTGCCGTCGTCGAAGAGCGAGGCCTGCGGACCGACGTGCTCGTTCCAGGTGCCGTGCAGGTCGTACGACATGATGTTGACGTAGTCCAGGTACTTCTGGACCTGGAAGGTCTCCATGCCGCGCAGCAGATAGCCGGAGGAGGGGGCGGCCACGGTCAGCATGTAGTGCTTGCCGTCGGTGGCGCCCGCGCGGTCCAGCTTCTCGCGCAGGGTCTTCATCAGCGCGGCGTAGCTCTTGACCAGACCGGCGCGGCGGCCGTTGGCGAGCGCCCAGTCCGCGGGGTGACCCGCGTCCTTCATCGTGGTCGGGTACTCGTAGTCGATGTCGACGCCGTTGAAGCCGTACTTCTTGATGAAGGCGACGGCCGAGTCGGCGAAGGTGTTGATGCCCGCCTGGTTCACCGAGCCGTCGGCGTTGGTCGTCATCGAGTAGAAGCCGCCGGAGCCGACCCGCTGGCCCGCGTCGTTGGTGTAGCCGCCGGTGTCCGTCCAGCCGCCGACCGAGATCAGCGTCTTCACATCCGGGTGCTGCTTCTTGAACTTGGTCAGCTGGTTGAAGTGGCCCTTGTACGGAACCGCCGGGTCCATCTCGGCACCCGCGACGCCCGGCCAGGTCATCCCGGTGTTCGCGTTGTTCGGTCCGTCGGTGCCGACAGTGATCTTGTTGGTGGAGTCGATCGCCGCGAACGCGTAGTTGATGTGCGTGATCTTGTTCCACGGAATGTTGTTGGCGAGGTAGGCGGGCCTGCCGTCCTTGCCGGTACGCCAGTTGGTGAAGTACCCGATGATGCGGCGCTGGTGGTCGGCGCCCATCTTCTCGCGGCCCTGGTTGTCGTAGACCGAGCAGTACGGGACATCGACGCCGGGCGTCTTGTACAGCCCCTCCGGGCGACAGGACTCATGGGCGGAGGCGGTGGTTCCCGCCTCGGGGGCGGGAGCTGCCTGAGCGGCTCCCGCCGAGAGCGAGCCGGTCAGCAGCGCGGCGACGGCGGTGCCGGCTGCGAGCAGCGACGCTCGGGTACGGGTGGGGGACAGCACGTTCTGATCCTCCTGGTGGGGGGACCGTGCCCGGCGAGGGGCTCGGGTGATCGGTATCGCTCAACAAACGTGGGGGTGGAGCGTTGTTGGAGCCGGGCGTGCGCACGCCCGGAACCGGATCCGCGGAGGTGAGCAGAGACTAAAAGGACTAGACCAGCCCGTCAATAGGTCTGGACCATTTAAACGGGGTGGAGTGATGCGGTCGGCGATGATTTCCTCCGGTGTGCGGAGTCCGACCCCCGGTCGCCCGTTCCGGCCGGCGCCCCGAAGGCGCGGGGCCGGGCCCCGCAACCAGTACATCGCAGCTCAGCACGGACCATGGACAAGGACCCTCAGATGACCGCAGACCGGACCCCGTTGGCAGGCCCCATCCCCACCGCGGACACCGTTCCGACCGCGGAACGGACCCCGACCGCGGACAGTGCCCCGACCGTGGAACGGACCCCGACCGCGGAGAACGTCCCGACGGCGGAACGGACTCCGTACGCCGGTGCGCCCGCCGACTCCCACGCCGTGATCCAGGTACGGGGAGCCCGCGAGAACAATCTCCGCGGGATAGACGTCGACCTCCCCAAACGCCGCCTCACCGTCTTCACCGGAGTCTCCGGATCCGGCAAGTCCAGCCTGGTCTTCGGCACCATCGCGGCCGAGTCCCAGCGACTGATCAACGAGACCTACACCGCGTTCGTCCAGTCCTTCATGCCCAGCCTCGGCCGCCCCGAGGTCGACGGACTCCACAACCTCAGCGCCGCCATCGTCGTGGACCAGGAGCGGATGGGCGCCAACTCCCGCTCCACCGTGGGCACCGCCACCGACGCCTCCACCATGCTGCGGATCGTCTTCAGCCGCCTCGGCACCCCGCACATCGGCACCTCCGGCGCCTTCAGCTTCAATGTGCCCGAGGGCATGTGCCCCCGGTGCGAAGGCCTCGGCGAGGTCCCCGACATCGACATCGACCAGCTGATCGACCGGGACCGGTCGCTCAACGACGGGGCGATCACCGTACCCGGCTTCACGGTGGACTCCTGGCCCTGGTCGATCATGGTCTCCTCCGGCTTCTACGACCCGGCCCGCAAGGTCGCCGACTTCACCGAGCGGGAGTGGGCCGACCTCCTCCACAAGGAGCCCGTCAAGGTGAAGGTGGGCACGAACAACTTCACCTACGAAGGACTGGTCACCCGGTTGCGGCGGACCTGGCTCGCCAAGGACCGCGAGGCCCTCCAGCCGCACATCCGCGCCTTTGTGGACCGGGCCGTGGTCTTCACCCGCTGCCCCGAGTGCGAGGGCAGCAGGCTCACCCGCGCCGCGCTCTCCTGCCGGATCGGCGGGGTCAACATCGCCGAGTGCTCGGCGATGCAGATCAGCGATCTCGTCGCCTTTGTCCGCACCCTCGACGAGCCCTCCGTCGCCCCGCTGCTCACCGGCCTCCGCGAGCTGCTGGACTCCCTGGTGGAGATCGGCCTCGGCTATCTGAGCCTGGACCGCGCCGCCTCCACCCTCTCCGGCGGTGAGGCGCAGCGGGTGAAGATGGTCCGTCATCTCGGCTCCAGCCTCACCGATGTCACCTATGTCTTCGACGAGCCGACGACAGGGCTCCACCCGCATGACGTCCAGCGGATGAACGATCTGCTGCTGAGGCTGCGGGACAAGGGCAACACCGTGCTGGTGGTGGAGCACAAGCCCGAGGTCATCGCCATCGCCGACCATGTCGTGGACATCGGCCCCGGCGCGGGCGAGGCGGGCGGCACCCTCTGCTACAGCGGCGATGTCGCCGGACTGCGCGCCTCCGGCACCCTCACCGGACGCCATCTCGGCCACCGGGCCCGGCTGCGCGAGCGGGTGCGCACCCCGCGGGGCCACCTCGCCATCCGGGGCGCCGACCTCCACAACCTCCAGGATGTCTCCGTCGACATCCCCACCGGGGTGCTCACGGTGGTGACCGGCGTCGCGGGCTCCGGCAAAAGCTCCCTGATCCATGGCTATCTCGCGCCGCGCGAGGGAGTCGTCGTCGCCGACCAGTCCCCGATCCGCGGCTCGCGCCGCTCCAACCCCGCCACCTACACCGGGCTGCTCGGCCCGATCCGCAACGCCTTCGCCAAGGCCAATGGAGTCCGGCCCGCGCTCTTCAGCGCCAACTCCGAGGGGGCCTGCCCCACCTGCAACGGGCTCGGACTCATCCATACCGAGCTGGCGATGATGGCCCCCACCGCCTCCGTCTGCGAGGAGTGCGAGGGCCGGCGGTTCACCCCGGAGGTGCTCTCCTACCGGCTGCGCGGCAAGAACATCAGTGAGGTGCTCGCCCTGTCGGTGACCGAGGCGTACGCCTTCTTCCCCACCGGACAGCCCCACACCCTGCTCGGCCGGCTCCAGGACGTGGGGCTCGGCTATCTGCGGCTCGGCCAGCCGCTGAACACCCTCTCCGGGGGCGAGCGCCAGCGGCTGAAGCTCGCCATCCACATGGCGGAGAAGTCCTCCGTCTATGTCCTCGACGAGCCCACCACCGGACTGCACCTGGCCGATGTGGACCAGCTGCTCGCCCTTCTCGACCGGCTGGTCGAGGAGGGGAACACGGTCGTCGTCATCGAGCACCATCTGGCGGTGATGGCCCACGCCGACTGGCTGATCGACATCGGTCCGGGCGGCGGACACGACGGCGGGCGGGTGGTCTTCACCGGTACCCCCGCCGATCTGGTCGCGGGCGCGGACACCCGGACGGCGGAGCATCTGCGCCGCTACACCGCCGGAGCCGGAGCCGGAGTCTGACCCGGAGGCCCGACGGCCTGGAGGCCCGACGGCCCGGAGGCCCGGCGGCCTGGAGGCCCGGCGGCTCGGCGGACGAGGGCCGTCCGCCGGGCCCGCCGCGCCACGCCGGTAAACCACGCTTTCGGGTGGCGGTGGAGAACCGTTTGACCGAGGAGAGCCGCGGCTAACCTGGCCGTCTGGGTGTCCTCCTCGTGCCGCCCCCGCGGCATTCCGCCGTCCGTCCACCGGGCGGCGTCCCAGGGACCGGAGGGAGAGCCGCCGTGCCGGACCGCCCGCGCGCCGACCACCGTACCGCCGCAGCCCCGCCCCTGCCGCCCCCGCCCCTGCCGCCACCGGCGCCGCCGCCCGGACCGCCGGGCCCGGAGCGGGAGCTGCCCCGGGCGGACGGGATCTGGTCCGGGCGCTGGCAGATGGACCATGACGGCTGGCACGGCGAGCTGGTCCTCGACCCCCTGCCCGGCGGTGGCGCGGGCACCGCCCCGGATGTGCCCGTCAGGCTGGGCTGTTATCGCCGCGCCGGGCGCCGCTATGCGGTGCACGGCTTCACCGTGCAGCACGGCCGGGGGCTGCGCTTCCGGGTCGACCAGACCCAGGACCAGGAGTTCCAGGCCTATCTCTGCGGCGGTGACGCGGCCCGCGCGGCCGGCTGGACCGACTGGAGGGGGACCCCCTTCGGGCTCAGCCTGAGCCGCTCCGCCCGGCCCGGTCCGCCCGCCCAGGGCTTCACCGCCGCCGACTGGCCCGGTGTCTGGGTGATGGACCACGACGGCCGCCGGGGCAGGCTGGACATCTCCTCGGTCCGGCCGTTCGCCGCCCAGTACACCCCCGCGCAGGGGCGCGGCGCCCTGCCCGCCTTCGGTGGGCCGGACGGGCGCCGCCCCCATATCCTCGATCTCACCATCCCCTTCCCCGGCGGCTGCCGCAGTCTGCGGCTGCTCGCCCACACCTGGGAGCGGGATGTCTTCTCCGGCCACACCTCCTGGGGCGGGCTGCTCTCCGGGGTGCGGGGCCACCGGGTCTGATCCGGCGGGCCCGGCCGGGTGCCACGGCCGCGCGGAACCACCCCTCACCGGGCGCGGTGAGGGGTGGCCGGGCCCCGGGCCGCCGGTCCCGGGGAGGGGATTACAGAGCGGGCCGCACCGCGTCGGCCAGGACCTGGTGGCCCGCCGGGTTGGGGTGGATGTCCTGGAGCGCCCCGCAGACGAAGGTCAGCTGGCAGAGCTTGGCCACATTCGCCGGGATCCTGCCGAAGCCCGGCACATCGACCTCCGGGGTGAAGGAGAAGGAGGCGTACGCGGTCGCGAAGTCGGCCAGCGAGAAGTGGTTGGCCCGGTAGTGCTTGGCCACGATCTCGTTGAAGGACTGCTGTCCGCCGGCCGACTGGAGGGCCGTCCTCTGGCCCTCCGCGCCATTGAGGAAGGTCACCAGGAAGGGGTTGAAGGAGTTGGCGCCCGCCAGATGCGTCTGGTTGCTCGCCGCGGCGTTCAGCCCCGAGGTGATCCGGCCGACATTGGTGTCCACCGTCCTCAGCGCCCGCAGGGTGCAGGGGATGTCGATGGCGTTGTTGATGAAGCAGGCCCCGATGTCATTGCCGCCGATGTTCAGCGACAGGAACTTCACCTGGACGCCGTTGACCTTGAGGAAGTCCACCGCCTTCGCCAGCTGCGAGACGGTCTTCCCGGCGCTGTCCTTGTAGGTGCAGATACCACCGTTGATCAGGGTGACGGTGGTCTCGCCCGTGCAGCCGAGCTTGATGTGGCGCAGATTCGCGTCGGTCCGCTTCAGCTGGGTGAAGAGCTTGTCGGTGTACGACTGGTTGGTGTCCGCCTGGGCGTCCGGCTGGAAGCCGCTGGCGAGCGAGTCGCCGAGGGAGACGTAGTAGGTCGGTTCCGCCTGGGCCGCGGTGTTCCCGGCCCCGGCCGGCTCCGCCGAGGCACCCGCCGGGCCGCCGATCATCAGTCCGGTCGTCAGGGCGGCGATGGCGAGGAGCACAAGCGGTCTGCGGCTGCGCATCGAGAGATCTCTCCTCCGAGAAAGGTGGCGCTGGGGGGTCGAACCGTCTGTTCGGCCCCGAACGGTGACCGGTTGAACGGGCCCGGCCTGTGCCTTCGTTCAGTACGGTCGCCACCTTGCCCGGATCCCGACGCTCCGCCGCGGACCACTTCCGCCCCTTGGGCACCAGGGACACCACCGGCCGGGGGCGGTGCCCTTGGTCAGGTACCGATCGGGGTCCGGTGACGTTCACCGGTGGCGTCCCGTCCGGTCATCGAGCGAGCTGGCCGGTTCTGTTCTTGGGGGGAAACGTGGAGAACGTGAAGAATTCACGGATGTCGCGGTACGTGTCGTGAGTCACATCATTGAGGAGACCTCCGTGCGCAGGTTCGTATCCCGTATCGCCCTCGGTGCCGCCGTTCTGGCGGCCCTCGGGACCTCGACCGCCCCCGCCGTCGCGGCGCCGCCCGCCCCGAAGGCCCCGGTGGCGATGACCTGGACCCTGCTCGGTGACGGTCCGAGCGGCACGGTCCATGTCGGCGGCGGACCGCTCAGCGATCCCTATGTGGGGGACACCCCGACCACCTCCGTGCTGCCGTTGCTCTGTCTGAGGATCAACAACAGCCCGGTCCCCGCCGGGCTGGTGCCCGACTTCTACGCGGGCTGGGCGCGCGGTGAGGTCGCCGCCACCCGGCCCATCCGGGGCAATCGGCTGACCAGTCGTGCCGTCGCCGACCAGGTCTGTGCGAACACCTTCGGTACGGGCTGGCGGATGGCGGAGTTCCATGACGGCCGTCATGGGCCGAACCTGGAGTACTCCGGTGGCTGGAGCTACTACGCGTACGGGGATGTGCCCCTGGGGGTCCGTTTCTGGACGGCGATCAACGACCAGGCGTCCAACCCCTGGAGCTGAGCCTGTCCTCCGTGCCGCCCGCCCCGGTCCTCCGGGGCGGGCGGCACGGTGCTGTGGTGTCCCCTGGCCGCTGTGGTTTCGCTCACGTGGTGATAACGCGTTCCCGTCTCCGCTTCGGCGGAAGGCCCGTACCGGACCCCCGGCGGCGCCCCCGCGCTGTTCCCTGAAGCCCCCGGCGGGTCAACTCCCCTGGCCCGAGGGTCGGATGACGGCCCGAAAGTCGCATTACCGGGTATTGGTCCAGACCTTTACTGGACGGACAAGAACTTATAACGTGTTGCCGAGTTCACCACGTCCACCGCCGTTCCGGCAGCCCGCGGTGAGGAGTTGTGCCCATGAACGGAAACCTTCCGGCGCATTCCGAACCGTATGGCACAGCACCGGAACGGACGGCGCGCGGTGCCCTCCCCGCGCACTTCCCGCCATCACTGGGGCCGTGACCGGGGCCGGGGCATCGCCATGGAGGGAGGAGGCAACCGCCGCCACCGGCCCACTGACCCGGGCCGAGGCCACTGCCCGCGAGGGCACACTCAGGGGGAGAAGCCGGGCCTGATCAGGTCCGGGGCCGACCCCTACCCCCCACAGCATTACAGAGGGGCCATTTCTTGTCCGGCCCTGGACAGCGGACAAGAGCCCAGGCGCACCGGCCATGGGTCAATCGGTCCCTCTGCCACCACTCGGCCCCCGCTCCCCACGCGGAGGCCCGACCCCCCACATCGGATGCGTTCCGTCCGGCACGTCGGTACGGCAGCACCCGCACACCCGCCCCCACGCGGACGCGGGCAGCGGAAGCCGTGCCATGGACCGGCCGTTCCCACCCCACGGGAACGACTCGCGACGGCGGCGCCCCGCTCCGCACCCCGGCTCCGGCCGGGAAGCCTCACCTGCGGACCGGACGGCATCCGATCAGGAAGGACTGACGATGACCGGACCCATCGGCGGACACCGCGGCGGCCTCTCCACCTCCACCGCCACTTCACCCCCTCGGCCCGCTCTGCCCGCTCGGGGCAGGGACGTCCTCACCTCCGCACTCATTCGCTACCGGCCCCACAGCACCACCGTTCAGCGGGTTTCCATCGGGCTCGTCTTCATCTTCTTCGGACTGATGAAATTCGTGCCCGGTGCCAGCCCCGCCGAGGATGTCGCCACCCGTACCATGAAGGCGCTCACCTTCGGCTTTGTCCCGGCGGAGGTCTCCCGACCGCTTCTGGCGCTCTTCGAGACCGGTATCGGTCTCGGGCTGGTCACCGGGATCCTGCTCCGCCCCGTCCTGATCGCCTTCTTCCTCCATATGATCGGGGTCTTCTCCGCGCTGGTCGTGCTGCCGGCGGAAATGTGGGACGGCCAGACCGGCACCCCCACGCTGGAAGGGCAGTACATCATCAAGAATGTCGTCCTCATCGCCGCCTGCCTCGCGGTCGCGGTGGATGAATGGTGTGGCGGGCCGGCCCGTCGTGCCACCACGGCGGGACGGCGCCACCGGCGGGGGTCCGCACCCCAGTGAGCGCGGCACCCGCACGCCCCTGAGGACCGGCTGGCCTCCCCCGGCGCGTACCTTCCGGTACGCGCCGGGGGAGGCCAACTGACACGTGACGCCTCCCCGTACCTGTCGTTGGACCGGATGACAGCCCACGGAGCGTTCGCTGAACCCGCTCCGCCGGGAGCGGGTACACAGGGCGGAGCGTGACAGTGAACCGGCGTCGCTGGTGGTGGACCGGAGCGGTGGTGATCACGGGAGGGGTCTTCGCCGCCCTGGTGACCGCCCGCAGCCTGGAATTCGGGAACCAAGTGGCGTCGATCCTCGCGCTGTTGGTCTCCCTCGCCGGACTCGGCATCGAGGTGGTGCGCGGAGCCCGTGCCGCCCAGGCCCTGCGCGAGAGCCCCGAGGACATGCGCCGCACCGCCGCCGGACTGGCCGAGGCGGTGACCGAGCAGTGGCAGGAGGAGGCCCGCTCCCGCCGGCTCCAGGACCCCGAGCCGCTGCCGCTGCGCTGGACCCCGTCCGAGGCCCATCTCTCCGACCACTGGGTCAATATCGCGACCGACCCGGACCGTCTCGGCCATCTCCCCGACCGGGCCGAGGTCCTCACCGGTCAGCTGGACGAGGTCGCCGGGATGTACGCCCGGATCCCCTCCCGCCGGCTGGTCGTCCTCGGCGAGCCCGGCGCGGGCAAGACGGTGCTGCTGCTCCAGCTCACCCTGGACCTGATCGCCGTGCGCGCCCCGGACGACCCGGTTCCGGTCATCGTCGAACTGGCCTCCTGGAACCCCGAGCAACAGGGCTTCACCGACTGGCTGGAGCAGCGGCTGATCGTCGGCTACCCCGCCACCGCCTCCCGGGATCCCTCGGGGGTGAGCCGGGCCCGCAAACTGCTCGACCGGGGGATGGTGCTGCCCCTCCTCGACGGCCTGGACGAACTCCCCGACCCCCTCTGCCACCAGGCCGTCCACACCCTCAACCGCTCGCTCGACCACCGCCATCCGGTCGTCCTCACCTGCCGGCTGCGCGACTGGGCCGCCGTGGTGGAGGCGGCCGACGTCCTCACCTCGGCCGCCGTGGTCGAACTCAGCCCGCTCAGCTGGCGTACCGTCGGCGACTACCTCGGCCGCACCGCCCGGCTGCGCCCCGGCTCGGCCCAGGAGACCCGCTGGACCCCCCTGCTGCGGCAGATCGAGGCCACCCCCGACGACCCCGTCTGCCGCACCCTGCGCACCGTGCTCGGCAGCCCGCTGATGGTCGGCCTGGCGCGTGCCGTCTACAGCGACACCGCCGACGACCCGCGGGCCCTGCTCGCCCCGACCTTCGCGGACCGGGCGGAGCTGGAGGAGCATCTGCTCGACGCCTTCGTCCCCGCCGCCTACGGGGCGGCCGGCGCGCCGCCCGGGGCCATCGGCCGGCTCGCCTTCGTCGCCCGCCACCTCCAGCGCAAGGGCACCCGCGACCTCGCCTGGTGGGATCTGCCCTCCGGCTCCCGCCTCGGACTGGACCGGGCCGCCCGGACGATGCCCACCCTGCTGGTCGCGCTGCTGGTCTCCTGGCTGGTGAGCCCCAACGCCGACGGACGGCTGATCTGGGTGGAGGCGCTGGCCTTCCTCGGCGGCATGGGCCTGGTGCACCGGCTGCTCGGCTATGTGGTGGTGCCCCAGGCGGCGGCGGGGGCCCGTGGACTGGTCCCACGCGTCCTGGCGTGCTGTGCGGCCCTGGCGGCGCTCGGCGCCGTCAGCGGGGCCCTGAGGCCGCTCACCTACGAGGCGGGCCGGTCGGGTTACTGGAACGCCGAGACCCACCCGGCCAATCTGGTCCTCCAGCTCGCCCTGCTCGGCGCCTCCAGCGCCATCCTCGCCCGCGCCATGGGCGTCTCCCACAGCCCCACCTCCCTCTCGCCCTTCCGTCCGCACCGCGCGACCTCCGCCCAGCTGCGGCGGCTGGTGCGGATCGTGCCCATGGCGCTCGCCGTCGGCCTGACCGCGGGACTCACCTCGGGCACCGTCTTCGGCACCGTCCAGGCGGCGGTCACGGTCGTCCGCGCCTCCGCCCACGAGGGGCTGCCCGGGGGCGGCACCCTCCGTACCGACACCGACGGCTCCCGCTACTCCGAACGCGCGGACGGCTGGCGGTACGGGCGGCAGCCGGACGGCACCCGCTATGTCGAGTTCCCGAGACCCGTCGCGGGCGCCCTGCTCCGGGACGCCGGCGGCCGAGCCCGGCTCTGGGACGGAACGGTGCTGGCCGGTCCGGTCGCCGGGTGGGAGAAGCGCCTGGCCACCCGTGCGGTGGACTGTCCGCGGGTCCCCTCGACGGGGTGCACCCGCTATCTCTCCCATGTCCGGCTGCTGCTCTTCTCCCAGGGCTTCCAGGCCGACCGGATGGTCCGGCCGCCGGCGACCACCGGCACCGAGTCCCCGGCCGTCGAGTGGTACCTGGGCCTGCCCGCGGTGACGGACACGGGCGGGCCCCGCGCGGATCCGGCGCTCACCCCGGTCCCGGTGCGCTTCGCCCCCGGCACCCTCGTACGGGACTGGCAGGAGCGCGCCCCGCGCCGGGTGCTCGCCGCCGACACCCTGCGCAACGCGATCCTGGGCGACCTGACCGTCGGACTGGTCGTCGGACTGGCGGCGGGCATCCGCCGCTGGCTCTCCGCCCCCGTGGACGTCACCCGTGCCGCCGGACCCCTCGGCAGTCTGCAGAGCGACCGCCGGGCCGCCCTCATCCGCAGCCTGGTCGTCGCCATACTCGCGGTGGCGTTCCTGCTCTGGCATCTCTGGCACTACGGGCGGCTCCAGTCCGGCTATGTCCCCCCGGTCCTCGGCTTCTTCGACCCGGGTGTCGCCTTCGCGGTCGCCCTCCCCGCCGGACCCATCTGTCTCTATGTCACCGCATGGGGCCGGTTCACCACGATGCGGGCCTGGCTCGCCGTCACCGGGCGGCTGCCCTGGCGGCTGATGAGCTTTCTCGCCGACGCCCATGAGCGGGGGGTGCTGCGCCAGGCCGGTGCCGTCTACCAGTTCCGGCACGCCCGGCTCCAGGAGCGGCTGGCGGAGACCCCCGCCGGCGCGCGGCCGTCCCCGGAGGGGATCCGGCGGCTGCCGCCCTCCCGCGACGGCCACGGCCGTGACCGCCGCAGGGACACGGTGGGCGGGCCCTGAGCCCGGGACCGCCCGCCGTGTCCCCGGGCCGGGTTCCGTCCACGGTGTCCCCGGGCCGGGTTCCGCCGCGGGGCCGTTCAGCGGCGCAGGGCCCAGCGCTGCACCGACTCCAGCGGTCCGGTCCGGAAGCGCCGCAGCCACCACGCCGAGCCGGTCGTCAGGATCGCGCACACCACCACCCACAGCCCGATCACCCACCAGGGCCGCCAGGCGTCCCCGAGGCGGTCGGCGAGGCCGAGCCCTATCCCGTACGCGGCGAGCATGCAGAGCACGTTCTGGAAGACGTAGTTCGACAGTGCCGCGCGGCCGACGGCGGTGAGGCCGTTCATCAGCGGGCCGGGCCGACGCACCCGGTCCACCAGGAAGCCGATCAGCCCGAGGTAGCCGAGTGCGGTGAGCGGGCCGCCCACATACCGGTCGAGGAGGAACAGCTCCGGGCCGGCGAGCGAGGCGCCGACACTGATGGCCAGGCCGGGGCCCAGGCCCCAGCGCAGCAGCCGGGACCGGATGCGCCGCCCGGTGGCGTCGTCCCCGAAGGCGCCGGCCCGGAAGAGCCGGACGCCGAGCAGGAAGAGGAAGAGCAGCAGACCGAAGGTGAGCAGCGGTTCGAGCCGCAGCGCCAGGGCGTTCTCCAGGCGGAAGGCGATCTGTTCCCCGTAGCCGCCGTGGGCGTACAGGTCGGCCACCTTCCGGGAGAGGGTGGGCTCCTGCTCACCCGCGGCGACCAGGGCGACGGTGAACACGGTCATCAGCGCCAGATGCAGGCCCAGCGCCCACCACATCACCCGGTCCCGGGCGCGCCGGGAGCGGGTCAGCAGCCAGGCCACCAGGAGCGCGGTGACCGCGTACCCCATCAGGACGTCCCAGGCGAAGACCAGGACGAAGTGCACCGTCCCCTCGGCGAAGAGGAAGAGCGCCCGCCGGGGGTAGCGGCCCGGCCAGGGCTCGCCGCGCCGGGCGGCGGACCCGTACTGGATGGCCAGGCCCACACCGAACAGGATCGTCAGCAGGGCCAGGAACTTGCCGTTGGCCAGCAGCCGCATCACCGTCTCGACCCCGTCCGGGAAGGAGGCGAAGGAGGGAGAGCCGCTGGCACCGGTCAGGACGCCCCACTCCGCGCCGGGGGCGGTGAAGATCCAGACATTGGTCATCAGGGTGCCGAGGATCGCCGCTCCGCGCAGGACGTCGAGGAGGGGCAGCCGGCCGCGTCCCGCCGGGGCGGGAGAGGAGGCGGAGGAGGGAAGGGTCTGTGTCACTTCTTCATCGTCCCGGCGCCCTCGCCCCTGCACCTCATGACCCAAGACGAAACCCCGGTACACCGAAAGATGTACCGCCGGTGCCCGCCGGGGTGGGGCGGGTGGAAGCGCGGCCCCGGCTCGTGGCGTGGCCGGGCGCTCCCCGAGTGCTGCCGCCACCGCCCGGACCGGGCCTTCACGCCTTCCGTGCCCTTCCGGATGCTGACCAGAATGCCCTTGGTATCCCTTCCGTCCGGTGAGTGAGCATCCGGTGCGGAGGTGTCCACCGTCGGATGTCGGTAGGTCGTCACATGGTCCATGGCCCCGCCCCGGTCGCCGGAGCGGCGGTCATCAGAAGGGATTGTCATGTTCAAGGCAAGAAAAACATTGGTCGGCACCTTCGCCGCTCTCGCCCTCACCCTGGCCACGCTGGGCGCCGCCCAGGCCCAGGGGTCCGGCGGTGAGGAGAAACGCGAGCAGCCCGGCGTGAGCGCCGCGAGAAGCATCGGCGCCGCCCCCGACGCGGGTGCCGCCGCGACCGTGCTCGCCGCGCCGGGCGCCTCCGACGCGCTGGAGACGATCCAGGGCCGGATCGCCGACTATGTCTCCACCGAGGGCACCGCCTACGGCTTCGCCAGCTATGTGGACGGCACCACCGGCCGGATCGTCCTCGAAACGGACGCCCCCGACCAGCTGGTCGCCGAACTCACCGACCTCTCCGGTGGATCCGCCGCCGTCCTCGACGCCGCCGAGGCGATCGAGCTGCGGCGCACCGCGCCCACCGACAGCTTCGACCGCCGTGACGACTCACCGCCCTTCTACGGCGGCGGCGGGCTGCTCTCCGGCAACAGCCTCTGCTCCTCCGGCTACGCCGTCACCAACTCGGCGGGCACCCGCTTCATGGTGACCGCGGGCCACTGCTACGCCAACGGCGCGGCCGTCACCACCGAGTCCGGCCGTTTCCCCTATGGCACCGTCTCCAACCGGCGGCTGCCCACCGTCACCAATGAGCCGGTGGACATGGAGCTGCTCGGCGGTCAGTCCTACGCGCCCCGGGTCTTCACCGGCGGAGTGGTGAGCAACACCAGCATCCCCGTGGTCGCGGCGGGCGGCGCGGTCGTCGGCTTCAACAACTACTGTCACAGCGGCCGGACCACCGGGGAGAACTGCGGTCACACGGCCAACAGCATCACGGCCCAGGTCTGCACCCAGACCGGATGCAAGAGCCCGGTCATCTCCTACACCGGCGGCAATATCTCGCAGGGCGGTGACTCGGGCGGCTCCTTCTACGCCAAGGACGCCTCCGGGGCCTGGATCCGCGGCCATGTCATCGCGGGCAGCACCACCACCGGCTTCGTCCAGCCCTGGACGGTGGTCGCCAGCACCCTCGGGGTGAATATCGTGACCGGCTAGCACGGTCGGTCGGCCGGCCCGGTCCCGCCCAGGGGCCGGGCCGGTCCGCTGCCCGGGGCCCGCCGCAGGGCACGCGGGTCCCGGGGCCGCCGCCGGTCCTATGGGTCCCCGGCCCGTCTCCGGTCACGCGGAGTCGCCGAAGATGCTGTCACACCAACTGAACGTAGCCAATCGGCGTTATCACTCATGACGGTGACCCTCGGTGTGTGCGGTGGTCCACCGCCGTCCGGGCGCGGGACGGTGGGTCAATGCGCCAGCGCGACACCCTTCTCGCCGTTCTCGCCGCCGCCGTGCTCACCCTGACGGGGTGTGTGTCGGTGACACCGTCGTCCGTGGAGAGACCCAGGGCCCCCCGGCCGTATCCCGCCGGGCACCACTCGGAGCTGCCCGGCGCCCCGGACCGCCTCGCGGCCTCCGTGCCCTCGCACACCCCGGAGCCCGCCGTCGCCCCCGACCGGAGCCCCGGTGCGGGAGCGGGTACGACGGCCGGTCCCCACCCGCCGAGGCCGCTGCCGATGCCCCTGCCCGAGCGGCCCGTGGCGGAGATCCCCCGGATCGCGAACGACCTGCCGGCCCGGCACACCCCGCGACCCGCCGGGCAGCCCCGGCCGAGCGTGCGGCCCGGACCGGTCCGCTCCTCGTCCGCCACCTATGACATGCGGATCCTGTGCGACGCCTCCGCGGGCATCGCCGCGCCCGTCGTCACCAGCGCCTGCCGGGGCGCCTACCGCTGAACGGGCCACCCCGGCGGGGGAGCCGGGGGAGTATCACCCCGACCGCCGCCGGGTCGCCCCTCCCGGGGCCCGATGGGGCCGGGCCGCCCTGGTGAAGGAGGGTCAGCCGCCCCCGTACCGCAGACACGTTCCTGCGGAGGCCGACCGGTCAGCGCGGCCCCGCCGGGGGCAGCGAACCCGCGGAGTACGGGCGGACCACGGGACCCTGCGGCCCTCCCGGCCGGATGATCCGGTCGAGGTCGCGCAGCGTGCGCTCCGCCTCCCGGCGGACCTCCGTGGGGATATCGCCGAACTCCGCGACGAGCCGGTCATAGATCGGCGCTTCCTGCACGGCGGTCATCCTCTTCCCTTGGCGGCGCTCTGCCTCCATGGGCGGAGACAGCAGTCGAGTCTACGGTCGGTGCCCCGGCCCACCGCAACCGGTCCGGCATACGGACGGTCAGAACACCTGCTCGGCGCCCGTTATCCCTGAAGCGCGGCCTCCGGATAATCCTCTCTCCGGTTCCTTGTACAGAGAGCGTTTTCCTCACCATCCTGGTCTTCTCGGGCGGAACGGGGGAAACGTCGTGTCGGGGAGCAGACTGTCCCTGGGGTGGGCGCGGTACGGACGGCGGGCCACGCTGCTGCTCCTGCCCGCCGCGATCACCGCTCCGGTGGTCCTGGTCGCGGGGTGGGAGCTGGGCGTCGCGGTCTGTGCGACGGTGCTCGCCTATCTGCCCCTGCTCGGCCCCCCGTCGCCGCCGTCCGGCGCGGGCGGGGAGTCCGCCGCCCCGGTCGCGGCCGCCCCCGGGGACGGCGCCCCGGCCGATGGAGCCCCCGCCCAAGGGCCGGGCCGGCAGCGGCCCGAGGACCGCGAACACCGGCTGAACAGGATGCTCGCCACCGCACTCGACGACGAACGCGGCACCGCTCTCGCCCTGTGGGGCGAGGACGAGAGCCTGCGCGGCCTGCCCACCCGTGTCCTGCTGGGGCTGAGGATCACCCATGACCGGATCCAGGTGGACCCCCTGCGCCCGGAGCCCCGGAGCACCGCCCTGCCCCCGGCCGGGCACACCCCCCAGGAGCTGGGCGCCTTCTACCTCGACCAGGCGCGCCGCGCCACCCGGGGCCCCCTGCGCGCCGTCGTCACCGGGGACCCCGGCTCCGGCAAGTCCACCCTGGCCCTGCTGCTCACCCTCGGCGCCCTGCGGGAGCCGGGGGGCACCCTCTTCCCCCTGCTGCTCCAGGCGGCCTCCTGGAACCCGGAGGACCAGCGGAAGGACCTCTCCCACTGGGTCGCCGAGCAGGCGCTCCGGCTCTTCCCGAGCCTGCGCCCCGTCGAGGCCGAGGCGGGCGAGGACTTCCCCCGGCTGCTGGTGGGCCACCCCTCGGTGTGGACCGTCCTGGACGGGCCGGAGGAACTCCCGGAGACCCAGTGGGAGGAGGCCTGGATCCGGCTCGGCGCCTTCGGGGTCGAGCACCCCCTGCTGGTGCTCACCCGGCCCGGGTTCCTGGAGGCGGTCCACCGCACCCCCGCCCCCGCCGTGCCCGAGCTTCCCGAGTTCCGCATCGAGCCCTGCGAACCCGCCCGGGTCGCCCGCTATCTGCGCGAGCTGACGGTGCGCCCGGGGCATCCCCCGGCCGGGGAGTGGGGCCCGGTGATCGAGCGGCTGGAGAGCGCGGACCCCGGCGGCATCGGTGAGCTGCTCCGTACCCCGCTCCATCTCGACCTCGCCTGGCGGCAGTACGGGGACCGCGCACCCGGGGTGCTCCGTGCGGGGCTCCCCCCGACCCCGGCCGATCTGGTGGCCCGTGCCGACACCGACCTCCCGGGGTTGCGGGAGGAGCTGATGGCCGCCTTCCTCGACGCGGCCTTCGCCCTCCGCCCTCCCGGCCGCCCCGGTCTCCGGGCCCGGCCGCGCGACGGCCGGGCGCGGCGCTCCGTACGCCATCCCGTGCCCCTGCCCGGGGGCCGCTCGGCCCCGTACCGGACCGCCTGGCTGGTCGGCCGTACGGCGGGGCAGGACCCGGCGGCCGGAGCCATCGCCTGGTGGCGGCTGGACGGTCTGGTCAACACCGCCGTCCCGGTGGCCGCCTGCGGTGTCCTGCTCGTCCTCACCTATGTCCTGGCGCTCTTCATGCCGGTCGGCGTCACCCGGGGGCTCGCCATCGGCTGCACCACCGTCGTCACCCTCGAACTGCTGCGGTACCGGGGTCCGCACCGGGCCGCCGAGCGGCTCACCGCCCTTCTCGCGGGCACCGCCGTCGCGGCTCTGGGGCTGGCACGCTATGGACCCGCCGGGGTCCTGGACGGACTCCAGCTCGGTACGGTCCTGCTGCTGGTGCTCCGTTTCCGCGCCGGGCTGACCGGGGAGCCGGCCCGTACCGCCCTGCTCACGGCGGTGGGAGTGTGCGCCGCGACCGGCGGGGTGATGACGGTGCCCCTGCTGCTGGGGGCCGAACTCCCCGAGGGCGGCCAGGGGGTCAATGTCTTTCTCTCCATGCTCACCGGAGTGGGCCTGGCCACGCTCGCCTGCCGGACGCTGGCCGCCCCCTTCGGCGCCCCGCCGGAGCCGACCCGGGTCAACTTCTCCGACACCCCCGGGGTGGAGCGGCTTCCCGCCGCGCTGGTCCGGGGCATCCTGCCCGCCTTCGCCATCGGGGCGTCGGCGGGGGCCTCCCTGGCCTTCCAGTTCCCGCCCGCGTACGCCGCCGCCCTGGTCTGGGGCTTCGGGCTGGTCCTGGGGGTGCCCGTGGGGACCGTCGCCGGGCTGCTGTTCTGGTATCGCAGGGCCAAACCCCTCGGCCGGGCCGCCAGCGCCCGGGGATCGCTCCGCAACGACCGGCTCGTCCTGCTCTGCTGTGTCCTCGGGCTGACCCTGCTGTGCACCGCCGTCATGGCCGTGCTCGACCTCGGATTCCAGATCGAGCTGGAACGCCGCAGCGGCGAGGCCCCGCTGGAGCTGCGGATCCAGCACGGCACCCTCTTCGGGCTGGCCCTCGGGCTGATCCTGGGGGCCTGTTACACCGCGACCCCGAGGACCCTGGTCGCCCATGTCTGGCTGGTGTTCCGGGGCCGGCTGCCCTGGCGCCTGGGCACCTTCCTCGGCGCACTGCACCAGCGCGAGATCCTGCGCCAGACCGGCAACTTCTATCGGGTCCGCCATGACGGTCTCGCCCATCACCTGGTGAAACGGGAGGACGAGTACCGGTGTCTGCGCTGAGCGACCGACCCGGGACGATCACGGGGAACGGGTACGGGTACGGGGACACGCGGTCACGCGATCACGGGGACAGGGGTGCGCGGTCACCGGGGGACGGGGGCGCGTGAGGGGCGCCCGCCCGGCGCGCGTACCGGCGCGAGGCACCGTTGACGCACGGAGATCGTCATGTCAGCGTCAAGTCGCGCAGACGCGTGCCGTCGCTCCCGCCACCGGGGCGGGGGACAGGGAGGGGAATGTCATGACCAGGCGCAGGAACCGGCTTGTCTCGTCCGTCGCGCTCGTCGCCGCCGGGGCGCTGCTCACCGTCGGCACCGTCACCACGGCCCAGGCCGCCGAGCCCCGCGCCGCGGCCTCCGTCGCGGCGGCGCCGCTCCAGGCCGACCCGACCCCGGAGGAGCAGGAGCGGCTGCGGGAGATCGCCGGAGCGATCTGGACCCCGCAGCTGGCCGCGGGGTGGAACATGAACGCCGAGGTGGCCACTGTCCTTTCGGAGGCCACCGAACGCATCCTCACCTGTTCCGAGGCGTTCGCCCTGGTGCCCCGGCCCGCGCCGTGGATGCCGGGTCTGAGCTATCTGGTGAAGTACTGGAAGAACCTCAAGGACTACTTCCTCGTGGTGAAGGACAACCGCACCTACCGTGCCTGTGTGGTCTCCACCGCCGCCTACTACCGCTCCATCATCGAGATGGCGTCGGCGGGCATCTGACCCCGGGACGCCGGGGCCTGTGGGCCCGGCCGTCCCCCGGTCGCGCCCGCCCGCTGCCGGTCGGCGGGGCAGCGGGCGAGCGCGGGGGCGGGACGGCTGGGCCCGGGCACCGCGGACACGGCTACGGCTTGACGCCCACAAAGCCCCACTGCTCCACCGGCTCGCCCTCCTCCTCGCCCTCCGGACGCCACAGGGAGATCGACCCGAAGCCCGGCTCGACCAGGTCGAGTCCCTCGGAGAAGGAGAGCACCGTCGCCGCGGGGCGGGAGATGTAGGGATGGGCGCCGCCCTCGGCGTAGTCGTCCGAGGCGGCGAGGGACTCCGGCGTCTCGATCGTGTCGCACAGGATCAGGCAGCTGCCCGAGGGAAGGGCGTCGAGGTACGAGCGGATCAGCCCGGCCGCGTCCGCGTCCTCCACCACATGGCCGAGGGTGGAGAGCAGCATCAGCGCCACCGGCCGGGACAGGTCCAGGGTCTTCGCCGCCTCGCTCAGCACGGTCGCGGCGTCCGTGAGGTCGGCGTGGATGTAGTTGGTGGCGCCCTCGGGCCGGCCGACCATCAGCGCACGGGCATGGGCCAGCACGATCGGGTCGTTGTCGACATAGACGATCCGCGCCTCCGGGGCGGCGCTCTGGGCGACCTCATGGGTGGAGTTCGCGGTCGGCAGCCCGGTGCCGAGGTCGAGGAACTGGCGTATGCCCCGCTCCAGGGCCAGATGACGGACCGCCCGCGCCTGGAACCGGCGCGAGGCCCGTGCGATATCGATGATCTGGGGGTACGACTCGGCGAGCTGCGCCCCGAGTTCGCGGTCCACGGGGTAGTTGTCCTTGCCGCCCAGCCAGTAGTTCCACACCCGGGCCGAGTGGGGAATGCTGGTGTCGATCTGGGTGGCGGCTTCCTGCCCTGCGTTCATCACGTTCTCCTCGCGTCGGCCCCGCACGGTTCGCCAGGGGCACGCCCATTGTCACCATGCGTCCCGAACCGGCCGACAGCACCCCCTCGCACCGGAGCGGGAGCGGTCCCGGAGAGCGGGCATGAATGGCCAGTTCATGACAATGGTCGCCCGAAGGGTGACTTCTGCTCACCCGTCAGTGCTTGTAGTTTCCCGGGCGGTGCAGGGGACCCGCGGGGCCGTTCGGTGCTCCGGAGGTGGGCGAGCCTTCTGGGGAGGACGGGTTGGGCGGCAGACCGGGTGCGCCTCTGATCCTTGGGCCATCAAATGACCCGGACGGTACAGCGGAACGTTTCTTTGGTTACGGACATCCCCCTACCCGGACCGTCCACCCCGCTCACCCGTCTCCCGAGGAGCGCGATGTTCCCCATGGCCGACCCTGTCCGTCTGTCCCCGCCCTCACCGGCATCCCCGCCTTCGCCCCCTTCCCCGGCTCCACCGCTCGCACCGCTGCCCCCGGCTCCACCGGCTTCCCCGCTCGCACCGCTGTCCCCGGCGCTCTCCGCGCCGACCGGACCGGGACCCGACCTCCCGGGCATCCGGGGCGCCGTCGACCGGGTCCTGGACGACTTCCTGGCCGGCAAGGCCCGCTCGGCCGAGCGCGACGGCATGCCCCCCGAGGTCATCGCCGTCCTGCGGGACTTCGTCCTCCGGGGCGGCAAGCGGCTGCGCCCCCTGCTCTCCGCCTGCGGCTGGTACGCGGCCGGGGGCTCGGGCGACCCGGCCGCCGTGGTCCGGCTGGGGGCGGCGCTCGAACTCTTCCATGCCTTCGCCCTCATCCACGACGACCTCATGGACGGCAGCGCCACCCGCCGCGGCCGCCCCACCGTCCACCGGGCCCTGGCCGAACTCCACGGCCGCACCCGTACCCCCGAGGCCGCCGAACGGGTGGGCGCCGGCTCCGCCATCCTCATCGGCGATCTCGCCTTCGGCTGGTCCTGTGAACTCCTGCACGCCGCCGAGCCGTCCGGCCCCCGGGCCGACGCCCTGCTGCGGGTCGTCCACGCCATGCGCACCGAGGTCATGTTCGGGCAGTACCTCGACCTCGTCGCCACCGGCGGCCCGACCGATGACCTGGATGTCCCGCTCAAGATCATCCGCTATAAGACCGCCACCTACACCTGTGAACGCCCCCTGCACGCCGGTGCCGTGCTCGCCGGGGCGGGCCGGCCGCTCCTGGACGCCTGCACCGCCTTCGCCCTCCCCCTCGGCGAGGCCTTCCAGCTCCGCGACGACCTCCTCGGGGTCTTCGGCGACCCCGACGCCACCGGCAAGTCCTCCCTCGACGACCTCCGCGAGGGCAAGCACACGGTGCTGCTGGCGCTCGCCCTGCGCCGCTCCGCCCCCGGCCACCGGGCCGAGCTGCGACACCTCGTCGGCGACCCGGAGCTGGACGAGGAGGGGGCCGCCCGGGTCCGCGCCCTCCTGGTCGCGGCCGGGGCACGGGCCGGCGTCGAGAAGATGATCCGCACCCGCCGCGCCCAGGCCCTGTCCGCCCTCCGGTCGGCCGGATTCCCGCCCGCCGTGACGGAGTGTCTGCGCGCGCTCACCGACTCCCTCACCGACAGAACCGGGTGACGCCCCCGCCGCGCCCGTACGCCCGCCCGCCCCCGCCCGCTGCCCCGAGAGGACCGCCCCATGACCGCACCCTCCGCACCATGGACCGTTCCCGTCCTGAGCTATCCCTGGCCCGAGGCGGTCAGCCCGCTGGAGCACGACGAGGCCCTCCGGCGGGAGGAACTGTCCTGGCTCGCCGAGTTCTACGCCGAGCTGCCCGCCGCCGACCGGGAGCGCTATGGACGCCAGGGGCTGAGCCTGGGAGCGGCGGCCATGTTCCCGTACGTCGGCGACCTCGCCCGGATGCGCCCCATCGCCCGCTACATGCTCTGGCTGGCGATCTGGGACGACCACCACGAGAGCGGTACCGCCGCCGAACTGACCGCCGTGTGCGACCGGGCCGTGGAGATCATGCGCGGTGCGGAACCGGCGGCGGACGAGGCGGGTCCCCTGCGGCTGCTCGCCGTCCTCCGCCGGGAGCTGGGCGACCTCCCCGGCTTCTGGACCGATCGCTGGATCGCCTCCTTCCGGGCCTGTGCGACCCATGGACTCCTCGCGGAGGCCCCCTTCCGGCAGGGGCTGCGCCGGATGCCCGCGCTGGCCGGGCTGGAGCTGATCCGCGAGTACTCCATCGGTCTCTACCCGTTCTTCCACATGACCGACGCCGCCCGGGGGCGGGTGCTGCCGGACGACCTCTACCACCACCCCGCCGTCCAGCGCTCCCTGGCGCTGCTCTGCCGGATCTGCACCCTCCAGAACGACCTCTACTCGCTCCGCAAGGAGCTGGACGCCCCCACCTCCGACCTCTTCAACGCGGTTCTGCTGCTCCAGCGGGAGCGGGGCGGCTCCCTGACGGAGGCCATCACCGAGGTCGTCGCCCACCACGACCGCTATGTCCGGGAGCTGGACTCCCTGCTGCGGCATCTGAGCGACCTCGATCCCCGGCTGGCCGCCGCCCGCCCCTATGTGGAACAGACCACACTGATCATCACCGGTATCGACCGCTGGTACCGTTCGCCGGGCACCGGCCGCTACCGTCCCGACGGCTTCGCCCAGGAGGTCCCCCGAGGCGCCGCGCTGCCCGGCTGAGACCGTCCTCGTCGAGCGGAACCCGCCGAGCGGAACCCGCTGAGCGGAACTCCGTCGAGCGGAACCCCGCTGAGGAGAATCTCGTCGAGCAGGGCATCACCGGGAAAACCTCTCGCGTGATGTACAACCATCGGGCAGGGTCGGCGGTCAAACCAGCGATCACAATCGTGGTCGTGTTCATGAGGAGACCGTCATTACCGCCATACGCAAGACCCTGACCGCAACCGCCGTCGTCACCATGATCGTGACCGGCTCCGCCGCCTGTGGCACGGTGGAGAACCTGTCGGCCGGCCAGAAGATCGACCGGGCCTTCGACAAGCTGGGCAAGGAGAACTCCCTCACCGTGGAGTTCGGTCTTGACGTCGACGCGGCCACCCTGAAGGCCCTCGACGCGGACTCCGCGCCCGAGGACAAGATGCCCCAGGGGATCGCCGACCTGTTCAGCGACGGGCGGGTCTCGATCACCCTGGACTCCAAGAAGCCGCTGAAGGACTCCGGCGAGAAGGACTTCGCCGGAATGGCGATCAAGGTCAGCGGCAAGGACGACGACCTGATCGAGTTCCGGGTCGTCGACGAGACCGCCTATGTCCGGGCCAACGTCAAGGGCTTCGGCGAGCTGGTGGGCTACCCGATGCCCGGCGCCGACGAGCTGCCCGAGGAGGCCGGTGCCTTCAAGGACGCTCTGGAGGGCAAGTGGATCAAGATCCCCTCCCAGGAGCTGCGGGAGGCCCAGAACCAGATGGCCACCGAGCCGGGTGCCAAGCCGAAGCCGGTCCCGACGCTGGACGCGGCGCAGCAGAAGAAGTACACCAAGCTGCTCCAGGACGTCATCACCCGCGAGGTCGACTTCGAGACCGCCGACGGCAAGGACGGCGCCGAGCGCATCACCGCGACGGCTCCCTTCCGTACCCTCGCCACCGAGCTGGTCAAGGAGTTCCGTCCGCTGGCCAAGGAGATGAAGTGGGACTCCAACCTGCCCTCGGACAAGGAGCTGAAGGAGGCTCCCAACGAGAAGGTGAAGGCCGAGTTCCTGCTCAAGGACGGCACGCTGACCGAGCTGAACGTGGACCTGGCCAAGCTGACCGAGGACCCCAAGGTCAAGAAGTTCGGCCTGAAGGTCACCTTCGGCAAGGGTGAGAAGGTCACCGCCCCGGCCGGTGCCGCCCCGCTCTCCATGGACGAGGTCTTCGAGGGCATGTTCGGGGGCATGGGCGCGGACGAGCTGTCCGGCGCCGGCCTGGACGAGGCCCCGTCGGAGGGCTTCTCCTTCGAGGAGACCGCCTGACCCCTCGGTGCCCGGACCGCTCCGCGCGGCCGGACACCGGCACCGTGACGCCGACGACCACCGGCCCGGCCGCGCAGTGCGCGCGACCGGGCCGGTGGCCGTGTCCACAGCGGTCCCCGCCCGGTGGTTCAGACGGGCGCGGTGACCCGCGCCACCGCCGGGTCGGCCTCCTCCGGGGCCTGCTCCTGGGCCGCGAACTGGGTCCGGTACAGCTCCGCGTACCGTCCCCCGGCGGCGAGCAGCTCCCCATGGGTGCCCCGCTCCACCACCGTGCCCCCCTCCACCACCAGGATCTGGTCGGCCGTGCGCACGGTCGACAGCCGGTGGGCGATGACCACCGCGGTCCTTCCCTCCAGCGCCTCCGCCAGCGCCGCCTGTACGGCCGCCTCCGAGGTGTTGTCGAGATGGGCGGTCGCCTCGTCCAGGATCACCACCCGCTGACGGGCCAGCAGCAGCCGGGCGATGGTCATCCGCTGCCGCTCACCTCCCGACAGCCGGTAGCCCCGCTCGCCGACGACGGTGTCCAGCCCGTCCGGCAGGGCGCTTACCAGGGCGTCCAGCCTGGCCCGGCCCAGGACCTCCCACAGCTCCTCCTCCGTGGCTCCGGGCCGGGCGAGCAGCAGATTCTCCCGTACCGACTCATGGAACAGATGGCCGTCCTGGGTGACCATCCCCAGGGTCCCGCGCAGCGATTCGGCGGACAGCTCCCGTACGTCGACCCCGCCGACGCGGACCGTGCCCGCGTCGGCGTCGTACAGCCGGGGCAGCAGCGAGGCGACGGTCGACTTGCCCGCCCCGGAGGAGCCGACCAGGGCGATGGTCTGGCCGGGTTCGGCGCGGAAGGAGATCCCGTGCAGCACCTCCTCGCCGCCCCGGGTGTCCAGCGCGGCCACCTCCTCCAGCGAGGCCAGGGAGACCCGGTCGGCGGCGGGGTAGCCGAAGCGCACATCCTGGAACTCGATGGCCACCGGGCCCTCCGGCACCTTCCGGGCCTGCGGCTTCTCGGTGATCAGCGGCTCCAGGTCCAGCACCTCGAAGACCCGCTCGAAGCTCACCAGGGCGCTCATGACCTCCACCCGGGCCCCCGCCAGCGAGGTCAGCGGCGCGTACAGCCGGGTCAGCAGCAGGGCGAGCGAGACCACCGCGCCGGGCTCCAGGCCGCCCCGCAGCGCGTACCAGCCGCCGAGTCCGTACACCAGCGCCAGGGCCAGCGCGGAGACCAGGGTGAGCGCGGTGATGAAGACGGTCTGGGCCATCGCGGTGCGCACCCCGATGTCCCGGACCCGGCGGGCGCGTGCGGCGAACGCCGCCGACTCCTCTTCCGGCCTGCCGAACAGCTTGACCAGGGTGGCCCCGGGTGCGGAGAAGCGCTCCGTCATCCGCGTGCCCATCGCCGCGTTGAGCGTCGCCGCCTCCCGCTGGAGGACCGCCATCCGGCGGCCCATCCGCCGGGCGGGCACCACGAACACCGGCAGCAGCACCAGCGCCAGCAGGGTGATCCGCCACGACAGGGTGAGCATCACGGCCAGGGTCAGCGCCAGGGTCACCACATCGCTCACCACGGAGGAGAGGGTGGAGCTGAAGGCCCGCTGGGCGCCGATCACATCGTTGTTGAGCCTGCTGACGAGGGCGCCGGTACGGGTCCGGGTGAAGAAGGCGACCGGCATCCGCTGGACATGGTCGAAGACGGCCTGCCGCAGATCGAGGATGAGGTTCTCGCCGAGCCCCGCGGAGAGCCGGCGTTCCAGCAGACCGAGTCCCGCCTCCGCCACCGCGATCACGGCGATCAGCAGGGCGAGCCGGATGACGATGCCCTCCCCGCCCCCGGAGACGATGGTGTCCACGATGCGGCCGGCCAGGACCGGGGTCGCCACCGCGAGCAGCGCCGTCGCCACACTGAGCAGGACGAACCAGAGCAGCCGGCGGCGGTGCGGACGGGCGAAGACCAGGATGCGGCGCAGGGTGGCGCGGGCGTCGGCCCGGCGGTCCCCCTGGGCGCTGATGACGGACTGAAGCTGTATCCAGGCTGTGGTTTCCATGCTCATGACGGTGACCGTAGAAGCTCGACCAAGGTTGAGGTCAAGCGATGGCGGACGGCGACCCGGCCGGGGCACCGGCGGGGCGTCGGCGGGGCCGGCCTTCGGCTGGGCGGGTCGGCCGGGGTGAACCGGAGCCGGAATCCCCCCGTGATAGGTCGTACCACCCGCTTGTCGGTCCGCGGACACGGCGGGAGAGTGCGCCCAACTGTCCGCTGTGGATGAGGAGTCCCCGTGGCCCGCTCAGAGGAACTGCCGCTCTTTCCCTTCACCGACTCGGCGAACGGACCGCGTGATCTTCAGGGCGAGGAACTGCGGCGGAGCGCACCGGTCGTCCGCACCCGGCTGGCCGAGGGGGACTCCCTGTGGGTGGCGCTCGGCCACCAGGAGGCCCGCCGGGTGCTGACCGATCCCGTCTTCAGCCGGAGCGCGGCGGTGGAGCCCGGTGCGCCCCGTACCGGTGAGGGGACCTCGCTCCCCTTCATGATCAGCAGCATGGAGGGCCCCGAGCACACCCGGATGCGGCGCCTGATCGCCAAGGCGTTCACCCCGAGGATGGTGGAGGGGATGCTGCCCTGGGTGGCCGCGCTGATGGACGAACTCCTCGACGCGCTGGAGCGGGCGCCCCAGCCGGTGGATCTGGTCGAAGGGCTGACCAGACCCCTGCCGATAGGGGTGATCTGCCGGCTGCTCGGCGTCCCCCTCGCCGACCGGGACCGCTTCGGCGTATGGACCGGTCTGCTGTCCTCCACCGCCGGACGCGGGGGTGCGGCGGAGGCGTTCGCCGAGTTCCATGCCTATATCGACGCCTTTGTCACCGCCAAGCGCCGGGCTCCCGGGAACGATCTCACCAGTGAACTGACCCGGGTCTCGGACGAGGAGGGCGGACTCGACCACGACCATCTGATCAACAATGTGCTGATGCTGCTGGGGGCGGGGTACGAGACCAGCGTCGAACAGCTCGGACACTCCCTCTATGCGCTGCTCGCCGAGCGGGAGCACTATGCCCTGCTCTGCCGTGAACCGGAGCTGGTGGACAACGCGGTCGAGGAACTCCTCCGCCATGTCCTGCTCTTCCCGGTCGGCGGCATGGTACGGGTGGCGACCGAGGACACCGAGCTGGGAGGCTGCCCGATCCGGGCGGGGGAGGGGGTGACCGCCCTGCTGCCGGTGGCCAACCACGACCCGGGCGCCTTCCAGGACGACCCCGGGGTCCTGGACCTCACCCGGGGCGACGCCTCCCGCCATCTCTCCTTCGGGGCGGGCGCGCACTTCTGCGCCGGCGCGCACCTCGCCCGGACCGAGATGCGGCTCGCGATCGGGGAGCTGACCCGCCGCTTCCCCGACGCCCGGCTGGCCGTCGCCCCCGGTGCGGTCGAGTGGAAGAAGGGGGCGCTGCTGCGGGGGCCCGTACGGCTCCCGGTCTTTCTGCGCTGAGGCCGGTGGGCCCGAAGTCCCTATGACCGTACGACAGTACGGCCGTACGAAGGTACGGCACGACGGCGCCGCCCGCCGGGACTCCCGGCGGGCGGCGCCGTGCGCGAAGGGGCGACGTGCGGGGTGCGGGACGGGTCAGAACGGATCGGGATCGTACAGCCCCGCCTTGTAGTCGGCGAAGAGGGTGTACTCGACCAGGGTGGTCGGAGTCCCGGTTTCCGGAGCGTCCTTCTCCACCTGGTCGAGGCTCACCAGGGCGTACTCGCTGTACCCGGCGAAGTCACCGGGACCGTCCGCGACCGCGACATGGAGCGGGGTGTCTTCGGGCAGCCCGTCGAGTGCCTGCCGGAGCTGCCCAGCGGTCCACACCAGTGGAGTGTGGTCAATAGTTTCAGCCATGGCGCGAGGCTACTCGCGCCCACCCCGCCCGCCCGGTCACCGCGCCGGACAAGACGGACAAGTCGTCCCCCGTGTGGCCCTCGTGCCCCCGCTCCCGGCCTCCCCGGGGGCGCCGCGTCGGCCGCTCCGCCACCGCCCGGGGAACGCCCCCGTCACGCCCCCGCCATGGCCGGGGGACGATCCGGTGGCCGGATGGCGACGGCCCCGTCACGCCCCGCATGGGACCGTGGGGCGCAGCTTTCCGTCCGGCGCCCCGACGGGGCACCTGGGAGGTCACCGTCCGATGGCACCGCCGGCACCGCGGAAGTCACCCGCCCCGCGCCCCCGGGCCGCCGCGGGAACCGAACGCCGCCCGGGGCGGGCCCCCGCCGCCCCGGTGCGGGGAACCGTCTCCAACGCCGCCCTGGCCACGGCCTTCACCGCCGGGGCACCGCCCGCGCCCGGACAGGGCACCGCCGGCAACGCGGCGGTCGCCGCCGCCCGGGGCGCCGCGCCCGCACCGCCCGCCCGCCGCCGCCCCGGCCCGCACGCCGACCCCAAGTTCGCCGCGCTCAAGCAGGACGTCACCCGCAAGAAGCGCGCGGTCGCCACCTCCCATCCGCCCGCCCGGACCGAGGCCGCCGCCGCCCAGGCCGCCGCCGTGCCGCCCCGGGACGACACCGTCGCCCAGGGCAAGGCGGCCAACGCGGAACGGATGAACGAGGCCCGGCCCGGCACCTTCGACCGGGACGCCTTCATCCGCGCCGTGGAGAAGGCCATCGCCGACAAGGCGCCCAAGAACCTGGACGAGGCCGACAAGTTCGCCGACTCCGGCAAGGCCGAAGAGGTACAGGCCGAGGTCCAGGGCCAGGTGGGCGCGGGTACGGCGGACTCCGCCGAGCAGATCGCCACCACGACCGCCGACCCGCCCGACACCTCCGCCGCCGTCCCCAAGCCCGTCACCCCCCTGGCCGGGGACCGGCCCCCGCCGCCCCCCGCGGGCCCCGACCCGGCCGGGGCCGTCCCCGACCGGCTGCCCCCCTCGGCGACCGATCTCTCCGCCGGGCCCGCCCGGGTCGGCCGCGACCTCACCGACGCACGGCTCACCGAAAGCCAGCTGCGCCGCGCCAATGAACCCGCCTTCACCCGGGCGCTCCAGCAGAAGAAGACCGCCGAACAGCACTCCGCGAGCGCCCCCCGCCGGATGCGCGCCCATGAGGCCGGGGAGCTGAACACCGCCACCGCCGGTGCCCGGCGCCTCGGCACCGGAGCCATGGCGGGCATGGCCGGCCGCCGTACCCTCGCCGGGCAGCAGATGGGCGCGGGCAAACAGGGCGCGAAGGGCCGCGACGAGGAGAAGCGCACCGAGGTCACCGCCCGGCTCCAGACCGTCTTCGACGCGATGAAGAAGGATGTCGAGTCCATCCTCAAGGAGCTCGACACCAAGGTCGACCGGAGCTTCGGCGACGGCGAGAAGGCCGCCCGTGACGCCTTCACCGCCGAACACCGGCGCCGGATGGACGAGTACAAGGACCGCCGCTACTCAGGGGCCGTCGGCAAACTCCGCTGGGTCAAGGACAAGTTCGTCGGGCTGCCCGCCGAGGCGGACCGGATCTTCGACGACGCCCGCGCCGGATACCTCGCCCGGATGCGACAGGTCATCGGCGACGTCGCCACCCTGATCGCCGATGAGCTGAACCGGGCCAAGCGCCGCATCGCGGAGGGCCGCGGCGAGCTGCGGGCCGAGGTGGAGCGCCTGCCCGCAGGGCTTCGTACGATCGGCCGCGAGGCGGCGGCGGAGTTCACCGACCGCCTCGACGACCTCGCCCGTACGGTCGACGACAAGGGCACCGAACTCGTCGACACCCTCGCCACCAAGTACACCGACGCCCTCAAGAGCGTGGACGACGAGATCGCCGCCGAACGGGAGGCCAACAAGGGCCTGGTCGACAAGGCCGTCGCGGCGGTCAAGGGCGTCATCGAGACCGTCCTCGAACTCAAGCGGCTGCTCCTGGGCGTCCTCGCCAAGGCCGCGACCGCCGTCATGCTCATCCTCAAGGACCCCATCGGCTTCCTCCGCAACCTGGTCTCCGCCGTGGGCGCCGGGCTGAAGCTCTTCCTGCGGAACATCGGCACCCATCTCCAGCGGGGCGTCATCTCCTGGCTGATGGGCCGCGCCACCGAGGCCGGACTCCAGCTCCCCGCGACCTTCGACACCCGGGGCGTGCTGACGATGATCGCCTCACTCCTCGGGCTGACCTGGGCCAATATCCGCTCCCGGCTGGTCCGCAAGGTCCCCGAACGGCTGGTCGCCGCCGCCGAGACGGCCGTCCCCCTCGTCGCCGAGGTGCGCAAGCGGGGTGTCGAGGGCATGTGGGACGAGCTGCGGGCCCGCGTCGGGGATCTGCGCAAGAACCTGCTGGACAAGGTCATCGGCTATGTCACCCCCACGATCGTCACCGCGGGGATCATGTGGATCCTCTCCCTGCTCAACCCGGCGTCCGCCTTTGTCCGCGCGGTCAAACTCATCATCGACGTGGTCACCTTCGTTGTCACCCGCGCACGGCAGATCATCGACTTCGTCAACGCCGTCCTGGACTCCGTGATCGCCATCGCCCGGGGCGCCACCGGAGCCGTCCCCGGCCTGATCGAACGGGCCCTGGCCCGCTCCATCCCGGTCCTCCTCGGCTTCCTCGCCTCGCTCCTCGGTCTCGGAGGCATCGCCAACCGCGTCAAACAGCTGATCGAGGCGGTGGCCCGGCCGGTGAACCGGGCGATCGACTGGGTCATCGACAAGATCGTGGGCCTGGTCCGCCGCCTGGGCGCACGGCTGATGGGCACCCGGGTCGGCCGGGCGACCGTCCGGGCCGGACAGCGCGTCAGGGGTGCGGTGACCGCCGCCCTCACCTGGATCGGCGGGAAGATCGCCGGAAGGACCGTCGCCCGGCCCTTCACCATGGCCGGCGGGGAGCGCCACACCCTGACCGCCCACGCCTCGGACACCGCGCTGCGCATCACCGTCGCCAGCGCCTTCGCGGGCGAGATCCGGGCCGTGATGACCCAGCTGAAGAAGGAGGCGACCGCGATGGCCCCAGGACCCGACAAGAACGCGGCCCTCGCCGCCATCAAGAATGTCGAGACCCACCTCGTCAGGATGACCGACGCACAGAAGAGCTGGCTCGCCAACAAGAGCAAGGTCGAGGCGGCGGTCACCAAGAGGGTCAACAAGCGACAGGCGAGGCTCCAGGCAGATCCGAAGAAGAAGCCCATGACCCAGGCCGAGATGGACGCGCTCGGCAAGAAGTGGCTCGCCGAGAAGGAACAGGCGGTCTACCAGCCGGTCGAGAAGCTGCTCGCCGATCAGATTCCCGCCCTGAGCAAACTGCCCGCGATGAAGCAGTTCGTCGACCCTCCGAAGGAACGGCTGCTGCCGCCCGGCTACCCCGTGCGCACCCGGCTCTATGTCCTGGGCAGTGGCTGGAAGTCGAAGTCCGGGTCCTGGCGGACCGCCCAGAAGAAGGCGGTGGCCCAGGCCGTGGGGGATGCCCTCAAGCTGGCCAAACCCGCCGGCAGGGCCGCGCTCGTCCTGCTCGACGTCGCCTTGCAACTCCCCAAGGACGCACTCCTCCACTTCGACCAGGGCAAGCTCAAGGTCTCCGACATCACCGCCACCGCGTACCACGTCGACCACAAGAAGGCGCTCGCCACGCAGTGGAAGAGTGACGGACACAAGCAGGGTGACGCGGAGCGCCGGGCCCACAATGTCGACCAGACCAACTGGAGGCTCATCACCGCGGCCCACAACACCAAGCTCCAGGCGGGCGGAGACCAGTACGGTCAGCAACGCGAACTCGGAACGTCCTTCACCAGTGAAATCGCCGACGGCGGGGCACCGGGCGCCAAGCGCATCGACGGCCGCCCCTTTGTCGACAAGACAGGGAAGCCGATCGTCTGATGAGACTCACCCAGCCACCCCGACCTCTGCCACTGACCAACCCTTCGCTCGTCACCCGGCTCGCGATAGCCCCCGACGGCACGGATGTGGTCGTCGGACAGTGGGCCACCGACGACGGGCACCCGGCGCTCAGCCGTTGGAGCCTCCCCTCGGGGGTCCCGCTGCTCGGCCCCGGACCCTGCCCCCTGGCGGACGGCGGGGACACCTGCCAGGTCCTGGTCCGCGCGGGGAACGGGACGCTCGCCGTGGCCGGAATCACCCGGAAGCGCCTCTTCCTGCGGGACGGCACCACCGGCCGGTGGACCGAACCCGTCGACGGGGAGGTGGTCTGGGCGTCCGTCACCGGACCCCTCCTCGCCACCGGAGGCGAGCGCGCCCGGATCCTCGATCTGGGGACGGGCCGCACCCTGTGGGAGCAGGACCCCCCGGGCTCCCGTGACCCCGTCCTCTCCCTCCTCTCCCCGCTGACCGCGATCCACCCCGACCGGGCCGCGTTCGCCGTCGGCGGCTCCGGTGAACCGACCGTACGGGTCCACCCCCTGCCCGCCGGTACGCCGCCCACCGTCCTCGACGGGGCACCCGAGCGCCTCCACTGGCTCGGCTACGGGCCCACCGGGGAGTATCTGCTCGCCCTCGATGCCCATGAGCGTTCCGCCGTGCTCTGGCGTACCGGCCGGAACGAGCCGCACTGTCCCGACACCTTCGGCGCCGGCTCCGGGGGCACGCTCTCCGCCGCCTTCCACCCCGACGGCGAACACTGCGTCCTCGGCACCTTCTCCGGCTACCTGCTCGTGCTGCGACTCGGCGACGGTGTCCTGCTCGACGCCCGGCAGTGCCACCGGAGCCGGATCAAGTCCCTCGCCTTCACCCCCGACGGCACCCTGCTGCTGAGCGGAGGCGACGACGGCGCCGCGCTCGTCCACCGGGTCGAGCCCTGAGCGGCGGGCCCGGTCGATACCTCAGGCGTCCTCCGCGAGCAGCTCCGCGTACTGGGCCAGCTCCGACGGGCGCAACAGCCGGGCCTCCCGCTGGAACTGGCGCGCCACCCCCCGGACGACATGCCGCATCGTGATCGTCGAGCCACCGCCGTCCGCCGCCGCCAGGGCCGCGGTACGGGCGGCGGAGGCGATGCCCGCGCCCGTCAGGTCCAGCCGGGCGACGGCGTCGAGGTCCACATCGGGGGCGAGCGGCGCCTCCGGCGGGAAGGCCAGGCGCCAGAGCCGGTGGCGCTCGGGGACGGCGGGGCGGGGGAAGTGCACCACGAAGTGGAACCGCCGGGTGAACGCCGGGTCGATGTTGTCCTTGAGGTTGCTGGTGAGGATCACCAGACCGTCACTGGCCTCCAGCCGCTGGAGCAGATAGCCGACCTCCACATTGGCGTACCGGTCCGTACCCTGCCGGACCTCGCCGCGCTTGCCGAAGACCGCGTCCGCCTCGTCGAACAGCAGCACCGCATGGCTCTCCTCGGCCTGCCGGAACGCCGCCTCCAGATTCTTCTCGGTCTCGCCCACCCACTTGGAGACCAGCTGCGCCAGATCCACCCGCAGCAGTTCGAGCCCGAGCAGACCGGTGACGATCTCGGCGGAGAGCGTCTTGCCGGTCCCGGGCTCCCCGGTGAAGAGCGCCTTCACCCCGCCATGCGCCGAACGCCGGGCGAAGCCCCAGCTCTCCGCCACCCGGGGCCACGCCCGGGAGGCCGAGACGATCTCCTGGAGCTGCCGTGCCTGGGCCCGGGGCAGCACCAGGTCCTCCAGGGTGCGCCGGGGGGTGATCGCCTGGACGGCGCCGCCGCCCCGGCCCCGGGTCACGGTGGCGACCGCGGGCGCCACATGCCCGGCCACCGGCTCCGGACGGCCGTTGCCCGCCAGCCGCGCCCCGGCGTCCGCGACCGAGGCGACCGCGCGCAGCTCACCGGTGCTCATCCGGTAACGGGCCGCCAGATCCTCCAGCAGCTCCCCGTCCAGACCGGGCAGGGCCGCCGACCACATCGCCCGCCGGTCCGGCAGCCCCGGCGACGGGATGGTCAGCTCCGCGTAGGCCCGGCCCGCCAGCAGCCCGGCGGGCCGCCAGGGCCGTACCCCGGTGAGACAGACCGGTGTACGGGAACGCATCAGCACGGCGGCGACCGCGTCGCCCGGCGGCGGGAAGGACGGTCCCGCGCCCGGCTCCGGCTCCGGCCGTCCCTCGCGCAGCACATCGGTGGGGATCCACAGCACCGCGCCCAGCGCCGCCGCCGTACGGACATCCGCCTCCGGGTCGTCCGTCAGCCGCCGCACCGGCCGCCCCGAGGCATGGGCCAGCGCCCGGACCGCGTCCAGCTGACCGCCGGGGGCACACCCCCACAGCCCGGCCAGATCGATGGAGCCGGTGCCCAGCGCATGGCCCAGCCGGGTCAGTGCCCGGGACGAGGGGTACGGGGGGACGCCCTGCGGACCGGTGCCGGGCAGCTCGCCGGGGTCGTGGCCGAGCAGCCCCGCCTCGCCGCCCCAGCCCAGCAGAAAGCCGAACACCCCCGGGCCGGGCAGGAGTTCCTGGGCCAGCTCCACCGGGGCCCGGCCATGGGCCCGGAGCAGACCGTACCGGCGCAGCGGTGCCTCCGGTGACAGCGCCCGGCGCCGCAGCAGCCGTGCGCCCGGGGCCCCGGCGGGGGAGCCGACGGTGATGAGCAGCTCCACGGAGGGCAGCCGCCGCTCCAGACTGTCCACGACATACGCGTAGATCCGCTCGTACCCCTGGTCCAGCTCGGGCGCGAGCGCCAGCAGCAGCAGATCCTGGGCCACCCGGTCCAGCCCGAACCGGGTGGCCAGCGCGTCCAGCGGCAGGACCGCGCCCTCGGCCGCGGCCAGCCGCCGCAGCTCCCGCTCCCCGCCCCCGCCGTCCTCGGCCGGCCCGTGCGGGGCGCTCACCTCCGCCGCCCCGGCCAGCGCGTCCACCTCCTCCAGCAGCACCCCGACCTGATCATCCGTCACGCAGTACGGCACCAGATCCGGCCGCGCCAGCCGCGCCGACAGCGCGGCCCGCTCCGCCACGGCCTCGCGCAGCGCCTCATGCACTCCGGCGAGCCGGATCCGCAGATGTTCCACCGCGTACGCGGTCATGTTCGCCTCCTGGGGTGTGCCGGGCGCCTCTCGCGCGGGCGGAGGGGGAGCCCCTGTTCCATCGGGTCATGGTCCGGTGCGGCCGTGGGGGCGGACCCGTGCGGCGCCGCGCGGTCCGGCGGGCCGGGTCCATCGATGCCTCGCCGTGTGTGCCGGACCCGTCAGGCGGGGGAGCGTCGCGGCCGGCCGGGTGGACCCGCCCCGCCGCAACCCGCGCGGCCGTACGGACCGCGGATCTCCTCCCCCTCCGCGCGGTGGTGCCGGAGGCCGTCCTCCGGTGTTCTCCCCGGTCCTGTCCTGTCCGGTCGGGGGGTGGTGCGCGGGGGCCTTTACGGGTACGGGGGTCATCGGCGGGCGGCGTTCGCGCCGCGTCGCGGTCCGGACGGGGGTCCGGATCCGCCGCCGACCCACCGCGCGGGCCGGGGTACGGCGCACCTCCCGGCGCCGATCCCGCCAGCTGGGAAGGCGGGCCGGCTGACCACGGCCCGACCCGGCCCGCCCGGCTCCCGGCCGGCGGGGTGCCGGGCCCTGTGCGGCGCGGGCCGCCCCGGTGCTCATCGGGTCAGCCGCCGGAGAAGGTCAGGGTGCGTCCGCCGAGCCAGGGGACGTCGCGGACATCCGCCAGCAGACCGCGCCGGAGCAGATCCGCGTGGCGCGCGCCCAGCGGGATCCGGACCCGGACGGTGTCCGGGCCGAAGCGGACGGAGGCGTCCAGGTCGGCGAAGCGGGTCAGGGCCGACACCGGGTCCGGGACCTCCCGTTCCCGCCAGAGGGTCCAGGCGAGCGTGGCGAGTCCCAGCGCCGCCGCCAGGGTCACCGTGCGCTCCAGTTCGCCCCGGGCCTCCAGCGGTACCGCGAGCCGCTCGGTGACCAGCGCCCCGACCAGCTCCACGAGGCGTTCCCCGTACCCGGGCAGGGCCCGGCGGAGCGAGGGGTCCGGCGGGGGGCCGGGGGAGGCCCACAGCGGTGTCCGCCCCGGGATCCGCACCAGCGGGTCCCCGCGCAGCGGCCGGATCGAGGTCAGCGTCCGTACCCCGGCGGCGACGAGGGTGCCCAGCTCACCGGGGGCGGGCGGCTCCCCGCAGACCAGCAGGGGCGGGGCACCGCAGGCGCGCCAGTGCGGCAGCAGACCGGCGGCCCGCGCCGACCAGGCGATGGGGAACAGGCCCTGGGCGTCGACCAGCAGCAGCCCGCCCCCGGCCCCCGCGAGCAGCAGCGGGTCGGCCGGGTCATGGCCCCGGCACACCGCGAGCGCGAGCACCGCGTCGAGGGTGGGGAGGACGGGACGCGCCCGGCGGGCGAAGTCCGTCAGCTCCTCCTCGGGCGGCGGTGCCGCGAGCCCCGCGAAGACCGCCGCCGTCTCCCGGTCCCCGGGCTCCCGCCGCCAGCCGCGCGCGGTGGGGCCCAGCACCTTGTACGCCAGCGCCATGGCGAACAGCGGAGCCTCCGCTTCCAGTTCGGCGGCGGCGAGGGCCGGGCCCACCGCGTCCAGATAGCCGATCCGGGCCAGCGGCCCCACCAGCAGATAGGGCAGGACGGACCGTACCGCCGCCTCGCCGCCCGTCCGCGCGGCGGGCGGGCCGGGTGTACGGGGGACGGGCCGGGCCGGGGGAGCGGGGTGCCCGGGGGCATCCGGCTCCCCGGGTGCGCCCCGGTCCTGCGGTGCCACCGGACCGGCCGCCTCCGCTGCCGTTCCGCTGCCGCTTCCGAGGAGGTCCGCGAGGACCGTGAGGGCGCCCGGCTCCGCGACGGCGGTCAGCGCGGAGCAGAGCCGGACGGACTCCTCCGCGCCCAGCCGCCCGACGGCTCCCCGCAGCAGCGGGACGCCCGCCGCGGCCCCGGGCCCCGCCAGAACGGCGGCGAGCGCCCGCGCGGCACCGTCGGTGTCACCGGCCGCGAGGGCCCCGGCGAAGGCGGTGGCCTCCGCCGGGGCCCCGCCGCCGCCCCGGCCGGTGCCCGCCGCATCCGGGGCACCGGCCGCGGGTTCCGTGGGCGCCGCCGAGGGCACGGCCGGGCCCCGGCGGGCCAGTTCGGCGAGGACCGCTCCGACCGGTTCCCCCGCCCGTCCGCCGGGGAGCAGCGCCCGCAGCCACAGCCGCAGGGTGTCGTCCGGCAACAGTGCCAGCAGGGCGCCCGCTTCACCCCGGGCGGCCAGCTCCTCGAAGAGCGCCCCGGCCACCGGCGGGGACCCGGGACGGTCCACCGCCCCGGACGGCTCCCACGCCGGGGCCCCGGGACCGTCCGCCGGACCGGGGCCGACGGGGACCACCGCCGGCTCCGCGGAGCCGAAGGAGATCTCGACCGGCTGCCCCGGGCCGCCCGCCGCCGGGTGACGGGCCGCCCGGACCGTCACCGTCAGCGGCCCGGTGACCTCCACATCGGGCCCGTCCCCCGCCAGCACCTCGGCGAAATGCTCCGCCAGCAGCTCCGGAAGAGCGTCGATGACCCGGTCCACCAGCGCCTGGGGATCCTCTCCCCAGCTCCAGCCGCCGCGCCGGACGACCGTCACCGTGCACCGCCGTACGGTGATCACGGGCCCGGGGCCCGGGTCGTCAGCTCCTCCCGGTGGAGCCGCCCGGCCCATCCCGCGGCCAGCACCAGCACCCCGTAGGCACCGTCGTCCACCGACAGGGGCAGCGTCAGCGAGGTCCGGCCCTCGCCGATCACCCCCCGTGCCGAAAGGGTCTCCTGCGCGTCCCCGACCAGCGCCACCACCGTGGTGGCCGCCAGCACCGGCTGGGGCAGCCGTACCGTGATCCCGTCATGGGCCAGGGTGATCCCGCCCGTCCAGCGGGTCAGCCGTACCAGGGTGGGCCGCGCCCGCCCCTCGGCCGTCTCGACACCGTAGGAGAGCGGCTCGGCCAGCGCCCCCGGCTCCTCGTCGGCCGCGACCGCGCCCAGCCGGTCGGCGGGGAGCGCGACCGCGAGGGGCAGCGCCCCGGCGACGCCGACGCCCAGCGGCAGCACCCGCCCGGTGAGCGCGGCGACATCCGTCACCGGACCCGCCCCGGTGAGCGACAGCGCGCCCACCACATGGCCGGTCTCCCGCCAGTACAGAGCGGACAGGGTCGTGGGGGAGAGGCTCATGCCCCGTCACCTCCCGCCGCCCGGGCCGCCGGGGCCGTCGCCGGGACCGTCGCCAGGACCAGGAAGTCCACCGCCCCCGGCACATCCGCGAACCGCTCCGGACCCGCCGGGGTGTACAGCCGGATCCGGCAGCGGACCCGGCCGTCGGCGTCCACCTCCGCCGCCACCGGGCAGTACAGCGTCTCCTCCGTGGCCAGCGGTGGCACCCGGGGCGTCAGCCGCACATGCACCACCACCCGCCCGTCGGCGACCTGTTCGGGGGTGACCCCCGAAGGCAGCGGCAGCAGCATCCCGTCGGTCGCCGTCCCCGACGCCACCAGGGTGCTCCCGACCGACATCCGCCCGCTGAAACTGCCCGCGATCGACAGATTCCCGTTGGCCGCCACCGTCATCAGCTCGGTGACCGTGCCCGCGCCCCCGTACAGCCCGAAGACCAGGCTCGGTGGATCCTCGCCGGAGAGGGTCAGGACCGGTTTGCCCTCCTGCGGCTCCCGGCCGGTGCGCAGCGCCAGCGAGCCGGACCGGCTCGACACGGTGTCCGCACGGACCCCGGCACCGCGCGGAGCGACCCCGCGCGCCGTGGTCTCCACCCCGGTGAAGTGCCCGTTCTCCCAGCGGACATAGCCGAGCAGCAGCAGCCAGCGCCGGGGCGGCTCGGCCGGGTCCGCGCCGATCGGCGGCGGCTCCTGCTCCGCGACCGTACGCTCGTCACCGAGCCGCCCGTAGACGATCCGGTACCCCTCCTCCACCCGGGTCCGCCCGGCGGTGACGCCGCAGACATCCGGCCGGGGGTCGGCCGCCGGGGTCAGATCGGCGGCGGTCAGAAAGACCGGATACAGCTCGCCGCCGATCCGGTCGGCGCCGTTGACCTCCTCGAAGTCGCTCTCCCGCAGCACCACCGGGGCGGCGACCACCACCTCCCGCCCGGTGCCGTCGACCGCGATCCCCGGGGCCACGCTCACCTCGACGAACCGGTCGTTGGTGAGCGGGTCGGTACGGGGCCGGGTCACCAGGCCGAGCCCCTCGGCGATGCCCCAGTCGTGCAGCTGCGCCGCATGCCGGGCCGTCTGCCCCCGGGCGTGCGCCACCGCCGCCGACAGATCCGCGGCGGCGAGGATCTGGCCCTCGTGGAACGCGGGGCGCAGCGGGCCCGTCATGAGGTCTCACCGGCCTTCGGCGTCTTCGGGGCCCTGGGCGCGCGCGTCCGCTTCACCGGAGGCTTGACCGGAGGCTTCGCGGGCGGCTGCGGGGACGCCCCCGGGGCCTTCTCCAGCGCCTCCAGCCGGGGCCCGAGCCGTTGCGGCACCCGCTGGGTCACCAGCCGCAGCCCCTCCCGTGCCTCGTCCAGCTCCCGCCGGGTCCCCTCCAGGGCGGACCGCAGCCCCGCCAGGGTCGCCGTCAGCTCGTCCACCCGGGTGCTCAGTTCCGACACCACGGGCTCCGGCGGCGAGAACTGGTCCCGCAGCCCCTTCGGCGGCGTCTCCCCGGGGGCCGGGGTCAGCAGCAGGGCCAGCATCTCCTCCAGCTCCCCGGTCCGTGCCCAGGGGTCCAGCAGCCCGGCCGGATAGGGGCGGTCCACCGGGCCCTCCGGCGGGATCCGCGGCGGTTCGTACCGGGGCACCGGCACACAGCACAGCCGGCGCGCCAGCTCCCTCAGCCGGGGCAGCTTCGGCAGCCACTCGCCGTACGCGGAGCCGCCGGGCAGGACCTGCTCCCGGGTGGCGCCGCAGATCTCCACCACATCGCAGCCCTCCAGCCGGAAGCGGGCCAGCAGCACATCGGTGTCCCCGCACTCCCCGCACGGCGGGCTCAGCGTCGCACAGGCGGCGCCCGTGACGAACCGGCGCACCGCCCAGGTCAGATCGGCCGCCGCGTCCGCGAGCGCCCGCAGCTCCGCCACGGTCGAGGGCAGGGTGCTGCCCGGCGGTGGCGGCGGCAGCGGCGTGGGGACCTCCACCCGGGTGACATCCCCGCGCAGCGCGCAGTCGGTGAGGGCGGCCGTCCGGTCGAAGCGGCCCAGCAGCCACTCCCGTACCAGGGTGAGATCGCCCCGGAACTCCACCCGCAGCGCATGGCTCAGCGGTGTCCCCTGGGCCAGCATCCGCAGCTCCAGGGGGGCGTCCCCGCCGCCCTGCCCCGGCACAAGCCGGGCCCGGGTCTCGGTGACGACCGCCCGCGCCAGGGACCGGCGGGCCGCCTCGGGCCAGACCGCGTCCGTGTCGGTGCCGGTGAGCCGGTCGCACACGGCGCCCAGCACGGTCCGCGCCTCCGCCACCGAGGAGAGATCCGGATGGTCGCGCACCAGACCCTCCTGACCGGCCCGGTCATAGGTGTCGAACCGGGCCACCGACGCCGCCAGCGCCCGGACCCGCTCGGTCAGCTCCCGTGCCTGCTCCGGCGGCGGGGTGCCGCCCGTGGTCCGCTCCCGCAGATAGGCCAGGGACACCGCGTACCGCTGGGCGTCCGCCCCGGTGAGGAGGAAGGGCCGGTTCGGCGCCAGGACCGCGGTGTACAGCGCGTCCAGATACCGGCCCAGCCGCCGGTCCCGCTCCCGGACGGTCTCCGCCGCCGACCGGTCCCCGAGGACCGCGAGCAGCCGGGTGCCCGGGTTGTGGCCGTGGTCCTCGGCGCACTCCGGGCCGACGACGAAGCGGAACCCCTCCCGTACCCGCGAGGGCACACACCCCGGCGAGGGACAGGGCTCCTCGGTCGCGTACGGGGCCACCGGGTCCACCGGCAGCTCCTCGTACCGCACATACAGGCCGTAACGGCGCGCCCCGTCCTCCTCGCACGGCTCGCCGCAGTCCACCCCGAGCGAGGCGATCCGCCGCTCCCGCACCAGGGCCCGCACATCGACCCGCAGCGAGCACGCCAGCACGATGTCGCGGCCCGCGCAGTCCAGCGCGTGCCCGGGGGTCACCGTGACACTGCCGCCGCCGCAGGGGTCACAGGCGACATCCAGGCCCCGGACCACCCCCGGCCCGTACAGCGAACGGTGGTGCAGACGGCTCTTCGCCGTCATGTAGTCGACCAGCAGCCCGAGATCGTCCTCCGTCAGCAGCTGACCGGCGAAGAAGCGGGGCCGGACGAAGGGGGAGGTCCCCAGCGCCCCGGAGCCGTCGGGGACCGTCGCCGTCCCCCCGGCGGGGGCGCCGTCGCAGCCGCAACCGCAACCTGTTCCCATGATCAGCGCTCCTTCACGAAGAACCAGCTCTCGAACGTGTCGCCGCCCGCCCCGGAGCCCGAGGTCCAGGGGCCGACACCGGACGGCGGCAGCACACAGCCGCCCCGTCCCCCACCGCCCGCCGGGTCCGTCCCGTCCGACGAGTCCGCTCCGTCCGCCGCGTCCGCCGCGCCGTCGTGCGGGTGTCCCTCCTCGATCAGCGGCACCTTCCCGCCGACATGGGTCCCGTCGACCGGATGGCAGCAGCGGTCCAGCAGAAAGGCGGTACGGACCGTGATCAGCACCCGGTCGCCGTCCTGGAGGGTCTCGCGGGTGGTCTGCCGGTACCGGAAGGTGTCGGTGAACTCCTCCTCGTCCCCGCAGGGTTCCCGGAAGTCACCGCCCATGTACCAGGTGGAGGCGGAGCGCCCGGCGCCGCCCTCGATCACCTGCATCTCCACCACCCCGGGGCGCAGGGTGTCCACCCGTACCCCGTCGGAGAACCGCACCACCAGCCCGCCGCTCTCGTCCTGGGTGCCCAGCAGCGCGCGGGCCTCCTCGACGCTGTAGGTGTGGCCGTGGATCCAGTTCACCCCGGTGATCACCGTCGGGACCCGGCGGCCGAAGGGGCGCCGGACATCCATCCGGATCTGCTCCGGGCGTACCGGCCGGTGCCAGTTCACCCGGTCGATCCGGGCCAGCCACAGCACCCGGTGCGAGCAGCGCGAGCAGCAGCTGTCGCAGCGCCGGTCGCGGGGCGGCTCACAGCCGGTGACCCGGACCGTCCAGCACTCCTCGGTCCAGCCGAACTCGCAGTCGGGGGCCTCGGCGCAGCCGTCGTTGTAGACCGCCCGGGTGGGCTCGACCGGCCGCTCCGCGTACTCGACGCCGATCCAGACGGTGTCCGTGTCGCGCTCGTCCGGCGGCAGCGCCTTCCAGAGGTCGATGGTGCAGCCGTCCCGGACCACCACCTCGTGGCCGTCGCAGTCCACCGCGAGGCCGGGGGTGATCCGCACCAGCGCCCGGCGCCGGGTACGGTCCGCGCCGTCACCGCCGCCGGAGCTGTCCGCCGTCTCCGCGGTCTCCCCGGCGGCCCCGGGTTCCGCCGCCGGATCCACCCCCGTCTCCACCCCGGTCTCCACCGGGGGAGGGGTGTCCTCGCCGTCCGCGCAGTCGCCGCCCGGGGGCCGCACCGGCCGGACGTGCAGCCCGCACACCACCCCGTACCCCAGCAGACAGCGCATCCGCAGCTTCAGCTTCTCGCGGAGGTAGTCCTGCTCCCGCTGGAAGTCCCGGGCCCCCAGCATCTGGCCGTGGAAGTACCGCAGCCTGCGCAGTGGCGGAGCCTCGAAACCCGCCGCCGATCCGCTCTCGTTCCCGCTCATCGCCCCGTCCTCTCAAGACATCCACGTGTGCACACCGACGGCGGACACGACACCCACACCCACACCGCACCGCGTTCCGCGCGGTCCCGGCCGCAACACCGCGTCACGGTTGAGCCGCGGCGGCCGGGCACCGCCCAGGACCGGCGGCGGCAGCGGGACGAACGCGGTGTCCACCCCGACCGTGGAGCGCGGGCCGACCACGAATCCGCCACCGCCGGTACGGACCGATCCGACCGTGTGGGCGGGCGCCTGACGCCGCACCAGCCGGGCCAGCGCCCGCTCGTCCACCGAGCCCGCGGGCAGCAGCAGCCGGAACCGGAACGCGTGCGCGGTGAGCGGATCGGCGTCCGGGTCGCCGAAGGCGCGCAGCGGTGCCGTGCCCAGGGCCGAACCACCCACCCGGAACCGGCCGGCCGACCGGCCGAACAGCCGTACCGTGCCCAGCCCCTCGCCCCCCGGCGCCCCGGCCGCCCGGATCTGCGCCCAGCGCCGGTCCGCCGCCGACTCGTCGATCACCGGCGCGACCCCGAACACGATGCGGACCGCCTCGCGCAGCGCCCAGGGGGTGCCCCGGCGGCGGTACAGCTCCGGCGCGGCGGCCAGCAGCTCCCGGCGGATCGCGGCGGACCAGCCGGACTCGTAGGCGAGCCCCAGCAGCCCCGCGAGCCAGGGCAGCGCCCGGTCCGGGACCCCGTCGGGGTCCAGCAGGGCGGGCATCCGCTCGATGGTCCGGTCGAGACCGGACAGGGTCGCGTCGAACAGCGACAGGAACCGCTCGGTGAAGTCATCGGCGGCGGGATCCTCCCGGAAGGCGGGCGGCAGAAGATCCGCGCTGGTCACCCGGGGGAAGTCCAGCCGCACCCGGCGGATCACCGGGGTGGCCGAACCATCGCTCGCAAGCCGCAGCCGCAGCCGCAGGAAGCGGCCCGGGGGCTGGTCGACCAGGACATCGGGAAGGCCCGGCGGCATCCGCTGCCAGTCGCTCTCCTCGTACTGGTCGTCCTCGGAGACCACGACCTCCACGGCGACGGAGGTACCCGGTGGCACCGTCGCCTCCACCCGCACCCGGTGCCAGCGGCAGCGCGCGATCCCGCTGTCGATCGGCCGGGTCAGCAGCACCCCCGAGGTCGGGTAGGTGCCGCCCGGGGGCGGCGGGGTGGCACGGGGCGCGCCGCACCAGGTGAAGCAGGAGGTGACGGGGGACTCCGGGCCAGGCTCCCGCAGACAGAAGCCGTCCGCGCCGGCCGACACCAGGGTGCTCGGGGGCAGCGCGGCGGCCAACTCCGCCACGGTGGCGGGGTGGAAGGGGCCACCCCGGCCGCCCCGGTGGAGCCACAGCCGGGACCGGTCCTCGGTGAGCAGCCACACCGTGCCGTCCGGGCCCGCCCGGACGCCGATCACCTCACCGGTGGCCCCGGTGCGCACCGTGCCGCGCGGCCGCCCGTCCGGGCCGTAGCGGCGCAGATCGGTACGGCCCCGGCGGGCGACCAGCAGTTCGCCCCCGGGGGCGAGGGCCGCCCGGCGGGCACCCGGGAGGACGACGACCGAGGTGAGCCGCTCCCCGGCCCGGTCCCACACCAGCACCCGGCCGGGCTCCACCACGGCGATCCGGTTCCCGCGCGCGGCGACCGACACCGGGCGGCGCAGCGGGGACGGGCCGCACTCCGGTGGCCAGACCGGCAGCCAGTCGCCGCAGCCGTCGCGCCGCAACAGCCGCGGGTTCCGCCCCGGGACCAGCAAGTACCAGCTGCCGGGCCGGCACCCGGGGGCCAGCCGCCGGTCCGGGAACCAGGGCAGCAGGCTGCTCCTGGTGGGCCCCTCCGGTACGTCCCGGTGGGCCAGCCGGATCCCCTCGGGGTCGTCGAAGCCGGTGATGTCCCGGGTCCCCGGCACATCCCCGCCGGTGTCGGGGTCCCATCCGATCCACGCGTCGAGCAGCCGAAAGGTCCCGGGCCCCGGTGTGCAGCTCATCCCCGCCCTCCCGCCCCGCCGACCGTCCCCGGCACCCGCCGGAACCCGGCCGCCGCGCCCCCGCACCCGAC